>QKCK01000048.1 GCA_003245695.1 Bacteroidota bacterium | reverse complement strand
GATAGAGACCCAGCCAAACCGCTTTATTACATTATCAACGTCAGATAGAAACTTCTCCCTGCTGAAATGATGCTCAGGTGTATATATAAGATGAGGCGCATCATCCTCATCCCTCTTTGCCATAGCAGTGGCAGCAGCCAGCCAGCCGGCATCACGGCCAATGGTCTGGTAGATGACAAACTGGTCCACCATCTTCATGTCACGGGCAAGAACACCTGCCTGTCGCACATTAAGTATGTTCGACCATGCTGCAGAAGCAAATCCAGGTGTGTGATCGGTACCGAAAAGATCATTGTCAACGGTCTTGGGTATTCCTATGCCGTGTATCTCATACCCGTAACTGTTACACCATGCCTCAACACGGTTTATGGTGTCCATGGTGTCATTACCCCCAATAAGAAAGAAGTATCGTATATTGTGTCTCTTCAATACCTCAAGTATCTTCGGGAAGTCTTCCTCCTTCAGTTTATGTCTTGATGACCCAAGAGCTGATGATGGAGTCGTACGTAATCCCGAAATAACAGTGTCAGGCTGATTACCAAGGTCATATAATAACCCCATCATCAACCCTTCAATACCATAATGCATTCCATATACCTCCCCGATCACAGGTGAGTTACGACATGCATGAATCACTCCTGCAAGACTTGAGTTTATTACTGATGTCGGGCCACCCGACTGTCCTATGACTGCATTTCCCTTTAACATTTTTATCTATATAAATTTTATCTCTCCGAAATATTCCGGCCTGTGAAAATCAGGCTTCTCACTCCCTACAGGATTCCAGGTGACATAATGCGGGGTCGTAAGCTTATCACCACATTTATACAGGTTTGCCCTGAAACTTTTTCCCTTTACTGATTCAATGTTGTGGCGGAAGAATGTCTCAAAAGGAATAGCAACGGTAAGAGTCCATATATTATCTCCACTGATCTCAGAAAAAGGCTTGTCACCCATTGAGGCAAGATGACGTATGTTATTCACTACTGCAGCATCAACCCGTTTACTGTCATGCCGCCCTGTTCCGCAACCCATAAGAGCTATTCCAATAGGATTAAACTCCAGGTTATAGTAAATACCGTCATCAGAAGGAGAAATGAATAATTCCACACAGGAGTCTTCACAAACCATTTGATTAGTTTCATACTTTTCCGCTTTGGTATACTCTTCCCTGACATAAAACTTCAGATATATCTCCTTTTGCCCGTATGCCATAACAAACTCTACATCTGGCTTATACAGGTGTGACGACCAGTTTATTGTCTCAATTCTGTTTTTTTGAGATAGTTCATCCAGCCTGGCTGAAACCTCAGCCAGTGCCGGATAAACTGAACCCAAATCAATTTCCCTGATTTCTAATACCTTCATCTATTTTGGTTTGGTTTACTTCTGAACCAAGAGAACCATTTATGCAAAGATAAATTAATGATGTGAAAGGAGCAAATTTATTTTATCTCCTTCCAGATAAGGGCTGAAGCGCCCAGTACTGCGGCTCTTGCTTCAGGCAACCCGGATGGTAGTATTGAGAATGTCCCTTTAAAGACAGGTTGAACCAGCTCGTCGGTATATTTGCGCACCGGTACAAAAAGTGCATCACCGGCTTGTGCGAGGCCTCCAAAGAGGAATATTTTTTCGGGGCTAGAGAATACCACGCTATTGGCGATACCCAGGGCAATCATCCGCGAGGTTTGATCGAGGGCTTCAGCAGCAATGATGTCTCCGGCAGCAGCAGCTTCGGCCACCCGCCTTGAGGTTATCTCTGACGACTTCATATCACGCAGGATACTCTCCTCTCTCCTGTCGCCCAGAAGCTGCATTACGGTACGCACCAGGCCGGTGGCAGAAGCATATGTCTCAAGACATCCTCTGCGGCCACAGCCGCATACCCTGCCCCCGGAGACAACAGTGAGATGGCCCAGCTCTCCGGCAAAGCCGGTATGGCCATATACAACCTCTCCATCAACAACAATACCGCTGCCCAGTCCGGTGCCCAGTGTAAGTATTATAAAGTCTTTTACGCCCATGGCAGCACCGAACAACATCTCTCCCAGTGCAGCTGCGTTGGCATCGTTGGTGAGTCTGACCTTCAACCCAGTAGCTGAAGCAATCATATCTCCCAGTGGAACTATTCCCTTCCACCGAAGGTTTGGTGCAAGCTCAATTGTACCCTTATGAAAGTTAGCATTGGGAGCACCTATGCCTATGCCCCTGATATTCAAATCATCCCTGCCATGAAGCATCTCTTTTATCTTCGCTGAGAGTGCATCCACAAAATCTTCGGCAAAGGCATAGTCGGCTGTGGAGAGACGACCTTCGGCAATAACTTCACCATCGGATGTTACAAAGCCTGTTACTGTATTTGTTCCGCCAATATCTACTCCGGCAACAATATCAATCATATCTGAAGTATTAATTATTATATCTCTTTTAATAGCTCCGGGTTGGTTTGGTATGTCTTTAATACCAGCTCACCAAAGATGGTGTTGGCCCAGGCAAACCACTTGCGTGTGAACTGCCCCGGGTCATCCTTGAGAAATGACTCATGCATGAAACCGGTGCCGGCATGTGTCGCCTTGAGCATCCTCAGTGATGAAATAATATCATAATCAGTGGTCGCCGTAAGGGCCTGTACAGTAAGTGAGATAGGCCATATCCGGTTTAGTCCGGTATGAGGGCTTCCCACTCCTCCCCCATAAATACCCTTGAAATAATATGGATTGCTGCTGCTGAGAACAAACTTCCGGGTATTCTGATATAGTGGGTCACTCTTTTCAATAGCCTCCAGGTATGGCATTGCCAGAAGGCTTGGCACATTTGCATCATCCATGAAATTGAAATTGCTGTATCCGTCAGTCTCATATGGGATTATATCACCAAAAAGAGGATGCTTTGCAACTCCATATTCTTTAAGTGCCTTCTCAACCTCATCTGCAAGGAGAGTTGCATCTGCACTAAGTGTCTTGTCGTTGTATACCACTTCAGCTATCTCACTTATCTGTCTCAGTGATCTGACCGCAAAGTAGTTTGATGGTATGAGGAACGACCATATTGTAGCATCATCGGATGGCCTGAATATGGATACTATAAGGCCTACAGGAACAACAGGGTTACCATAACCACCACCGGCAACAGTATCAGTCTGCCATCCTGTTACCCTCTGAAATTTATAAGGGCCGGGGCCATCTTTCCGTTGCTGGACTCTGAAGGTTGTAACGACAGATTTCATTGCCTCTTTCCATGAAGCATCAAACACAGACCTGTCGTTTG
Organism: Bacteroidota bacterium; assembly: GCA_003245695.1. Classification (GTDB taxonomy): domain Bacteria; phylum Bacteroidota; class Bacteroidia; order Bacteroidales; family VadinHA17; genus SR-FBR-E99. The sequence goes on along the minus strand of QKCK01000048.1, from coordinate 6,028 downwards.
TCCTCTTCCAGTATCCGTATGACAACCTTACAGGGTAGCAGAGTGAATCTATCTCGTATTTTCGTTCATGAAGTTCCGGCTTCATATCGGTGATGTCGTTTATCCACGGGCTCTCGCCAGGACCATCATTAAAGGCATTTGCATAAGGATCTGTAAGTATGCATTTTATCTGTCTGTTGATGACGCCGGCAATAAGTGACTGCAGATCCCTGTCAGCTGAGGCAAGTGAGATATATGGCCATACCTGTGCCGTAGAGTCACGAAGCCACATGGCATGAATGTCCCCTGTAATGACAAATGTATCAGGTCTTTTCTCCTTTTCTGAATAAAAGACAGTGGTGTCAAGAGTGTTAGGGAAACAATTCTCAAATAGCCATGCAAGCTCATTATTGCCAAGAAAATCACTGATCTCACCAATTATGTTTTCAACGGCTTTACTTTTAAAGAGCCGCTGTTTCACCGGGGGTCTGTTTGACACCCATTTACTTCCCTTTGACGATGCAAATACCGGCAACCCGGCTCCCAATGCTGCTCCGGCAATGGCACTGTCTCTTATAAAACGCCTCCGTGTTGTCATCTCTTTGTTGATTTTGATTCAGGCTTATTTCTCAAATCAAGACTTTTCCTGTTTCTCTCTCCCAGGTCCCAGTCAGACACTTCTATCTCCCAGTTTACAAGTACCTCTGTCTCCTGGTCATAATATGAGACCGGTTCCGGTTGGATACCCCTGAGAAAATCCCCTGTGGTGATCCTGCCATCATTATCAAGGTCATAAATCGCCTTGAGGCGGTATTTTCCCTTTTCAATAAAATCAAAGGTGACTTTCCCGGGTGAAACGGCTCTTTTTTCAGCTATCACCTTCTCCTTTTCGTTCAGTAGCTGTATTATCACATTGCCATCATAACCCTTCATTGTGACAATAAGTATCCCGTACTCCTCAGCTGTCGTTACCCTGAATTTATATGCCAGTGAGTCATTCTGCAGCCCGAAAATATCTGATAAGGAATTCTTGTTACAGATAAGTGTATAGGTGGCATTCGGCACCAGTTTGTTTTTAAGGTGAAGCAGCCTGCTGTCAGCCTCATCACGGATAAACTCAGGTTTAATAACAGTGCTTACCGTATCAATCTTCTGTACAAACTTAATCTTTGAGGTATCAGGCAGGGCAAACGGGGTCTTTGATCTGAAAAAGATGGATGCAACAGGTTTTATAGTTGCCGAAATATTTGTCTCAGGCTTCAGTGTTGGCTTTTTTCCTTTTTGTGTCCTCTCCTCCCTGGTAAAAAATCTCATTTTAACCGAATCTTCCTTATAAATCAAAGTATTTGTGGAATCAGTATACGGGTAATTCAGCACTGCAGTAAGTAATTCGCTGGCATATACCGCAGGATCGGTAATCCAAACACGGAATGTATCACGGGCACTATTGTGTTCTAAATACCATGTTGTATCGGGAATACCAGCCAGGGTAAAATCAAAATGTGATGTGTCGGCCGGCACTGCCAGGGTGAACACAAGTGAGCCGGCAGCTGATCGGTCTGACGATGTCAGGTATTGCTTCACTGGCTTTTCAGTAAACATGTATAGTTGATATTTACCCAGTGTGAAGATATCTGGTTTGACAGTGGAAGTAGAAGCGGTTGCAGTGCTTCCCCTTGATGGTAATTTTGGTTTTGCCATCCTACTTACAGTGTCAGGTCTGACACCATAGAATGCTTCAGGCGTGACTGTGATAACAGAGTCATAGAATGCAAAGCCCTCCTCTCCTCCATCGAACATCTTATTGCCGTTAAGATCATTAAGTGCATACAGTCTGTATGTGCCAGGTTTCATATTCATTACCGTAAAGCCACCCGAGGCATCAGGCTTTGAGATATATGAAGGCATGGTTTTCAGCGGTGCTGTGTCAGCCAGGTTTGAATAAAGCATTATAAGAGCACTGGTCTCTGCCTCAAGGGTCCCTGCATTTAATATATTGCCTGTAAGAGTAAGTGAATCCAACACCTTTCCGGTAGAAAAGACATAACTGTAATTATTCAGTGTATTCCCTTCATTGTTATCACGTATAGCATCCTGAAAATAGAAGGTATATGTTGTGCTGTCAGCCAGATCTTCTTCCCAGCTTACAACAAGCGTCTTACCCTTTAGAGCTATCTCCGGATTTTTCCCTATTGGCGGAGAAACCATAAATTTTTCATTGATCTTATCAAGAGTCACAAATTCATCAAAAGTGACTCTGAATGACTTCTCCGAGAAGCTGGTTGAGCCATTTTCCGGGACGCTGGCAAGGATGACAGGCGGAGTCACATCTTTGGGTCCTCCTGTTGGCCTGGCTATCTTCGCGCAGGAAGAGATGACTATAACAGCCGAAAAAATAACTCCTGCACCTATTATTATTTTTCTTAACCTTTTCACAGTCTACAAACTTACACCAATTTTTCAATTTCACTTCATGTGGCCTTAATCAAGCCTTAACAAGAGATTTAAATATTTTTATTTATGTTTGCAATTCAAATAATTAGCAAATGGACTTTCTTCTTATACCCTGGGATGTTAATCCGGAAATCTTCCGGATACCAATTTTAGGCCACACGATTGCGGTCAGATGGTATGGATTACTCTTTGCTTCAGGCTTTGTCTTCGGTTATTATATTATGAGACGTATGTTTCGTAATGAGGGGCTGAGTGATGAGCTTCTTGATAAACTGACAGTCTATGCTGCCCTGGGAACAATACTCGGAGCAAGACTGGGCCATTGTTTTTTTTATGAACCCGGATTTTACCTCAGTCACCCACTGGAGATAATAAAAGTATGGAAAGGAGGCCTTGCCAGCCATGGTGCCGCCCTGGGTATACTTATTGCATTGTGGCTCTTTGTGAAAAAGGAGAAAAAGTCATATATCTGGGTACTCGACAGGGTTGTTGTGGTAGTTGCTCTTGCCGGAGCACTGATACGTCTGGGGAACCTGTTTAACTCAGAGATATATGGCGTTGAGACAACCTTGCCATGGGGCTTTGTCTTCTTCCGCAACGGGGAGAATGCACCAAAACATCCTACTCAGATATACGAGTCACTGGCTTACCTGATCACGTTTGCCATCCTGATGAGATTATACTGGAAGAACAAGGGAAAGACTACTCCGGGCTTACTCTTTGGCCTGTTCCTGATAATGGTTTTCCTGTTCAGGTTCTTTGTTGAATTTGTCAAGGAGGAACAGGTGTCGTTTGAAAAGGGTATGACACTTAATATGGGACAGTTATTGAGTCTGCCGTTTATTCTGCTTGGCGTGGGAATACTTATATGGGCCTACAGCACCAAGCACCGGAAAAAGGCCGGTGCCTGATTTCTACTTATTTAGGATACCATAAAATATTACCTTGAGAATGGCATCCAGCCGGCTCTCATTATCAAGATCGCGCTTACTCCAGAACATTGGCACCTCAAAGCCTTTTAGCATTGTCTGAATAGCCATAGCTGTATATTCACTGTTGTCAACCCTGAATGTACCCCTCTGTCGGCCCACATAAATTATCAACCTGAAGGTTGCCAGCTCTTCTCTGTCGAATCTCATCCTGATCTTCTCAATGAAATCATAATGGTCGAGGTTCTTGTCAAAGACTGCATTATAATAATTAGATAATTTTTCAAAAGCCCGCATCCTCACAAAAATATAGTTGGTAAGCTTCTCTGCCGGATCTTCAACCTCTTTGATTGCTGAGGTAAGCTGGCTCCTCAACTGGTTTGCCTCATATAACACCACAGCTTCAAAAATCTCCTCCTTGCTCTTATAGTAATAGTAAATTGAGCTCTTGCCCTTCTTCAGTGCTTTAGAAATCTCCTCCATGGTGGTCTTCTTAAAGCCGTAGCGACTGAATATCTTTATTGCAGTAAGAATAATCTTTGTCTTGTACTCTTCTTTATTTACCATACCATACTCGTTCTAAACAGTTTTTATGACAAATATAAATACTTGAAACGAAAATCATTGAATTATCGGGTGATTTGTTCGAAAAATCCAAATCCCTGTTACATAATAGAAGAAATTGGTTAACAGTCAGTACAGGACGAGGGTTATTAACAGCAAACACAACTGGATTTTATTGAAATGATAAAAATCAAAATCATCAATTATTTATAATTTTGCATAATCAATCCTTGCATAACAAAATTTTATGAATATCGCGGGGAGACATTACCGCAGTATATGGCCCGACGAGGAAGAGAGATCGCTTGTCTGGGTAATAGATCAAAGGAAACTGCCATTTTCTTTTGAGCAAATGCCCTTACGGAGTGCCGATGACGTAATTTTTGCAATAAACTCAATGGCCGTCAGAGGAGCTCCGCTTATTGGTGTGACAGCAGCATGGGGTATAGCCTTATCGGCAATCAGGAATCAAGGTGACAGGGAAATAAAGGAGAAGTTGAGGGCAGATGCAGAGCGGCTTAAAGCAACCCGTCCGACAGCAGTAAACCTTGCGTGGGCTGTTGACAGGATAATGGGAGTTATAGATGGAGATGTCGCTGTTGCTGATATAGCTGACCTGTTGCGTCAGGCTGCTATTGATATATGTGATGAGGAGGTTGAGAGGTGCCGGCATACCGGCATCGTTGGTCTTCCACTTATTGAAGAGATAAGCCGGCGTAAAGGCGGCGAAAAAGTAAATATACTTACTCATTGTAATGCGGGATGGCTTGCTACTGTAGACTATGGTACAGCCCTGGCACCGGTCTACATGGCACATGACAAGGGCATAGATTTACATGTATGGGTTGATGAGACCCGGCCACGAAATCAGGGGGCACGTCTAACAGCCTTTGAGCTGGGCAATCATGGTGTGCCCTATACCCTTATACCTGATAACACCGGTGGTCACCTTATGCAACATGGTATGGTAGATATTGTGATCGTTGGGTGTGACCGTGCAACTATCAATGGTGACGTTGCCAACAAGATAGGCACCTATCTGAAGGCCCTGGCAGCATCCGATAATAATATACCTTTTTACTCTGCCTTCCCTGTCTCGTCATTCGATACAGACATTGAAAACTACCTTGATATCCCGGTTGAGGAGAGAGACTCCTCGGAGGTAAAAATGATGGAAGGAGTTGGGGCTAATGGCACAACAATTGTGCGTATTTATCCTGATGATGCCAGTGTAGCCAATTTTGGTTTTGATGTCACTCCTGCCCGTCTTATAACCGGTCTTATAACCGACCGCGGAATATGCAGGCCGGAAAGGAATGCTATTGAAAATCTGTTATTTAGAAACAACATATGGAAGGAGTAGTAAAATTCAACTGTTACTGGAGTCAGTCGGGTCCTGTGGTATCTGATGAGCAGTATGAAATAATAAACCATTGGAGAGAGATACTTTTTAATCTTGATCTTGTTGGGGCATATGAAAATGGAGTAGGATTTGGCAACATAAGCGTACGCATTGGCTCTTCGCACCAATTTATCATCACCGGATCTTCCACCGGTGACATCCCTGAGCTTGAGCCAGGTCATTATGTAAAAGTATCATCGTTTAATATTGATGATAATGCAGTTATGTGTGTCGGGCCACTCAAGGCATCTTCTGAGTCTCTCACTCATGCTGCCATCTATACTGCTGATCCGGGTACACATGCGATAATACATGTACACTCTTCAAAGTTGTGGGAGGAGCTGATGAATAAAGTTCCGACGACAGATCCGGTAGTTGAATACGGTACCCCGGCAATGGCCAGAGAGATGATAAGGATCTTCAGTACGCCCGAGGTGTTTGAAAAAAGGATCATTGTGATGGCAGGGGACCGTGGCGGCCTTATCACATTCGGCAATGATCTTGACGAGGCTGCTGATGTATTGTTTCATTATATAAACAATAAAGAGTAGAGGGGTGCTATAATCTTCTGTTTAATTTGCTTTTTTTTTAATTTTTGATTAATATTGCACCCTGTTTTAACGGGCCCATAGCTCAGCTGGTTAGCAGCACCTGACTCATAATCAGGGGGTCGCTGGTTCGAGCCCAGCTGGGCCCACAA
>QKCK01000131.1 GCA_003245695.1 Bacteroidota bacterium | reverse complement strand
GGGTCCGGCACTAACACAACATTTGTTAACCAATCCAAAGTCAAACTCGTGGTTGTGTATATTTTGTGATTTTTTAGGTTTCGTTAACACTGCAAATATATATGATGTATTATAAAAATATCGAAAATTGACAAAAAAATTTGTGACCCGGTTTACTGAATCTATTATGTGTGATTTAAGATTCTAAAAATTAATTTTGCACGATGGAGAGTATTAAGAATTTATATCGGGTTGGCAATGGTCCTTCAAGCAGTCATACGTTAGGCCCGGCAAATGCAGCAAAATCATTTCTGGAGAGAAACGGTGCTGCAACTGATTTTAATGTGACATTATATGGAAGTCTTGCTGCAACCGGTAAAGGGCATAGAACGGACATTGCCCTTGAAAAGATTTTTAACGGGAGAAAGCTTGGTATTACATGGAGGCCGGAGGAGTTTCAACAGCGACATCCCAATGCTATGTTGTTTGAAGCTTTTGATACAGATGGCACTATCATTGACAGATGGATGGCATACAGTGTAGGGGGAGGTGCTGTAACAGATGACAATACCATTACTGAGTCGCTGGATATATATCCTCATAATACTATGTCGGACATTCTCGACTTCTGTCATAATCATGGCATGACCTTATGGCAGTATGTGGAAGAGACTGAGGGAAAAGAGATATGGTCCTTTCTTAATGATATCTGGGCAACAATGGAATCGGCAATCAAGCGGGGCCTTCAGACAGAGGGGGTTATCCCCGGCGGGCTGAATCTGCAGCGTAAGGCAAACTCATATATGCGTAAGGCAGTTCAGTACCGTGATTCTTTCCGTAAGAGAGCTACCCTATATGCTTTTGCCCTCGCTGTAAGTGAAGAGAATGCATCTAATGGCGTAATTGTAACGGCTCCGACATGTGGTTCATGCGGCGTACTTCCGGCTGTACTAAAATATATGAAGACATTTATGGGTTTTAAGAATCCCGATATTATAAGGGCATTGGCCACAGCAGCATTGTTTGGGAATATTGTCAAAAAAAATGCCTCTATCTCAGGTGCTGAAGTCGGTTGCCAGGGTGAAATTGGTGTGGCCTGTGCAATGGCTTCTGCAGCTGCAACACAGTTGTATGGAGGTACAATCTTTCAGATAGAGTACTCTGCTGAGATGGGATTGGAGCATCATCTGGGTTTAACCTGCGACCCTATCGCCGGGCTTGTTCAGATACCCTGTATTGAACGCAATGTCTTTGCAGCCTCAAGAGCATTATCCCATAATACCTATGCCATGCTTTCCGACGGACGGCATATGATAAGCTTTGACAAAGTGGTTCAGACAATGAAACAGACAGGAAAGGACCTGCCAAGTCTGTACAAGGAGACAGCCGGTGGTGGGTTAGCTCTCTTTGGAAGAGACCTGTTGAGTGACCTGCCCTGACCTCTCCGGTCATACTTTTGATTTTATGGCAGAAAAATTGTATGTTGAATCAGGTACTCATTAAAAAAAATGTTCCTTTGTAGCTTTAACCTTGCTCCTGATGCTTCTTCCTGACAGAAACACAATTAAGCCCCGCCGCAAAATATCGCCCCGGAAACAGGCAGCGTTTTTTACACTGCTTGTTCACCTGGCAATTCTTCTGGTGCTTCTCTCATCAAAGATGTCGGAGAATTACAATAGCTTTTTTAATTATCTGGATGTTACTGAACTGAGGCAGCTTGAGGAGTTTGAAAACTCAGTGGCTCCCATAACCCCACAGCCTGAAAATGAAGTTGTGAAGCAGGAGACAGAAGAGATTCCGGAAAAGGATATTGTCCCTCTGGAAGATACAAAGGAGTCAACCCCTGACACTACAAGAGTAGCTGAAGCTGTAAAAGATCAACCGGATGTACAAAAGAGGGGAGAGGCCGACACTCTGAATTATAATGATTTCTATGCCAGTGGCACAATGAAATCGAATGTAAAGTTACCTACATTTCAGGGCGGCGACTTCAATAACTTCAGAAACTGGTTTCAGAAACGATTCAGAGTCCCTTTTGATGCTCCGGAAAACTACAGGGAGAAAGTTACTATTTCTTTTGTTGTCGATCCAACAGGAAAGATACAAAATGTAACAGTGCATTCATGTTCAAGTCAGGTGGTTGAAACTGAAATACTCAGGGTTATGAATAATGCCCCAATGTGGGAGCCGGGAATACTTAACGGCAACTATTCGGGTTTTAATTTCAGGATGCCGGTATCTTTTTAGACAGAAACTCCCTCATAGTGTTTGTCATATGGCTTAATTTTTGTAGTGATAATTAGGTATATTCACACAAAATATATGTTTCTGTTTATGTTTAATCTAACACCCATGAAATGAAAAAAACTGTTCTTTTATTGCTGCTATTTGCACTTCTTGCAGCTGTGCCTGGTTTTGGACAGACTAAAGGCAACAAGAAAATTATTGTCGCTGGTACTGTTGTTGATATAAACAAGAATCCTGTTGCAGATGCTATTATTATTGTCGACGGGAAGAGCTCTGATGTGTATTCAGATCAGAATGGTCTGTTTAAAGTTAAAGTGAAGCCTGATGCTGAGGTAATCGAAGCTGTCTCAGAGAAAGGCTGCTCAGGAAAGACGAAAATTGACGGAAAGAGTGATGTGACAATTACGCTTGATCCTTCAGAGGTTTCGAATGCAAAGTATATTCCTAAGCGTACCAGGGAGGGATCAAAAGGGAGACAAAACAATCCTAATGAGGTTAATCCACAGGAGAACAGGTATGCCTCTTATTCCAGTGTTTATGAAATACTGAAAGGCATACCCGGGGTTCAGGTGGCTGGTACAAGTATAACCATAAGGGGAGCAACATCAATCAACTCTTCAACTGAGCCTCTCCTTATTGTTAATGGTTCTCAGGTTCTAAGTCTGTATGACATTAGCCCAAAGGATGTAAAACGCATTACAGTGCTTAAGGGAGCCGAAACAGCTATATATGGGGCAAAGGGTGCTAACGGAGTAATTGTGATAGAACTTATTGGCCCAGGTAAATAAAATTTCAATTTGGAATTGTTAAAGGAGTGCAGTATTGTACTCCTTTTATTTTTCACCACACTCAATAAACAGACTGTTGTCAAAATTTTTGTGCTCATGTTCATGCATATAACCAAATGGATTGCTAACCAAGACTGTTTTGCCAATAGTTTTTCTTGTTCTTTTATGGTTGTGACCGAAAACCCAGTGACTGATCCTGTCTGTATTTCTTTGTATAAAACCGTCAAGGGAATTTGTGAATGCTTCATTTAACGGAGATAAGTTCTGCTTTGCACTGTTGCATACTGCAGAGGGAACATGATGGGTGAAAATTATTGAAGGTGCATTACTTTTATCTAATGCTTCTTCAAGAAAACCAATACATATTCCATTTATATGATTATAATCTGTGATTGACAATAGCCTGTCATGAAAGCTTATACGGCGAAAGTCGTTCATGCACATTCTGATAATAATATTATCCGGATCACTTATCTTCGAGAGTAACGATGTGAAAAGCAGATTGACACCGTTGATTGATAAGACCGTATTATTGAGCATGAACACATTCGGCTTTATCTCTTCACAGAGAGGCTTTTCAAGAATTGAAATGTCACTGCCGTCATAGAACTCATGATTGCCTGCTACAATCCACGTCTGCTCATAGTTATCGCTGCACCAGTCATAGAACCATGCATCTGCTTTCTCTATTCGTCCACGGTAGCTGATGTCACCTGTCAGGGCCAGGTATTCTGCAACTGGCTTCAGTGGCTTCTTCTGAAGAAAAGCGGTGTTCTCAGTAAATTCAAGATGAAGATCAGAACAGAACTGTATTTTCATGACAATAATCTATATGTACATAATGCAATTTACGTCTATTCTGAGTTATTATTTCAATCAGATAAAAATGTTTGAGCTCAGTTCTCTGGCACACTTCTTTTTATAGGCATGTGGTACAATTTTTGTTTTGTAAAAGCATTGGTAAGAAAGGTATCTTAATGTTTGGAAAGGGTGTTGTTTCTTCCTGCTGTCTCAAAAGAAACTAAATAACCTATATATGAAAAGAATACTTTTTATAGTTGTGGCACTGATGATGAATACATTAGTCCATTCACAGGATAGAGAATTTCCCAGAAATGAGGCCGGGATAATTGAAATTACAGAAACAGTTGATAACAGTCTCTCAAAAGATGAGATGATTTCAAATTTCAAATACTGGCTTGCCACGAATTTCAGTAACATATCTGATGCTATTCAGTTTGAAGACACCGGGGCAGGCAGGATGGTGGCTAAACTAAGAATCGCCGCAGGACACACCTCATTAAATAACAAAGATGTATCAACAGACCTGACATTTACGCTGACTATTGAATTCAGGGATAACAGGTACAGGTTTGTTATTGATGATGTGTTAACACACGGGCGTATTTTTCAGGGAGGAGGGGTGCCTCGTTTTTATAATGACACACCCTATAAACACTTCAAGCATATTGAACAGTATCAGCAGAAGATAGATCAGTACAAGGCTGATGGAACGATAACTGAAAAAGAGCAGCGTGCAACAGATGCTTGCCTTTCGGAGATTGAGAGGGAGAAGACCTTGTTTAATGCAGAATATGATGAATTGTTCAAATGCATTGATACACTCAAGAGCAGCCTGCTGAAAAAGAGTGATTTTTAGCGTGGGAAAATATTATGAATCCTCAAGTCAGGTGACTTCAGCAAAGTCATACGGAAGATATTTGTAAACCTGAGAATAAGAGCCCCGTAGCGGGCGAAAAAAAAGAGTCACGCCCGCTATGCAGGCTAACTCTGGCGAGAGTAGTTAGCTTCGCTGAGCTCGCCCCCGTCTAACGCCGGGACCTTGGTTCACACCAGCCGTGGACAGCCCCCATACGTTGCCTTCTTATTTGTTTAATCTCATATCTGCAAAAAATAGCCGCAGAGCGGTGATATCTCTGTAGAAGATATAATCAGTCAGAGTTTTGAGCCGCGTAGCGGTGACATCTCTTTTCGCTGATTGCAGAAACCAGGCTATAAGATGTCGCCACGCTGTGGCTTCATTGTCCATTATATCTGATCCTACAGAGATTTCGCAGCTATGCTGCTTATGATTCTTCTGAAATTTTATCCGGAATGAGTAACTCAACCAGCACAGGTTTCGCAGGACTGTTCCCAGGTGACCGACGCGGCCTGAGTTCGCGGCTCCGTAGACAGACGGTGCACAGGGCCGGAACAGGTCAATGATCCTTCAGAAGCGGATTCTTAAGATCTATTATATCTTCCTGAGAATATAAGGTACTATATAAGGGATTATTCGCTGCGCTCATGATCGCCGGCAGTGGGCCGCTACAAAAAGCATCCACCTGCGGTGTCTGTTTTTTATTTTTTAATGATCCTTCAGAAGCGAGCTTCTTCAGGATCCTTAAAAAATAAAAAATCCCGCCTCGTCGGCGGGATGCTTTTTGTGATCCCGGAGGGATTCAAACCCCCAACCTTCTGATCCGTAGTCAGATGCTCTATTCAGTTAAGCTACGGGACCTTTTGCTTTGGCCGGTTGCCGGTTCTGCGACAGCCTGCCTGCTTGCGGGTGCAAATATACATATTATTTTTTCATTTGCTAACAAATATTTCGCAGTTCATAATTAACTGTCACTTTAACCATTTCTCTCTTTTTTATAATGCTGATCTTCCATATATGCCATACTTGCGAAATACTCTCTCTCTTTCAGAATAATTGGTTAATTTTATTTCCTCATAGTAATGTGAAAAGATTAAAACTGTTTATTAATAAAAATTTCATGGTATGAAGAAGATAGCCCGTATTGCAGGTATCACCATAGGATCACTTGTGGTGCTGATTCTTGCTGCTGCACTGATTATCCCTGTCCTGTTTAAGGATAAAATAAAAGATACGGTGAAGAGCGAGCTCGATAAAATGCTGATAGCAAAAGTGGATTTTGCTGATTATAAACTAAGCCTTATTAAGGCTTTTCCAAAAGCTGCATTCTCACTGAAAGAGGTAAGCGTAACAGGAAAAAACGAATTTGAAGGTGATACCCTGGCCTCACTGAACTCTTTTGAGATAGTGTTCAACCTGGCAAGTATTTTCTCAGACTCAGGTTATGAGGTCAAATCATTGATAATAAACAAGCCTTTTATCAACGCTCTTGTCAATGCTGATGGTAAGGCTAACTGGGATATCATGCCTGTTGATACAACTGCAACGGAAGAGGTGACAGAGTCCTCAGAGCCCTCTTCATTCAAACTGCAGATGAAAGAGTTCAGGATAACCGACGCCCGTATAAATTATATTGACAAACAGGCCGACATGAATGCCTCGATACAGGATCTTGATTTTCTCCTCACCGGAAATATGTCAGCCACCCGTACAGATCTGGATATGCTTCTTAATATAGCATCTCTCAGCTTCGGCATGGAAAAGGTAAATTATATCTCAAAGGCAAAGGTTGAGCTGAAAGCTACTATTGACGCTCTTCTTGACTCTATGACCTTTGTTATGAAGGATAACTACTTTAAGATAAATGACATTATGCTGGCTTTCTCAGGTAAGGTGGCCATGCCGGGTGATGATATATATACAGACCTGAAATTCAATACCTCTGAGACATCTTTCAAGTCATTGCTGTCGATGGTGCCGGCAATATATATGGAGGGCTTCGAGGAACTGCGCGCTTCGGGTACCTTCTCTCTTGACGGGAACCTTACCGGAACATACAGCGAGGCTGACAGTACCATGCCCGATGCAAAAATCACTCTCCTTGTTGAAAACGGGGTCATCAGCTACCCTGACCTGCCTGAGAAGATATCAGCCATAGGAATAAAGACTGTTGTTGACTTCAATGGAAAGGATATGGACCTGACAACTGTCGATGTCAGTAAATTCCATATGGAGCTGGCATCTAATCCCTTTGACTTCTCATTTCATCTGGCTACACCTATGAGTGACCCATCCTTCGCACTCAAGGCTGTTGGCAAGATAGACCTTGCAAAACTGCAGGATGCCGTACCTCTTGACAGTATCTCGCTGAACGGTCTGATAGATATGGCAATGACTATGTCGGGCCGCATGTCAATGGTAGAGAAAGAACAGTATGATAAGTTCACGGCAGAAGGAAAACTGAACATTACCTCAATGGCTGTTGAGATGGTTGATATGCCTGCAATTAAGGTCAATGAGGCCTCATTCATCTTTACCCCTGCATATTCAGAACTTAAAAAACTGAATATGATGGTGGGTGATAAGAGCGATTTTAATATCAGTGGACGGCTTGAGAACTATATACCATATATTTTCTCCGATGGTATTATCAAAGGTAACCTTACCCTCTATTCATCTATGATAGATGCCAATAACATTATGGAGAAGATGGGAACAGATACTACTACCGTTGTTGAAGACACCACTTCACTGGCTGTTGTGGTGATACCTCGCAATATAGACTTTACTTTCAATGCTTCTGTGAAAGAGCTGTTATATGACAACCTGCAGGCAACCAACTTCAAGGGCAATATAGTTGTCGCTGATGGTGTTGTGACACTTAATAACACGGGCATGGATGCCCTCGGCGGAAAGATAGGAATGAATGCTGTCTATGATACCCGTGACACACTCAAACCAGTGGTGAAGGCTGACCTGGCACTGACCTCGGTAGGAGTGAAGAGCGCCTTTAACGCATTCAATACTATTCAACAACTTGCACCTGCAGCCAACGGTCTCGATGGTAACATCTCCGTCAACCTGAAGTATGAGAGTCTCCTGGGAAGTGATATGATGCCTGTTATAAGCTCAATTACAGGCCAGGGCATTCTTAAGTCTGACCAGCTGCAGATACTTGAGTCAAAAGCCTTTGATCGTATGAAGAGCGTGGTTAAACTCTCTGACAAATATTCTAATACTATCAAAAATATAAATGCCAGCTTCACTATAAAGGATGGACGGGTTTATGTTAAGCCATTTGATACCAGACTTGGTAATATCAAACTTAATATCGCCGGAGATCAGGGTCTTGACAAAACGCTTAACTGGATAGTTAAGACAGAGATACCACGTTCTGACCTGGGTGATGGTGCAAATGCACTTGTGTCATCACTTACATCGCAGGCTGCCTCATATGGTCTTACAATAAAACCCTCAGACGTAATCAAGGTTAACCTGAACGTGGGTGGTACATTTACCGATCCTACAGTGAAGCCATTATTTGGAGATGGCAGCGGCAGCGCATCATCTTCTGTTGCCGGCTCTGTCACATCGGCTGTGAAAGAACAGGCTTCAGAAAAAGTCAATGAGGCAGCTAAAGAACAGTCTGAGAAAATTCTCAAAGAGGCTGAGGAACAGGCTCAGAAGATACGCGACGAAGCTGCTGACGCAGCAAAACGCATCCGTGACGAGGCTGACACACAGGGAGCAAAACTCATCAAAGAGGCAGAGTCGAAAGGCCCGATAGCTGTAGCAGCGGCTAAAAAGGCTGCAGCACGACTGAAGACAGAGGCTGATAAGAAAGCCACAGCCCTGGAGACTGAAGCTAACGCCAAAGCTGATAAGCTGCTTGAGGAAGCAAAAGCAAAATCAGATGATATGCTTAAGTAGTTTTACCTTAGAATAAGGAAAGGAGCGGAGACGCTCCTTTTTTTGTTACAAAAAGTAATATTCAGTAACCTTATTGTAGCTTTTTGTTAACAGGATCTTAACCCTTTCATTACAAAGTCTGATGAGATTTGTTGCAAATATTTTGTCAGACCATGAAAGCAAGAAATCCACTACGAGTAACAAAACTACTGATTCTACTTTTCATCCCTTTATTACAGCTACATGCGCAGCTCTCATCAGGTAGTATCACCGGAACAGTAACTGAGGTGCCTGAGGGACTTCCCTTACCCGGGGTGAACGTTACAGTTGATGGAACACAAAGGGGAGCAGTGACAGATGATATGGGCCGTTTTTCAATTGAAGGTCTTGAGGCAGGGAAATATACCCTCGTTTTTTCTTTCATCTCTTATGAGACTGTCAGATATGAGAATGCCGGGGTAAAGTGTGGTGTTTCAACTGAAGTGAACGCAGAGATGTCTGTTGCATCACTGACACTCAATGATGTTGTTGTTGTGGCATCGCGGAAGACTGATAGCGAAATATCGGTGATAAATTCAGTGCGTAATATGCCCGTGATAGCAAATGGCATCTCAGCACAGATAATCAGCAGAAGTGCTGATAAGGATGCCTCTGAGGTTATAAGAAAGGTGCCGGGGATATCAATAATTGATGGTAAGTTTATTATTGTACGAGGATTATCACAACGATATAATAATGTCTGGCTCAATAACAGTTCTGTCCCGGGTAATGAGACTGATACCCGGGCATTTGCATTTGATGTTATCCCTGGTTCTCAGATTGAT
>QKCK01000181.1 GCA_003245695.1 Bacteroidota bacterium | reverse complement strand
AAGAATCTGCCAACGTCCTGAAAAACCTGTGTTACCGGTCACATTTCTTATTCCTCCAAGCAGATGACAGTCAGAAAGAGCATACTTAGCTTTTAAAATATCAAATAATGCTGTTACTGTCTGAAGGTTTTTCTTCTGATAAGTACCACCGAGGGGCATTTCACCGGCGATTATCTTCCCTGTATTAATATTTGTCACTGAGAATGTTCTAAGACAGGTAGCTGTATTCAGCGGCCCGAGTGAACATTTGAACATCTTATCGGCAAAGCATATATCACTTCCGGCCGCGGCACTTCTGTTCTTAAAGACCTCTTCTGTTTCAGGCTGTGTCTCTCCTATTATCACCGGCACTTTTTCCTTTATTATGCCTGCCTTCTCCATGGCGACAGCCTGAAGTGTATCACCCAGAAACTCCATGTGATCGTGTCCGATATTTGTGATAACAGAGACTTCAGGAGTAATAATGTTTGTTGAGTCAAGGCGTCCGCCCATACCCGTCTCAACGACAGCCACATCAACACCTTCTCTGGCAAAGTAATCAAACGCCATAGCCATTGTCAGCTCAAAGAATGATGGCTGGAGTCTTTCCATTATCTCTGCATGCTGTTCGACAAATTCTGCAACATTATCCTCAGGTATCATATTTCCGTTTATCCGTATACGTTCACGGAAATCGCGGAGATGAGGCGAGGTGTACAAGCCTGTCTTTAACCCTGCTTCCTGAAGAATGGATGCAGTAAGATGAGATACTGATCCTTTCCCGTTTGTACCTGCAATATGTACTGTCTTAAAGTGGCGGTGCGGATGACCGAAATACTCATCCATAGCCAGAGTATTATCTAAATTGGCTTTATAAGCTGCTTTCCCAATACGGTGATAGGCCGGCAACCTGTCGTACAGAATGGTCAATGCCTCCTGGTATGTCATGTTAATAAACTGCTGATTTCTTTTATGCAAAAATACTATAGTTTATAGAAGTGGAGAGAGAATATGGTCAGTTTTGGTTATATCTTTGTAATATATCCGGGGGAGTCGTTTTATAACATTAAAGAGAGTCTGATATGGCTAAGAAAAAGAGGCAAAAGAAGATTTTCATCCTCGACACAAATGTCTTATTGCACGATTATCTGTGCATCTATAACTTTGAAGAGAATGATGTTGTTATTCCGATAGTAGTACTTGAAGAGCTTGACAAGTTTAAGAAGGGCAATGATCTGATAAACTATCATGCCAGAGAGTTTACGCGCGAACTTGACAAGATATCGGGTGACATGTTGTTATCTGGCAGCATATCACTTGGTGACAATCTGGGCAATCTGCATATTGAAACCGGCAAACAGTTTTCTGACAGGGTAAGTGAATCATTCCCAGAGCATACTGCCGATCACAGGATCCTTGCCATAGCTGATTATGTAACACAGGAGCATCGTGAGAAGGTTGTTGTGCTTATCACCAAAGACATCAATCTAAGGATGAAGGCCAAGTCGCTTGGCATTCTTGCTGAGGACTACAGAAATGACAAGGTGGTAAACCTTGATGATCTATACCGAGGCATTAAGACCATAGAGAATGTAGACCACAATCTGATAAGCAAGCTATATGATCAGCCTGAGGGTGTCTCCGCCGATGAGATAAACTTCAGGGATGAGACGCTGGGGCATCACTTTTACATACTTCGT
Source organism: Bacteroidota bacterium (assembly GCA_003245695.1). Classification (GTDB taxonomy): domain Bacteria; phylum Bacteroidota; class Bacteroidia; order Bacteroidales; family VadinHA17; genus SR-FBR-E99. Next base: position 7,795 of record QKCK01000181.1, on the reverse strand, counting down.
AACAGTGGTTCGAGTGCGCTGGCGCATTACAACCCTACTACCAGGATGCTTGTCAGGGTCATGAAGCAGACCACTTATGGCATTGAACCCCGCAATGCAGAGCAGACATTTGCTCTTGATGCTCTCTGCAATCCTGATATTCAACTGGTATCACTCACCGGCAAGGCAGGTACCGGCAAGACACTGCTGGCACTGGCGGCAGCGCTGCATCAGCATAAACGCTACAAACAGATCTTTCTTGCCAGACCAATAGTGCCTCTTGCCAACAGGGATCTGGGATATCTCCCGGGTGATGTCAAGGAAAAGATGGATCCTTATATGCAGCCTCTGTTTGACAACCTCACTGTCATCAAACATCGTTTCAGCGCACAGAGCCCTGAATTCATCAGGATAAATGATATGGTTAAGGAAGAGAAGCTTGTTATTACACCTCTCGCATATATCAGGGGACGCAGTCTGTCAAATATATTTTTTATTGTAGACGAAGCACAGAACCTCACCCCGCACGAAGTTAAGACTATTATAACACGTGCAGGTGAAGGCACCAAGATGATCTTCACAGGTGATATTGAACAGATCGACTCTCCTTACCTCGATGCAGGATCAAACGGACTAAGTTATCTCTCTGACAAGATGAAGGGACAGGATGTATTTGCTCATGTAAACCTGGTCAAAGGAGAGAGGAGCTTCCTGGCTGAACTTGCCAGTAAACTTCTTTAAGTCGGCTTTTTTGAGTATTTTTGCCTCCAAAAGAAAGAGATCGATTTGAAGAAGAGAGTAGCGTTTCAAACACTGGGATGCAAACTGAATTTTGCTGAGACTTCCACTATTGCCAGGTCTTTCTCCACAGAGGAGTATCTCAGGGTATCCCCTGACAACGAGGCAGATATTTTCATCATCAATACCTGCAGTGTAACAGACACAGCTGACAGAAAATGCAGGCAGGCTATCAGGAAAATAATAAATCATAATCCTCATGCCTTCATCGCCGTGGTAGGTTGCTATGCGCAGCTGAAGCCGGGAGAGGTTGCTGCCATTGAAGGTGTAGATCTTGTACTTGGAACAGACGAAAAGTTTGATATAACATCATACATCAGCAGCCTTGAGAAAAAGAAGGCCGCAGAGATTCACTATTGTGACGACATACTTAAAACTGAGTATCATGCCTCGTGGTCGTCAAATGACCGCACAAGATCCTTTCTGAAGGTTCAGGATGGGTGTGATTATCATTGTTCATATTGCACTGTGCCACTCGCACGTGGATCCAGCCGCAATCAGCCTGTGGCAGAAATAATAAGGGAAGCAGGTGATATTGTTGCTTCAGGCTTCAGGGAGATAGTACTGACAGGTGTTAACGTAGGTGACTTCGGAAAGAGCACAGGCGAAACACTCAGGGATCTGCTTCTGTCACTGTGCAGCGTCAGAGGACTTGAGCGTCTGCGACTATCATCCATAGAGCCTAACCTGCTGTCGAACGACATTATTGAGCTTATTGCCAATGAAGAGGTACTCATGCCCCATGTCCATATGCCCTTGCAGAGCGGCAGTGACCGGATCCTTGGTCTGATGAAAAGACGCTATAACAGGGATCTCTTTGCCGGGAGAGTTACCAGAATTAAAGAACTTATGCCTCATGCTGCAATAGGTGCTGATGTGATAGTAGGCTTTCCGGGAGAGAGTGACGATGACTTCGCTGACACATACTCATTCCTGTCATCCCTGCCATTGACTTATCTTCATGTGTTCTCTTACTCACCGAGGCCGGGGACACCAGCTGCTACAATGACTGACAAGGTGACCTCAAAAGTAAAGGAGCAACGAAGCAAACAACTCATAAGACTCTCTGAGAGCTTCAGAATGAGATTCATGAGAGAGAATATAGGTCAATCAAGGAGTGTACTCTTTGAAAAAAAGAATGCCGAAGGAATGATCTCTGGCTTTACAGAGAACTATATAAAAACATACCTGCCCTATAATAAAAATCTCTCCGGAAGGATTCTCAGTGTAACCTTGAAAAGTATAAGAGAAGACGGTTCAATGGAAGGTGAGATAAACGAACAGAGGTTATGAATAACAGAGAAATATGCATTGAGGTCTGCCGTATTGCAAAAGAGACCGGTGCCTTTATCAGAAAGGAAGCAGCAATATTTACACGTGACAGAATAGAGAAGAAAGGTCTCCACGACTTTGTGAGTTATGTGGATATTGAGTCTGAAAAGTATCTTGTCGGACAACTCTCCTCCCTCCTTCCCGGATCTGACTTTATCACTGAGGAAGGAACAGGCGAGCGGCATAATGCAGAATACACATGGATCATCGATCCTCTTGACGGCACAACTAACTTCATGCATGGCATAAACCCATACTCAGTAAGTATTGGACTTAGCCATAATAATGAATATGTCGTAGGAGTGGTTTACAGTATCGTGGCTGATGAACTCTTTTATGGCTGGAAAAACGGCGGGGCATGGCTCAACGGAAAGCAGATCAGCGTCTCTCCTGTCAGTGAGATAGACAACCTGCTTGTCGCAACCGGCTTCCCGTTCAAAAACTATAGCAGGCTCGAAAACTATCTTAAGTGTCTTGATTACATGATACGCAACAGCCAGGGAGTAAGAAGAATGGGGTCGGCAGCCGTTGACTTGTGCTGGGTTGCCTGTGGCCGTTATGATGCCTTCTTTGAGTACGGCCTTAACCCCTGGGACATTGCTGCCGGGACATTGATTGTAAGGGAAGCCGGAGGAAGAGTGAGTACCTTCTCAGGCGATGAGAAAAACGTCAACGGAAGCGAGACAGTAGCAGCTAATAATAAAATTTTTGATGAGTTCAGAAAAATAACAGGTACTTTTATGAATCCTGAATCAGAGAACAGACAGCTATGAAAAAGGCAGCTTTTTATATTTTCCTTGCTATTAATTATTGCGTCACCCTTTTACCGCTCAGGGTACTCTATATCTTCTCCGACCTTCTTTTCCTGTTACTCTATTACTTCCCCTCGTACAGAAGAGATGTTGTTGCCAAAAACCTGCGTAATGCTTTCCCGGAGAAAAGCGAGAAAGAGCTGAGTATTATTGCCAGGAGATACTACCGTCATATGGCTGATCTGTTTATCGAGACACTCAAATTAACACATATGGGGCCCGCAGAGCTGAAAAAAAGATTTCATTTTCGCGACCTCACCCTGCTTAACAGATACTTTGACCAGGGAAAGGATATCCTTGCGGTATGCAGCCACTATAATAACTGGGAATGGCTCTCTTCAATGCCTCTTTTTACTGAGGTAAAAGCGCTCACTGTATATAAACCACTGGCAAACAAAAGCTTTGACAGGTTCATGTACAACCTCAGAGCCAAACATGGTGTTGAGCCATCACCAATGAATTCAATATTAAAATCGCTTGTGACTGCCAGGAAAGAGAAGCAACTCACAGTAACAGCCTTTATAGCTGACCAGACCCCTCCCAAAGGAGAACATGTTTACTGGGTCCCTTTTCTCAATCAGGAGACTTCGTTCTATCAGGGGACCGAGAGGGTAGCAAAGATGCTGGATATGCCGGTAGTATTTGTACATATAATTAAGGTCAGAAGAGGGTATTATGAGCTGGAGCTATCCCTGATAACTGACACGCCCAAAGATGAAGCACCCGGAGTTATTACGGCTAAGCATGCCGGTGCACTGGAGGATGTCATAAGGGAAAAACCTGAATACTGGCTATGGTCGCACAGAAGATGGAAACACAAAAGGCCTGCCAATGAGTAAGACAGCTGTTGTAATCCTGAACTGGAACGGCAGAAGCTATCTTGAAAGGTTTCTTCCGGAGGTAATAACAAACACTACAACCCCTGACACAGAAGTTATTATAGCCGATAATGGCTCCACAGACGACTCTGTTACCTTTCTCAGGACCACTTTCCCACAGATAAAGGTTATCGAGCTTGGACAAAACTATGGATATGCCGGAGGATATAATCATGCTCTGGCACTCATTGATGCTGAATACTTCATCCTCCTTAACTCAGATGTAAGTGTAGGTGCCGGCTGGACCGATCCGCTGATTATGTTCATGGATCTCCATCCCATGGCTGGTGCCTGTCAGCCCAAGATACGGGCATTCAATGAAAATTCCTTCTTTGAATATGCCGGAGCGGCAGGAGGATTTATTGACAGGTATGGATATCCTTTCTGCCGGGGCCGTATCTTCAACACCATTGAAGAAGACAAAGGGCAGTATGAAGAGATAACTGAAGTCTTCTGGGCCTCAGGTGCATGTATGATGGTACGCTCCTCTGCCTTCAGAACCTGTGGTGGCTTTGACGACTCTTTTTTTGCTCATATGGAAGAGATAGATCTATGCTGGCGGATGCAAAATGCAGGTTTTACAATTTATTATCTTCCCGACCCTGTGGTCTATCATGTCGGAGGTGGAACACTGAGTTATAATTCACCTTACAAGACCTATCTCAACTTCAGAAACAGCCTGATGACACTGGCTAAGAATCTTCCCCGCCGACAGGTAAGAAAGACTATCCTCATAAGGATGATACTTGATGGCATTGCTGCCATCTCCTTTCTCTTCAGCACCGGTATTGACTCATTCAAGGCGGTTATTAAGGCACACCGCGACTTCAGGAAGGAGAGAGACATAATCATAACGAAGAGGACTATAGCACCACCGCATGACACCTATTGGCCTCCGCACACCATGCTGAATAGAAGTATTGTGTCTGAATACTATCTGAAAAAGAAAAAATATTTTGAGGATCTTGACTGGAAGATACGACGCTAGAGCAGATCGTAGATCTTATCCAGAGCCATTCCTCTTGATCCTTTTACCAATATCGTCTTCCCCACGGTCTTGTTGCTACTGAGCCATTCACTCAACTCCTTCACACTGTCAAAACAGGTGTATTCCTTATCGCTGACAGCCGACTTAAAACGTGGTCCACAAAGCAATACATCGCCAACATCATGATGATGCAATGCATCAATCACCCTGGCATGTTCATCATTACTCTCCTCTCCCAGTTCAAGCATATCACCAAGAATAACCATCTTAGGGCCGCTGCTGAGTTCGCCAAAGGCTGTCAGCGCCTTCAGCATGCTGGAAGGATTGGCATTATATGAATCACAAATCAGCATGTTATTGCTGGTATTGAGTATCTGCGACCTGTTATTCTGTGGGGTATACATTCTGATTGCCTCCAGAATATCATCAAAGGCAACACCAAAGAAGACTCCCGCTGCCATGGCAGCTCTGACGTTATCAAGATTGTGTTTGCCAAAGAGGTTTGTTGATATGAGATACTCTTTATCATGAAAGCGTGCATACACCTTAAGGAAGATGTCATCATCAACTGAGTTTACAATAAGATCTGTGCCCGAAGGATCGGAATAGGGCAATGCCTTATGCACAATTTTATATATAAGCTCACTTAGAAGGGTGTCTCTGTCATTATATATAGCAACACCTCCTGATGAACGCAGGTAGTGATACAACTCTGATTTTGCAGCTATAACGCCACCGAATGAACCAAATCCCTCAAGGTGTGCGCGACCAATATTTGTTATTATCCCGAACCCCGGGTGTGCTATCTCACATAACGCTGCTATTTCGCCCTGATGATTTGCCCCCATCTCAATGATTACAATACCTGAATCATCAGGGGCAGAAAGAAGCGTAACAGGCACCCCGATGTGATTGTTAAGGTTACCCTCAGTAGCATGGACAACATATTTTTTTGCCAGGACACTTCTCAACAACTCTTTAGTAGTTGTCTTGCCATTGGTCCCGGTGACTGCGATGACGGGGACAGTCATCTCACTGCGTCTCATCACGGCCAGATCACGCAGTGTTGAATACACATCTTCTACAATATAAATATTATCGCCTTCAAGAGCAGGGTCATCAGCTATTGCAGCAACGGCACCTTTCTGAAGTGAATCGAAGACGTATCTGTTGCCATCATGATTTGGTCCTTTCAGGGCAAAGAAAACCTCACCCTTGCTTAGAGAACGGGTGTCAGTACAAATTCCTTCTGATTTTCTGACAATGTTGTATATATCTTTCAGCTCCATGGTATTTTAAAAATAAGCCTCATTATGTAACACATAATGAGGCCTTTTATTTTCATCTGACAAATTTTTAGAAACCTGCCGGGCTGCCAACCCTGATCATAGCGCATCTGAAACCAAGGTCATCACGTGATGCCTCCTGATCCAGATATCTTCTTGCTGATGGATTAAGCCAGTAGGCTCTGTCCTTCCATGATCCGCCTTTTATAACCCTGGCTTTATCATTTACAAGAGTCACATAATCATTATCATTGATATTCTGTGAATACATTCTCTCGGTAAGAGGCTGTTCTGCATTACCTGACCATTCAGTACTTGCAGATATGCTTGATACGAGATCGCCGTCGAGATAGTTTCTGTAATCAGCTTTCTGATAATTATATCTGTCAGCTACATCTTCAGTCTTAACTGTGTCTATTACCATTCTGCCAAGGCGGTCTTTTTCAACAACCATACCGTTTGCATCTCTTCTGAGGTCGACAAATACGTTACCACGGAACGGGTTGAACTCATTTACATCCTCAGATGTCAGAGGACGGAAGACGTCCATTGTCCATTCGTTGACATTGCCTGCCATGCAATAGAGTCCGTAGTCATTGGGCCAGTATGATCTTACATCAACGGTAATACTACCACCGTCATTAAGATTTCCTGCCACACCCATCATATCACCTCTGCCGCGTACGAAGTTAGCCATAAATTCACCGCGTACCTTTGGTGAGGCATTACGTACGTTATGGCCATCCCATGGATATATAGCTCTTTCGTATATTCTCTCTTCAAAAGTATTGCCTTTAAGACCGTATGCAGCAAACTCCCACTCTGCTTCTGTCGGCAGACGGTAATGAGGAAGAATGACACCGTCTTCTACCCTTACACGTGGATGCAGTTCATCAACACGTTCACCGGGTACGCCTTCATACTGACCAGTAAGGTATGCCTCAGTGTTAAAGTTATTTTCGCCTGACTGCTCAACGTTGGCATCCTGCCATTTAGAGTCAAGTAATATCTGTTCATTTACTCTGTCAGTTCTCCACAGACAGTAATCGTTTGCCTGGAGCCAGTTGACACCTACAACAGGATAGGCGTTATACGCCGGGTGTCTGAAATAATTCTCAATATAGGCCTCATTATAAGCAAGCGGGCTTCTCCATACCAGTGTGTCTGGCAGTGCGCGCCTGTGTACTTCAGGGTAGTCTTTATAGACCCTTCTGAGCCAGTAGAGATACTCACGGTAGTCAACATTTGTTATCTCTGTCTCATCCATATAGAATGAAGAAACAGTAACCCTGCGCGGAGTATTGTTCCAATCAAACATAACATCCTGGTCTACTCTTCCCATAGTAAAAGTACCACCCTCAATTAATACCAGATTCGGTCCGGTAATCTGCTCCTGCGTCTCTCCAATGGGATAACCTAAGTCATTAGGATCATTGGATTTCGGATCCCTGTAACCCCAACCTGTTGTAGGAGATACAGTGGCAGTCTTCTCGCCACCCTTACATGAAAAGAAAAGCGCGGTAGTTAAAATAAGCAACAATGCTCTGAATTTATACATAGCTCCTTAATATTTAGGCTTGTTTAATTTTCAAATATATAAAAAAAAAAGAAAAAACAACTCAACACCCAAAATAACTACATTTCCGGCAACTTTATTATATGAATGACCCTTCTTTTTTCAACATCGTTTAAAATAAATGACAATGATACCCGTACAAGGGC
>QKCK01000140.1 GCA_003245695.1 Bacteroidota bacterium | reverse complement strand
GCCGCAATGACCTTGACAGGAATTGACTGCGGACCCTGCAGGCTGCCGCTGGAACCCTTCAGTAAGGAAGAATACGATATGCTGAAAAAAGAGTTGGATTCAATAGGATTCTTTGGCATTCCATACAGACAATGAGATAAATACATAACAATGTATCACAATAATAAATTATTCAAATCCATGATTTAACCTAAAACTATTACAAATGGTGAAAAGAAAACTAATAAGTTTGGTAAGCGTTTTATTTGTTACACTCTCAGCACTTTATTCCCAGGAATTTAACGTGACTGGTGTTGTGAGCGATAATAACGGAGAACCTGTTCCTTCTGCCACGATACAGATAAAAGGAACTACTATCGGAACGATCTCTGAGGTTGACGGATCTTTCAGTCTCGATGTGAAAAAAGGAGATATCCTGCTCATCTCCTTTGTAGGTTACAACCAGCAGGAAATCACTGTCAAAGACAACAACAGGCTGGTTGTTGTACTGCAGGAGGCAGTTATTGGTCTGAATGATATTGTTGTAGTGGGATACGGAACACAATCAAGGCAGACGTTAACCTCTTCCATATCCAAAGTAGGGAGTGAAGCTCTGACCAACATTCCGATCACTTCTGTCGGAGATGGTCTGAAAGGAAAGATTACGGGGGTGCGAATCTATAGCACCAATAACACTCCGGGTGCTGAGCCTACCATACGCATACGCGGTGGTTCCTCCATTAATGGGAGTAATGAACCGCTGGTGCTTATAGACGGGGTTGAAAGTGGTTTGGCAGGTATAAACGCTAATGATATTCAGTCGATTGAAGTCCTGAAGGATGCCTCCTCCACAGCTATTTATGGTGCCCGTGCCTCAAACGGGGTGCTTCTGATCACAACCAAGCGGGGAACCTACAACAAGGCACCAAGGGTTACATTTGAAGCAAACACAGCCTACCAGGAGACTGCACGGATGTACAATTTCATGAATGCAGAAGACTATCTGTCTATAGTACGTCCGGCTGTTGCACTTGGACCTCATCCATCATATAACTATAACTCCGGTTATTCAGCCAGTACCGGCAATACGGAAAGTTCGATATACAGTACCAGGTACCTGGCAGATGGTGAGACTATTCCTGAAGGCTACAAGTCTATGGCAGATCCGCTTAACCCGGATAAAACAATAATCTTCCAGGACAACGACTGGAAGAGCAAGATCTTTTCTCCGGCAATGTGGCAGAATTATTACCTGGGAGTAGACGGTGGCAATGAGATCATGCGTTACTCGGCAAGCCTGGGAAGCACTACGGATGACGGGGTGGCTATAGGTACAGGTTATACCCGTTTAAGTACAAGAGCTAATGCTGACGTGAATATCTCGAAGAAGCTTGTTTTATCCACAGGATTCGATTTTTCGAATACAAATACCGAAACCTACACTGCAATGAACCAGTACCAGGTCCTCACACGCGGACTGGCTGTGCCGCCCACGCAGAAATTCTATGACTCAGATGGTATTCCTACACATGGGTACAACAGGACATCGCCCACGCCATTATATTATGACTATATATATGATGATGCACAGAAAAACAGTAAGGTAAGTATTAACGGAGCGCTTGACTGGACAATTATTGACGGATTTAAGGCTCACGTTCAGGGTTCTTACTACAAGCAGGCATACCAGGCAGGTATTTTCCAGCGAGCCAACTATTTCGTGGGGTCAAGATCTGCCTCCAAGTCCGTCAGGGATATATCAATATCCAAGGTAGAAGGCTACCTGTCATATTCAAAGACTTTTAATAAAGTACACTCGTTGAGTGCATTGGCCGGGTATTCATATCAGAATAACTTTTCCGAATATCTTTCATTGACAGCCACCGGTGCAAGTTCCGATAAGGTCACTACACTGAATGCTGAAACAATAGTAACGGCGTTTGATAATTACATCCTGAAGCAGTCTCTTGTTGGTTACTATGGTCGTTTGATATATGATTATAAAAAGAAATATCTGGCCCAGGCCACATTCAGATATGACGGGTCATCACTCTTTGGCGAAGGAAACAAGTATGGCTTTTTCCCGGGTGTATCACTCGGATGGGTCGTTACCGAAGAACCCTTTATGGAGTCTGCAGAGAAGATAAGTAACTTAAAGCTAAGGGCCAGTTATGGTCAGACAGGTAACAATGTTGTCGATGTAACTGATGCGGCTGGTTCCTATTCTGTAGGATATGATTATGGTGGAAATGCAGGTCTTCATCCAACAGACATGCCAAACAATACTCTTTCATGGGAAACGACCAACCAGTTTGATGCTGGTATTGACCTGGGATTGCTTGACAACAAGATACTTGTTAATGCTGACTACTTTAACAGGCTGACCGTTGACCTGCTCTTTGACAAGACACTTCCAAACACTACCGGGTTTTCGACCATAAAGACCAACATAGGTAAAGTGAAGTACTACGGGTACGAGTTTGAGATAACAACAAAGAATATATCAACGGCGGACTTTGACTGGGAAAGCAAGCTTACCTGGAGTTTCATCAACCATGTTGTCGTTCAGTTGCCTGATAACGGTATTGATAAGAACAGGATTGGCGGTGTGCTCTGCGCTGACGGAACCTACTGGGGAGGGATTGCCGAAGGAGAACGCCTTGATCAGTTCTTTACCTACCAGGTGGATCACATCCTTGAAACCAGGGCTGATGCAGATGCAGCAATGTATGATGATCAGTCAAGAGGCTGGAGATATGATGATCAGAGTTATGTGCCCGGAAGGAAAGAGGTCGGTGATTATGAATACGTTGACAGGGACGGTAACGGGAGGATCACTTCCGTAGACCAGTTCTGCCAGGGTGTCTCCATTCCCAAGTATACTGGCGGTCTAAGTAACTCGCTCAGATACAAGAATTGGACTGTGAATATCTATGTTGACTGGGCTCTGGGTCACAGTATTTATGAAAACGTGTATTCACATTTATTCCTGAACACATTTGCCAATAACTGGAGTCTTGCTGAAGAGGTCAAACAATGCTGGACGACACCGGGCCAGGATACTCCATACGCACGTTTTACTGCCAACGATTCCGATGATGGAAATAAGAACTATTCCAGAAGAACCAACGTTTTTGCCTATAAGGCAGATTATCTGTGCGTCAGGGAGCTTTCGGTACAATATAATGTTCCTGTCAATGCACTTCAGCGTTTTGGAATCCATGGTCTGGCCGTCACAGCTTCGGGGAATAACCTTTACTACCTGACCGCCGTACCTGGTATGCTGTCACCGGAAGTTGGTACGGGCAACCCTTATGCGAACGGCTTCAACGTTTATCCTCCTATCAGGAGAATATCACTGGGAGCAAAGATCACCTTCTGATTTTGTGCCGGTAAAAAAAATGTATTTGAACAAAAAAGAAATAAGGATGAAACGTAAACATATCATATTAACAACTCTGGTCATTGCGTTCCTCGGGATGATATCCTGTGAGGATATTCTGAATGTCAAGCAGGAGAGTTATATCACATCCACTGAGATGTGGCTCTCGGAAGAAGATGCAGTTGCAGGAATGTACGGCATGTATAACAGGTTCCGCTATGCATTTTCTGACTATTATGCATATTATGGTGATTACCGTTCCTCTCTCTATGGCAATGGCATCATCGACGAGACGAACTATGTATACATGTTTAACAACACTATCAGTATCAATACAACCGGGACTAACTGGGTTAACTTTTATACGGCAATTAACGATGCCAATCTCCTGCTTAAACATACCCCGGAGATAACATTCGGCAATGAAGTAAAAAAGAACACTGTTATGGCAAACGGATATTTTATCCGTGCTTATACCTATTTCTGGCTGGTAAGGGTATTTGGTGACGTGCCGCTGCTGACTGAAGGTTTTGAATCCGATGAACAGAACCTTTATCCGGAACGTACACCGGCTGCGGAAGTTTATGCCCGGATCGAGGCTGACATCCTGCTGGCTGATAATCTCATGCCTGACGGTATTGAGTCCAGGGTCACTGCCAATAAAGCGGCAGTAAAAATGCTGATGGCAGATTATTACCTCTGGATGGCTAAAACACAAAATGGGGGAAACGATGCTCTTGCAAAGGCAAATACGGCTGTCAATGCAGTACTTGCCATGTCTCCGGCGCTGCAATTGCAGGCTGACTTTTCAAGTGTATTCTCCGCTGAAAAGAACAGTGAAATAATACTGGCTCTCGATTTTAACAATACAGAGTTTACCGGCGGATATCCCAGTGTGTATCTTGTCCCTACCCAGTATCTTACTGACAAATCGTTTGTTGAAAATCCCGTCAGGGTCGGAAGTCACCAGGAATATGTATGTGTTACGGAAGAGTTCCAGGATTTCCTTTATTCGGTTCCGACAGACCAGAGGGCATGGACCAGCTGCGCATACTTTACAGATGATGTCAATAATGAGTCATTCAGGTGGATCAATAAATATGCGGGCTCATGGACAGATGAAACCAGGTATTTTAATTCTGACATAGTTCTTTACCGATATGCGGAGGCATTGATGTTCAAAGCGGAGATAGAAAATGCTCTCAGTCATTCCGATGTTGCTGTGGACTACCTCAACGAGGTTGCCGAGCGAGCTTATGGAATACAAGACTATTATGCAGCTGCCCTGAACCAGGAAGAGGTAGACAATGCTCTTATTGATGAATATAAAAAAGAGTTTGTGGCTGAAGGTAAAAGCTGGTGGGTTTTCATTAGGTTTGGGGTTGTCTTTGACAGGGTATCAAGCCTTGTGGGAAGAGAAAACGAGCATGCCAATATGCTGCTCTGGCCTCTCGCAACTGCTACCCTGAGCGGAAACTCAAATCTTGTACAGACGGACGGTTATTAGAAGATGATTATCAGGTTATTAAGATGAGATTTAATCTGACTGTAATTGCAACACTAACCCTGCTGGTTTTTTCATGCAAGCCTTATACAGGCCAGGTGACGGCAGTGATTGAACAACCGGTATTGCCCGTGTTGACACTGAAGGAAAACAATCCTGTTCTGAAGATAAAACTTGCAAAAGCCACAGATAGTTCATCCATATTAAAAGAGGTGGTCCTTTCTCTCGAAGGGACTACCTCCTTAAGTGATATTGAGAAGGTTAATATTCTTCGCTCAACTGACGGTGATGAAAAGTCATTTTCGCTGGTTGCAGGCGCGAGCGGGGTAACCTCACCTGTCGTGACTATACATGCTGACCTGGAGCTGCCTGCTGATACAACAGTATTATGGGTTACCATAAAACTGAAACAACAGGCAGGATTAACAGACAGAATACTCATCAGCTGCAAGGTTATAAAAACTGACGAAGGGAGGGTGAAATTAACCGGGGACAGGGAATCCACAGCCTTGAGAACAGGTGTTGCGTTACGTCAGCATAACCAGGACGGTGTTGATACTTACCGTATTCCAGGTCTGGCCACCTCAAAGAGGGGAACGCTTCTCGCCATTTATGACATGAGACGCGACAGTGACAGGGATCTTCAGGGGGATATAGACATAGGACTGAGCAGAAGCACGGATGGAGGTCTCTCCTGGGAGCCGGCGCAGGTAATTATGGATATGCATGAATTCGGAGGTCTGCCTGAAAAATACAACGGGGTTAGTGATGCCTGTATACTTGCAGACAACGTCACCGGGGATATCTATGTTGCAGGCCTGTGGATGTACGGAGTCCTTGATCCGGCCAACGGTAACTTTGTGGAAGGATTAACAGATACGAGCACTGTATGGAATCATCAGTGGAGAAGCTTCGGATCACAACCCGGGTATAGCATCAGGAGAAGCTCTCAGTTTCTTATTGTTAAAAGCACTGATGACGGTGTTACATGGAGCAGGCCTGTAAACATCACGAGGCAGGTTAAAAAGGAAGGGTGGAGTCTCCTCGCACCGGCACCGGGAGCAGGAATAACACTTGCTGACGGGACTCTTGTTTTTCCGTCAGAGGGGATAGATGAGGACGGGAAACGCTTTTCAACCATAACCTACAGCAAAGACTCAGGCAAATCATGGCATACAGGCAACCCGGCATATTACAATACAAATGAATGTGCAGTTGTTGAACTGCCTGATCATACTTTAATGTTGAACATGAGGGAACGTTCGAACAGGGGCAAAACAGAGGGCAACGGGAGGGCCGTTGCAGTTACTGCCGACATGGGAGAGCACTGGGCAGAGCATCCCACATCCCGCAGAGCATTGATTGAACCGGCATGCATGGCCAGCCTTTACCGTCATAATTATGCCAATGGTGATGTTGAAAGGAGCGTGCTGCTGTTTACTAATCCTCATTCTTACACACGACGTGATAACTTTACCCTGAAAGCAAGCTTTGATGATGGTAAGAGTTGGCCGGAAGACAAATGGATACTCCTGGATGAATATGAGGGAAACGGGTATTCATGCATTTCTGCCGTCAATGATTCGGTGATTGGAATTTTATACGAAGGCAGCCAGTCTGATCTTGTATTTCAACAGATACCACTTGATGAAATATTAAACTAAGTCTATATATGAAAAGGAGTCAGATTAACAGTTTTATTGATGAAGCCTTTAGTTTCTTCATGAAAAATCACTTCTACCTTCCAGGCTGGGCAAAGTGGATGCCGGAAGAGTGGCAGTCAAAAGGTGAGGAATACGATGAGATACGTAAAAACAGCCTGGGCTGGGATGTGACTGATTTTGGAAGTGGTGTATTCCTGCATAAAGGACTTACTCTTTTCACGTTGAGGAATGGCAGCCTGAACGGTGACCGGAAACCTTATTGTGAAAAGATCATGTATGTCCGCGAAGACCAGATAACCCCGATACATTTCCACTGGAACAAAATGGAAGACATAATTAACAGGGGAGGCGGATCCTTATGCATGCAGTTATGGAAAGCAGATAAAGATGAGAATCTTTCCACTGACCCGGTGAAAGTCCAGGTGGACGGAGTAACCACACATGTAAATAACGGGGAGATATTAAGACTTGCTGCGGGCCAAAGCATTTGCCTGGAGCCATACCTGTACCATACTTTCTGGGCAGAGGAGGGCGATTGCCTTGTGGGGGAGGTCTCAACTGTCAATGATGACATCAATGATAACAGGTTCCTGATACCAATTGGCCGTTATCCAGAGATATCAGAGGATGAACCTGCCAGATATATGCTTTGTAATGAGTACCACAGTATTTGATTAGGATCAGGTGGTTTTATGGGAAGAAGTGGCAGGGTTGCCCTGCCACTTCTTAAAAACAATTGTTTTATGAGATTTAAAGTAACAGGTTTATTAGTCTTTTTACTGATCGTCAATACAGCTCTGTCTCAGAATAAGGCAGAGCAGATGAGACGTACTGACAAAGATTCTTTCTCGGTAATATTATTGTCAGATCCTCAAAACTATATCAAGTATGATTATAATCAGCCAATATTTGAGCTGATGACAGCATGGATAAAAGATAACATTGACAGTCTGGCTGTCAGGGCAGTGCTTTGCACCGGTGACCTTGTCGATCAGAACGAATGCCTTGTCCAGCCGCACCCGAGATTTGGGAATATCCCGAGTATAAAACAATGGCAGGCCGTATCACATGCTTTTGAACGCATCGATAATGAAGTCCCGTATATTATCTCAACAGGAAACCATGACTATGGCTATCTCAGGGCGGAGAACAGCATGACACGGTTCCCGGAGTTCTTCCCGGTTACGAGAAATTCATGCTGGGATGACTGCCTGGTAAGTGTATGTAACAACAGGAACGGGGTGCCTACTCTTGAGAATTCTGCCTATGAGTTTAACTCTGAAACATGGGGTAAGTTATTATTGATCGCCCTGGAGTTTGCTCCCGGAGACAGCGCTCTCGAATGGGCAAAAGAACTTGCAGCATCAGAAAAGTATTTGCATCACAAGGTTATTGTAATGACTCATTCATATCTGAATGCTGCCGGCCGGCGGATTGAAAAGGAAAGTTACCTCATCACACCAGCCAACTACGGCCAGCAAGTGTGGGAGAAGCTTGTTTATCCGTCATCAAATATATTCATGGTGATTTGCGGTCATTATGCAAAACCTACTGAAAAGATGAAAGACAATGTGGGATTTAGTATTGACAAAAACCAGCATGGTAAAAAGGTCTTCCAGATGATGTTCAATGCACAGGCTCTGGGAGGAGGGATGAGCGGCAACGGCGGGGATGGCTGGCTCAGGATCCTTGAGTTCATGCCTGATGGCAAAACAATACAGGTCAGGACATATTCACCATTGTTTGGCTTTTCTCCTACAACAAAAGAATATGCCTGGAGAAGAGAGTCATATGATGAATTTAAGATTGTCATAGACAATTGACAATCAAATAACTGCCGACCAGGATTCTATCCCGTTCTTTATCCCTGATCTTTATCCATTCATGTCAACTCATACAATAAAATCATATAAATCATCAGATTTACCTGCTGGTGCATGGCTCACAGTAGGATTGCTATTCGTGGTAGGGCTGCTTAACTACCTTGACCGGACTATGATTACCACAATGCGTTCCTCGATCATTGAGGCAATTCCTATGACGGATACCCAGTTTGGCCTTCTTACCTCGGTGTTTCTCTGGACATATGGCCTGCTAAGCCCGTTTGCCGGTTTTATGGCTGACAAATTCAAACGAAGTCATGTAGTGCTGGTAAGCCTCTTTGTCTGGTCAAGTGTAACCCTGCTGACTTCCTTTTCCAAAACATATGAACAGCTGCTGGCTACCAGGGTTTTAATGGGAATAAGTGAAGCATGTTACATACCGGCCGCACTGGCTCTTATTTCAGATTATCATAAGACAACAACACGGTCATTTGCTACGGGTATCCATATGACAGGCATAATGATCGGATCGAGCCTGGGATTTCTTGGAGGGTGGCTCGCAGAAATATATGAATGGCATACCGCCTTCGTTGTCTTTGGAGCGTTTGGTATATTATATACCATGCTTTCATTGTTCCTGCTGAAGGATCCGCCACCGGAGACACCCGACAGCAAACCGGAGAACAGGTTACAGGGAGAACCGGTAAGTTTCTTCAGCGGGATTAAAGGTCTTTTTAAGATCCGGTCATATAATATCATGTTTGTTTACTGGGGTATGCTCGGCATTGTTACCTGGCTGGTAACAGGATGGCTGCCCACTTTCTATAAAGAACATTTTAACCTGTCACAGACCCTCGCGGGATTATATGCGACTGCATATCTCTATCCGGCATCTATCGCCGGTCTTCTCGTCAGCGGGTTTATTGCTGACAGATGGAGTAAAACAAACAACCGTGCCAGGATACTGGTACCGGCTATAGCTCTCTGTGTCGGAGCACCCTGTATCCTTACCGCCAGTTTTGTGCCTGTCGTTGCTGTAGTAATCGTCCTGTTCATGATCTATGCTTTTAACAAGGCATTTACAGATTCAAACATGATGCCGATGCTGTGCCTGGTGGTTGATTCCCGTTACCGTGCCACCGGATATGGTGTCCTCAATTTCTTCAGCACGATAATCG
>QKCK01000069.1 GCA_003245695.1 Bacteroidota bacterium | reverse complement strand
ATATGGCCCTTGAGCTGGACATACTGCATCAGTGTGTCTAACTCCCTTATATTATATATCCTGGTTTTGTCAATATATTTGTATGGAAAGCACGAGAGAAGGTCCCTGAAGGTGAAAATCTCAGCCTCCTTCTCCAGTATCTCTGCTCTCTTTGGTCCTACTCCAGGCAGAAACTTTATTTCCGTGTCAAGAACTTCTGACATTGATCTAACAGAATCTTAAAACCTTATCAATTATTAAATACCATGTTCTGTAAGACAGGTTGTAACATTAAAATTTTGTTCCCGAATTTACTTATTTTTGTTTTCTCATCCCAGAATAAACGCTGAGTCATGAATCTATATCATGCCCTTGCATTGACAACACATTTTCTAAAATCAAAGATTAGTGCGGGGTTTGGACTACACAGCCCTGTTTCGTACCGCTACATGTCTGAAGTGATAAAATCAAAAGGAGGATCTGAAACTATTGCTGTCGCAGAGTCACTGAGACGCGATATGCTGAAAAGAGATGATCTCATTTCCATAACTGACCTGGGGGTAGGTAGCAGAACAGGAGCGAAGTCCTTCAGAAAGATATCTGCTATAGCAAGGTCATCTGCTGTGCCGCGGGGGCAGCTGATGTTATTGTCAGGAATTGTGAAATATGAAAGTAATCGCTCATCCGGCTCTGAAGGTGTAATCCTTGAACTTGGTACATCACTTGGGATCAGCACCGCCTGTCTTGCCTCTGCTGTTTCAGACAATTCGGTCTTCACTGTGGAAGGATGCCCAAAACTTGCTGCATTAGCAAAAGAGAATATTGAGAAATATGCACTCAGGAATGTAGAGATAATAAATGCTGAATTCAGCGATGCATTAGTTATGTTAAAGAAACGGGGACTAATGATAAGACTGGCATTTATTGACGGTAATCATAGTGGAGAGGCATTGAAAAAATACTTCAGTCTGATTATGGAAATGTCAGGTGAGAATCTGACAATCATTGCTGACGATATTCATCTTAACAGATCAATGCTAAAGGGGTGGAGGGAATTATGTGATAAATACAGTGACGATTTAACCATTGAGTTGTTCAGATATGGCATTTTTATCAGAAATAGTCAGGTGACCTCTGGGAGTTACAAATTAGGTCGTTAACAAAAATTAAACAGAGCTGTCTTAAATAATTTATTTATTTACACTAAATTCGGGAACTTTAAATACTAGCCATGAATAAAGTCATTGAAATCAAAGGAATTGTAAAGAACTATCAGGTTGGCACGGTCCAGGTTAAGGCACTCAGGTCAGTAACACTTGATATAAAGAAGAACGAGTATGTGGCAATCATGGGGCCATCCGGGTCTGGAAAGTCAACACTGATGAACATACTTGGTTGTCTTGACACTCCTACCAGTGGGGAGTATATACTGAATGGCACTGATGTGAGCAAGATGGAAGACAATATGCTTGCTGAGATAAGAAACAAGGAGATTGGTTTTGTTTTTCAGACATTTAACCTGTTGCCACGATATACAGCATTGGAGAATGTTATGCTTCCGCTTATTTATGCGGGTGTTCCGAGGCATGAGCGTGAGGGGCAGGCCATAAAGTCACTTGAAGAGGTAGGGCTGGCTGACAGAATGCATCACAAACCTAATGAACTGTCAGGCGGACAGCGGCAGAGAGTAGCCATAGCCAGAGCCCTGGTTAATACTCCTTCAATCATTCTTGCTGATGAGCCAACAGGCAACCTCGACAGTAAAACGTCATATGATATAATGGACCTGCTTGATAAGATCCATGAAAGTGGAAATACTGTCATCCTTGTTACACATGAGGAGGATATAGCACGTCATGCCCATAGAATAATAAAGCTTATGGATGGAGAGGTGGCTACTGACCATATTAATGAGAACAGGATAGAACCACGACTGGTTCAATAGTTACTTTCAGTCATGAAAATTTATACCCGTACAGGAGACAAGGGGATGACTTCAATAATAGGAGGGCCCCGCCTGCCAAAATATCATCCTCGTATTGAGGCCTATGGTACAATAGATGAGTTGATAGCATGGATTGGACTGCTTCGCGGGGCCAAAGAAAATGTAACCCGTGTAGAGGAGCTTATAACTGTTCAGGCTACCCTGATGCAGTGTTGTGCTATTGTTGCCACAGACCCCTCAAAACAATCATCAGAGATAGGAGAGGAGATAATTAAAACCATGGAGGAGGCCATAGATGTCATGCAGGATACATTACCTGAACTTGATTCCTTTATTCTCCCCGGTGGAAGCGAATCAGTATCGCATTGTCATATTGCACGGTGTGTATGCAGAAGGGCTGAGAGAGCTGTTCTCAGACTCGGAGAAACAGAATCTGCCCCCTCAGATGTGGTTAAATATCTTAACCGTCTGGCTGATTACCTCTTTGTGTTAGCACGGGCAATATGCTATGAAACAGATAGTGAAGAGGTTAAATGGTTACCGGGAAAGAAATAGCCGGGGACTATTTTTTTTAACCAATG
>QKCK01000257.1 GCA_003245695.1 Bacteroidota bacterium | reverse complement strand
ATGTAAATATTATTGACACCTCTGCTGATACAGACAAAGAGATAGAAAGGTACACCAGGCTTATTAACAGTGCCCCTATTGATATTGTCTGTCTCGGTATTGGTGAAAACGGCCACATTGCCTTTAATGATCCGCCTGTTGCTGACTTTAGTGACCCGCTTGTCATGAAGATGGTAAACCTGGAAGAGACATGCCGTATACAGCAGGTAAATGAGGGATGCTTCAATACCCTTGGCGAAGTACCGCTGAGAGCACTTACCCTTACAATACCTGTGATTTTTAATGCCTCATACCTTTTCTGCGTTGTTCCGGGCGCCAGTAAGCACGATGCAGTAAAAAACACTGTCATGGGCCCTGTTGATACATCATGCCCCGGATCAATACTGCAAAATCATCCTGACTGTAGTTTTTATTTTGACTCGGGATCATTCGGTGACATAAATTTTAACTATGTTTAATGGCATGACTCCTGGCAGAAGAGACTTTCTGAAGAAATTTCTTGCCTGCTCTGCAGGCATTACACTGGGTAGTGCTGCTTTTGGCAGACAACCAATCCCTGTGCAAAGATGGATCATTGGCAAAGAAGGGAATAGAGCGGTATTCCCTTTCTTTGACTATGCCAGAACACACCATATTGGAGAGTATATCCCAAAGGACCAGGGAGGTAAATTCATCCAGATGGCGTTGCTCATGAGCGAGGATGACCATATAATCACTGACAGGATAAGGTCTGGCATCCTCACAGACATCTACGGAGATCCCCTATCATGGGACAAATTCGAAAACACAGAGATAGAGAAAAGCGTTTGGCTGAACAGGTTCTATTACCTCCCGTCATTTGCCAGAATCTATTACATCACCGGTAATCGCAGCTATCTCACCGATATGATGGATATTCTCAAAAAGTGGATAAAGGATAATCCGCTGATGACAGACTCTCCACAAAAGACATACAACTGGAGAGACATGCAGGTGGCATGGAGGAGCATACATCTCTCATGGTGCCACTATCTGGGAGAAGAGGCACTCTCAGACACAGATAAGACAATAATAACAGATCTTCAAAAAAAACACTCAGAGATACTTCTGTCAGGCTTTGGCAAACAGAAGCTTAACGAGTTCAACCATCAGTCGCACGGCGCCCTTGCCATGCTATACCTCGGCATACTTTATCCGCACTTTGAAAACTCTTCCGCACTTATCACCAACGGTGTAAGGATACTAAACCATCATCTTGAGCATGCCTTTTACAGTGATGGTGGCAATGTAGAGCAGATGTTTGGATATTATCCATTTGAAGCGCATATTTTCCGTGACGCATTTCTTCTGTGTAACGCCAATGGAATAGAACCTCCATCGCATTCCATACCGATGATGCAGAAAATGGCCGGATTCATGTCAAGTGTAGCCCGACCTGACAACACAATGCCCGAGATCAATGACTCCTACCCCATGCCTCTGGAGCCTTCCCTCACTATTCTGAACGAGATTACCGGTCAAACAAGGATCACTGCAACCTCAACATACTTTCCTCAGACACAGATAGCTGTAGTAAGAGGCAACGGTCAGGGAGCATGGTATCTTATTGCAAACCCCGCCTCAACCATAGGAGCCCACTCACATGCCGGAAGGCTGGGGTTTGAGCTCTGGTATAACGGCAGTCCCATAATAACAGACAGCGGATGCTGCAGCTATGATGATCCCACGCTCGTAAGCTGGTTCAGAACCACCATGGCACATAACACAGCCCTGATAGACGGTAAGACTGATTTTGCCACCTCTCAGCCCGATATGTGGGCCCCTAAAAGAACAACGGCAAATCACATATCACGGTGGAACACCTCCGCAGAGCTAACATCTCTGACTATGGAATCACCAGCTGAGGAAGATGCCAACGCATCTGTAAAATGGAGCCGCAGCTTAACTCTTGTGAGAAACAGATTCCTGATAGTAAGTGATCTCTTCGAAACAGGCTCAGAACATGTTTATGAGCTGCTGCTGCACTTTCCGCCTTCTGACATCAGTATAAATGGCGACACGAAAACTATTGTTATGAGAGGCAATAACATTGTTGCTATTATCCCTGCCGACATCTCTCTTATTAGTGAGATACAAACACCTGAGGCTCTTGTCAGCATCAAAGGAGACATAACAAAGGCACCTCAGGCAAGAATTTCACTCAGGAAAAACAAAGGCATTGAAAACCATTTAGTTATTTTCCCATGCCGGGAGAATGAAAGTTTACCAATTGTAAAAGTCAGGTCAGCAAAAAACAAAACAGTCCTCTCTGTAACATCCGAAAAAGGTAAAACTGATCGCATCTTATTTAAATCAAAAGAGATATCCCTGCTGTAACATAATACAAACAGGTAATGACATGAAGAATATCAGAAATATTTTAACTCACAGCAACGTAGTTCTACTTGCATTTGTGGCGATCATCTCTTTATCAGGATGTATGACCCGCGAATCAAATAAGGCAGACAATGTAGCAGCTGTCACTGATAACCAAT
>QKCK01000116.1 GCA_003245695.1 Bacteroidota bacterium | reverse complement strand
TTCTTCGTTCAGTACGCAGGATTGTTCGCAGGGCTGTCTGATCTGTTGTTGTGACTTTCGGGTAGAGATCAGAAGTATAATCCACCTTATAAGCACGTGCCCTGACCATGTTAATGGCATCCAAAACAGACTGGTCAATGTCATTAAGCTCAATCTTAGCCTCTGCATACATCAGTAGAATGTCAGCATACCTGACAATAAGCTTATCATTGTCAGCCTCAAGGTTATCAGCCCAATCAGCGTCAACACCTTTTCTGAGTATTAATCCATTGTATGAGGCATATTGATCACCTGCCTTGGAATCTTTGTTCGTCACTTCTGTACGGGTTGTGTAGTTCCAGCATTTAGCTGAGTCAGGATGAGGTGTATAGTTGAATCCCAGATAGTTTGAGTTAAAAGCCACGATAGTATAATTACAACGGGGATCTCTGTTTATAAAAGGATCATGAGGATCAAATAATGGAGATTCATCAATTGGAAGACCATCAGTGCAGAGGTATGAGCACAGGAGATCCCAGGAAGGAGTGGCTGTACATGAAGGAGAGGTAATGTTACGGCTAAGATACGCAGTAACTGCTCCGCTGTTTAAGCTGGTGCCATATTCTGTAGAACGCGGAATACCAAATACTGTCTCAACAGAGTTTTTTGTAGAGCTCAGGAATAGCTCCCCATAGTCAGGATATAACTCATAAATACCGAGGGCCATGCACTTTTCTGCTGCATCCTTTGCTACTTCATAATCCTTAAAGAAAAGAGCGACACGGGCCTTCATACCGTAGGCTGCTCCTTTTGTAGCACGTTTCACTTCGGTACCGGTATAAGCGACAGGCAGTTTCTCAATGGCATAATCAAAGTCTTCATAAACATGCTGCAGTACTTCAGCCTTACCGGTACGTGTCATTGAATATGACTCTTCGAGTGAAGGTTCCTCGGTAAAAAAGACCACATCGCCAAAATAGCGGATTAGTCGTCCATACATACAAGCCCTGACAAATTTAGCATCAGCAAGATAACGTTCATATAGCTCATCAGAGATATTAACCTTTGCCCTGTCAATATTGTTAATGATAGAGTTACAACGGCTTATTGCCTTATATGAATTTGTATATACCCCTTTTACAAAGTTTGAATTATCAGAGGTAAGTTTTCCATTGGTAAACACTGTCAGTGTGGTACGATTAGTCCAGTCATCGGTTGCTTCATCCAACGCCATGATCATAGTAGAACGGCTAAGATCATTTTTAAACATAGGCCAGAACTGATGCAGGTAAAGAGTATTAAGACTCATCTCCACCTGTGTCTGATCGGTATACCATGTCTCAGTTGATGCCTGTGAAAGAGGCTGCAGATCAAGGTCTGTGCAGCCGGCTAAAGAGATAGCTGCAATGCCGGTTAAAATATATTTTATTAGTCTCATCTTTTTCAATTTTCAGTTATAAACACTCTAGAACTTAACAGACAGTCCAAAAACTGCTGATTTAGTGATAGGATATCCTGTTGAGCTTACTTCAGGATCCCATCCTGTCGGATAGTGGCTGAAAGTAAAGTAATCCTGCAATGAAACATAAATTCGCAGTTTTTCAACGCCCAGTTTATCAAGATCCAGTGTCGGGAATGAATAGCCAAGAGTAATATTCTTTATACGGAGATAAGCCCCGTTAATCATCCAGAAATCAGAAACTGCATAGTTATTTGATATAGAATTTCTTGATACTCTCGGGTATTTTGCAGCCAGGTTCTGTTCAGGAGTATTATAATTACTCCAGTATTTGCCTACAATCATCTGTGGGACATTATACCAGTCACCCCTTATTGGCTCAACCATTTCATCGCTTAATAAAGATGTTTTCTTACCAACACCCTGTAACGACAGCAGGAAATCAAATCCTTTGTACCCAAGGCTTATATCAGCGCCGAAGTTGTACCTGGGTAATGATCCTTTCAGCAGCACACGGTCGTAGGTAGCGTCCACCTGACCATCAGGAGTGCCATCAGGTCCGCTGATATCTTTGTATCTTATGTCACCGGCACCAATGGCAGCCAGCAGGGGTGAACCTATCAGGTCAGCATCACTCTGATAAATACCATCACTCTGATAACCATACCATTGTTTATATTCGCTACCTTCACGGGTCATCTTACTGTCACTCAATTCATAAGTGTCTTCCATTTCTCCCATCACAGACTTATAGTCTGAAACATTTACCGAGACGGAGTAATGGAAACCATCAATATCATCGGTCCATCCTACTTCCAGATCCCAACCATTGGTTGTCATGGTGCCTGCATTTTGGTTAGGAGCCTCATAACCCAGTAAAATAGGAATATCAAGATTAAGAAGCATATCTTTTGTCTTCTTGATATAATAGTCGGCTGCGATTCTCAGACGGCTGTTAAGCAGAGCCATATCAAAACCAAAATCAGTGGTTTCAGTAGTCTCCCAGGTAATATCAGGTATAGAGTAGATATATGATGAAGCGCCCTGAACAGGAGTTACTGTATTGCCAACATACAGGGTTGCAGAGTTAAATGCAACATTGGAAGAATAAAGGTAGTTACCTATGCGTTCATTACCCAGCTGCCCCCATGACCCACGAAGCTTAAGTGATGAGAGCCATACGATATCTTTCATGAAGCTCTCTTCACTGATAGTCCAGCCTGCAGATACTGAAGGGAAGAAACCCCATCTGTAATCCTCACTGAACCTGCTTGACCCGTCATAACGTGCATTTGCCTGAACATAATACTTGTTTCTGTAATTATACATTAGTCGGCCAAAAAATGAGTTATAGGCATCTTCAGCAGCATCACCATCATTATCAATAAGAGTTGAAGGTCCGGCAGTCAGATATGGGTAATACGGAAGATCATATTCACCGCGCGATGTCCAAAGGTTTTCATAGAAATGGTAATAACTTTCAAACCCGGCCATAGCACTGAGGTTATGATTTTTGATCTTTTTACTGTAGTTTGCAAAGAACTGAGTAGTAAACGAGTAATTGTCATTTCGTGTCTCTGTCAGGTCAGTTGTGTTTGTGCCGTCAAGGAGAGCTGTTGAGGAATAGTCATCCCAGGCAGTATAATAAGGCACCTGTACGTTAAAGGCCTTGACCTTTGTAAAGTTATATGTAGGAGCAAAAACGCCTGTAAAGACAAGGTCTTCAATCGGGGTCACATCAACTGAGAATTTACCAGCAGCCCTGTAAGCTGATGTCTTATCATTTCCACCATACATCATTTTACCGTAAGGGTTTTCTCCGTCTTTACCACCTGCAAGTCTGCCGTCAGTATAAATGCCGGCATATACAGGAGCAGCGTAACGCATCCTTAATGCCGGACTGAATGCAGGCACAACCTCTTCAGCTTTTCTTAAATTGAGGTCAGCTGCAACTGACAGCCATTTTTTCAGTTTGATGTCATTATTAATACGTATGGTTACTCTGTTCCATGAACTGTTTGCCTTATAGAGTCCTTCAACATCATCGTATCCGATACTCAGTTTTGTTCTTGACTTCTCTGTACCTGAGGTGATACCCAACTGATGGGTATTGCGAAGAGCATACTTCTTAAGGCAAAGATCAACCCAGTCAGTATTTGGATAGAGATCCGGATTAGTTTTATTCAATGACCAGTAGCTATTTATCAGATCCTCGTCATAGACGGTATATTCGCCACCTGCCGGAGTATCATTCCAGTTTCTTTCATTAAGTACCTTCATATAAGTGACAGCATCAGCATAATCAGGCATGGCTGTTGGCATATCCATTGACAGGTTGTATGAGTAATCAATGCTCATGCCATCCTTCTTACCTCTCTGGGTAGTGATAAGGACAACGCCGGCAGCAGCTCTTGCACCATAAATGGAGGCAGCAGCAGCATCTTTGAGAACCGTAAGATTGTCAATATCAGCCGGATTCACATCATTAATACTATTGACCGGGACACCGTCGACAATCACCAGCGGATCACTCTCCTGTATTGAGGTGATACCTCTTACCCTTATTGTTGCACCTGCACCTGGTGTAGAGCTTGAACGTGTAACGGTTACACCAGACATGGCACCCTGTAGAGCCGATGCTACCTGTGTGTTCTGCCGTTCAATTATCTTTTTTGAATCAAGTGATGTAACAGCGCCGGTAAGGTCTTTCTTTTTGGCAGTTCCATAACCGATAACAACTATTTCATCACTTAAGAGAACGGCATCATCTTCGAGTATTACATTAATAATGGTCTTCCCTTCCACAGGTATCTCCTGCGACTTCATTCCCATAAATGAGATTGTAAGAATTGCATCGGAAGGGACATTTGACAGGGTAAAATTCCCATCCTGGTCAGTCATAACTCCGGCCGTTGTCCCTTTGATAATCACATAGGCTCCCGGCAGTACTTCGCCAGAAGCAGCCTTCACGTTTCCGGTGACAGACACAGTCTGAGCCATCAGGTCTGAGCAGTACAAACCGCCAAACAGCATCAGAATCATCATAATCCACACTTTCCGTGAAGAGTGTCTGAAGTCATTTGTTACACATTTGTTTTTCATTAAATCACGATTTTGGTTTTATTTCAGGTAATTTCTATCTTTGCGCCATAAACCACACTACATTAAACTTAATTTAGTCTGGTGTGTAGTGTGATCCAAATTTATAATGACTTTTTTTAAAAAACAAAGTTATTTTTCATTATTTTTATTATTGAATATTTTTAACATATGAAATCCAAAATTGAAATTGACATTAATTCGCAGATTCCTGTTTATAAACAATTGATTCAGGCAATTCAAGATCTTGTTAAGTCGGGAGAGTACAGGAATGGAGATTTCATTCCTTCAATGAACGAACTGGCAAGTGAGCTTCAGATATCAAAGGAAACTGTTAAAAAAGCATATTCAATTCTACGTGAGAAGAAAGTTATAGATTCCTCTCAGGGTAAAGGTTTTTATGTCACAAATACCGGAGATAACAAACTAAAAATCCTTGTTCTTTTTGACAAGATAAGTAACTATAAACATGTTCTGTACAGTACTTTTTCAGCAGCCATAGAAGAGAAAGCTGAAATAACCATCCGCCTTCACAACCAGGATATTTCAGTGTTTGAACATTTTATAGATGAGAACCTCGACGAGTATGATTATTATATGATTACAGCTCACTTCCCGCTTCAGAATGACATTCAGAAAAGGGTTCTTAAGACTCTGAAGAAGGTACCAAACCGTAAATTGATATTACTTGACAGGTATATTGATGAACTGCCGGGTAATTTCGGATCAGTATATCAGGATTTTGAACAGGATGTTTACGACGGTCTGACTCAGGGCATCGAATCATTCAGAAAATTCAGTAAGCTTAATGTAATCTCTATGCCGGGTAGTCTGTATGCCCCGCTTATTGAAAAGGGGATAAAGAGGTTTTGTACAGAAAACAATATAATTTTCGAATTCCATAAAAGCCTGGTAACTGCTAAAATCAAAAAACAGGAAGTCTTTCTTATTCTGAACAGTCAGCTTGACTCAGAACTGATAGAGTTGGTAAAGCACTCCAGATCTGAAGGTTGCCAGATAGGCAAGGATATAGGGATTATTTCATACAATGAATCACCTGTGAATGAGATCATTCTTGACGGATTATCAGTACTTTCCACCGATTTCAGGCAGATGGGTATACTGGCCGCTGAGATGATAAATGAAAAATCATTTAAGAAGACAAGGTGCGATTTCCGTCTTATTCAGAGAAGCACTTTTTAAAATCTGTGTGCCTCACTATGCGTTTGGGGTCGGCAATCATGCAAGACTTGGTTTATATTAATAATAAGAGACCTGTGTAACAATATTACCCAGGTCTCGGCCTGATCAAAACAACTTTACAAATTTTTGTTTAGCTTATTTCGTAATACTCAAAACCCATTATTTCTGAAAGAATTGACAGTTCTTTAAGGTAATCTCCATCAACAATGGCAAAGTGCTGTGTTGTTCCTATCTTTAAAATCCTTTCAAACATTTCTGTTACAGGCATCAGTGGTCTGAAGATGCCATGTGAATAGCTTGCCAGGATATGCTCACCAGGTAACCCATCGACTAATGTACAAACAAGTTTATATCTGCCCTTGTCTTCAATGAGTTGTGCCATTGTTTTTCTTCCTTCCGGAATTCTGTACCATGCGAATGATGCTCCGGCGTACTTATAGTTGGTTTTTGCAAAACGTACATCACGTGCAATAATAACATTCTGTGTATGCCCGGGGTCATTATGGTCATTTGGCCCTGCATGACCACCCGCGAAGGTATTATCCTCTGTCTCAATATGAAACGGCTCGACAAAGTTAACATGCTTTTTACTCAACAGTTTCAGTATATATGTTATAAGGCAGCCTCCTGTATCTGCTTCAGGTACAAGAACAGAAAGAATGTTATTTAACGAAGGATGATAGAATCCGGGGCGGAGACCCACAAGCTTAAACATTGCCGGATCAAGATCATTGAATACCATAGCATCTATATCTTTCTTTTCAGTAAGTCGGGCTATACCTATTGAAGCCCTCACAGATTCAAAGAATTTGTCTTCTTCCACATCATCTGCCATACGATATTTAGAGACAAGTTCATCTCTGTATATCTTTGTCTCAGCGTCACTCACCAGTGCTATCTCATCTGCAAGAGTTGAATAGGCAATAAACTGGAATTCAGGGCCTATTTTAGCAAACAGGTTATAAGGGTCAAAATATGTTGACCACATAAGATCATTGTAATTTGCCAGTAAACCCAGTGTTGAGCTTCTTAGAATGCTTCTTACTTTAGCAGCCCTTGAGAAACAAAGTATCTGTTCACGCAACTCATCGCGGTTACCCATCACTACTTTTACATTCTGGCGGCCTATACGCGGGATAGATCCGGCTCCCTCCAATGACCCGACTAAAGTTCCGGAACAGAGAAAATCTATAAAATCATCTTCATCGAGTGTGTTTTTGAATGTCATTTTACCTTTCGCCGGATTTACAAAGATTATTGGTACTTCTGGCATATCACGTAAAAACCGGATCCATGCAAAATCCTCGCTCCATGACAGAAACTCAGCAACAATGAAATCCACCTTCTCGTTATAAAACAGATCCATAGCCCTGCTTACATCATCCCTGTTATAAACAAGACCGGGAGTAACAATATCTATTGTGTCACGCAGTGATCCTATAATACTCTGAACGTCGCTCTCTTTCCGGCTCCTGTATGTTCCACGCGACAGACCTTCTCCCAAATCCCTGAATCGCGGTGAAGCTATCAGAAGAAACCCGGCTTTTGCCCTTTCAAATTTTCTTCGATTCATTAATTAAAACTTTTTTGTATTGTTATCTTTTCTGCAATTCGTAAACCAAAACCACAAGGCCATCAATGCCAATATTTAGTTCCTGCACCCCGTTATTATCAGTGATTACACTTATCTCTCCCAAACCATCTGATTCCAGATAATTGTAACCCGGCACATCAATCCTGGCTGAGATAGCTTTGTTTTGGTTATGTGTGACTACAACCGCCATCCGGTTGCCATTGACATAACTTCTTGCTTCGACATTTTTACTGCTTAATGTAAAACCTTCATTATCACGATAAGTACCTGACAATAACAACGAACCATATCTTTCAACAATTTTATTTACACTGGAGAGGTAATTCTGGTAAACCGGGGTGTCATCAACAAGCCCTCTTAACCTGTATATCTGCAGGTTTGTGCGCAGACCCAATAAAACCGCCCTGTTTGTCAGCCATTTAATATTTGGTTCATTACCATAAATATCCCTGTCTGTTAAAATAACTTCAGGGAAAGTATATCGGAACCAGTCAATAAAATTTGTATGAGGTGTTGTTGTATATCCACTTAATCCGTAAATGCCATGAACAAAGTCTACATATTGAGAGGTAACGTCAGTAATATGTTCTGTCCCGATAGCAAAGTCTTTGTCCTTTGTCTCAATATAATCATGCATCAGTTTCAGTGCGTTTGCCTTATCAGCAATAATGTTCATTCTCAGCACCGGAAACTCCTTTGAGAGATCCCAGTTTGAAGCTGTCTCAACATAACCAAGCTGGTCATAGAACACACAGTCTGCTCCCAGATCGTAGGCTCTGTCAGCCATTTTTTTAAGTTCCTGCTGCCATCCGGGGTTTCTTGTGTCAGCAACAACAAATGACCTGTTATTAAAATATCCGGTAAAAGTGCCTCCCCCGGGAAATTTATAAGCCTCAGTCAACTCAGTTCCATTGCTGCTCACATAACATAGACCCTTTTGAAAGCCATTCTTATAAAAATCACTCTCAGTATCAATGAGTTTACCATTTACATACATAATAACCCTTCCTCCATCACTTCGGAAATCGGTTATGGCCTGTTTCCAGGCTTTATCGCCACCCTGTGCTGTGTCTGTCACGTAATATGAATCGGGGTAGCCATTATCCATTCCGCTGTTCCACCATCCAAAAGGGAAAGCAACATTTATTCCAACACTCTCACCGGCTTTCTTTATCCTGCCCGGGAAGTCCTGGTAGGTATACAATGTCTCACCATTCTGATGGCGCAATATAACCCTCTGGAAACCAATCATATTTTTTACCCATTCAGGCTCTTCCCTGTGACTCCACCATGTATTTGCCCATGTCCGGTATATTTCTGATGTAGAATGCCAGTCGCCGCAATACGGTGCAATGACATTTGCATCATTACTCCATCTTTCACCATACTGACAGTTGGGATATTTATAGAGTCCGGTTTCGACCTGGTTAAAAACGCCATTACTGTCAGGATAAAGCCTGATGCCATGACATGTATACTGAAAGGTTGAATCATGACTTCCAAAATACAATCCCTGTTCAGTACCAATTAAAGCATAACAGTTAGAAGCGACACCCATAGGATATGTCAGGTCAAGCTGACGGAATTTCTGGTCAGGGCCTTTATATGAAGGGGAAGCTGACAGGATCTTTTTTCTGATATCAGGGTAAATATGCCCACCCCTGAATGTAGTCAATAACTGATGATCCGCAGGAGCCTGGCAATTTCCGACCAAAGGATATTGTATCTCCCTGACAATGGTATGAGGTTCACTATTTGAAATCTCTGAACAGAATCTAACCATTTTCTCCTCAAGTACAATTTCAAGCGAAACCGACATCTTAACACTTTTATTCCTGTATTTCAATTCATTATACACTATCAGTATTGAATTGCCTTTTTGTTTTATAACAGGCTTGTTCTCCCTCGCCAACACCTCGATATCTTTCTCATTCGTCCGGTCAAAATAGATTCGCCACATAGGCATACCGGAGGCATAATTATCTCCGGTAGTCAGATTCTTCATCACCAGCATATTACCATTGTCATCAATTGTAAATTCAATATTCTGGTTTTTAAGTGTATAAGTATTCTGCCCCTTTAAAGGAAGAAGAAGAATTCCCATGAATGAAACCATCACAAACACTTTCTTTATCATATCCTTATTTTTTTTCAATAATTGCATTACCGGAAGTGGTATTGAAAACATTATAAAACAACCTCTTCAATAATCTCTTCATTAAATCTGTTTTTTACT
>QKCK01000224.1 GCA_003245695.1 Bacteroidota bacterium | reverse complement strand
CGGCAGCAGTGATGGCAATAGTCATTGCTGCAGCAGCTTATATGCCCAATATGGAACTCTACCTTATGTTTTTTGGAAAGGTGAAATTAAAATATCTGGCCCTGATAACCTTTCTGATAACCTCAGTATTTGACTTTTCTGTCAATACCGGAGGAAAGATATCTCACATAGGTGGGGCTCTCCTTGGCTTTGCTTACGGCTCCGGACTGAAAAGTGGTAAAGACATAGGGGCGTGGCTAAACAGTTTTATTGACTTCGTGGTCACTATTTTCAAACCCCGTAAGAAGCTGAAGGTGACCTATAAAAAGCCCCGGACAGACTTTGAATACAACAAGTCAAAAGCCGAGCATCAGAAAGCAATAGATCATATACTTGATAAGATTTCAAAAGGAGGGTATGAAAGCCTTACTAAAGAAGAAAAGGAACTCCTTTTCAGAGAAAGTCAAAATAAAAACTAAAGGTATCAAAGGCCTTTTTTACAAAATATGTATGGCAATCAATCTTCTACTGGTTGCTGCCCTGCTGTTTTCCTACCTCTCTGTATTTATTAATCCTGCCGTTGTCGCCTTTCCTGCACTCTTTGGCCTCGCATATCCTTATCTTCTTCTGTTAAACATAATTATGATCCTCTTCTGGGCTGCCTTCAGAAAAATGGAGGCTTTCATTTCCGTGGCAGCAATAATAGTGGGCATAGGGTATTTCAATGACTTTATCAGACTAAGAAACCATGGCGTTGAGGTTAAAACTGATATTAAGATGATCAGTTATAATGTGAGGCTGTTCAACTACTATGAATCAAAAAACAGTAAGGGATCAGAGAAGAAGATACTTAACCTGATAAAGAAAGAAGATCCACAGATAGTCTGTCTTCAGGAATACTATTATGCAGGTAATGAGACAACAAGTGAGCAGTACATAAAAAACACCCTGGGAGGCAGGTGGTATTCACATACAAAAATAATAAGCAAGAGAGGCAACAAAGGATATGGCATTATTACCCTCAGCCGCTTCCCGATAATAAAGCGTGGGGAGATTATTCATCCAAAATCCTCCAGCCTTACCATCTATTCCGATATTGTTTCCGGACAAGACACCATCAGGATATATAACAATCACCTCCAGTCGTTTCATCTGCGCAAACTGGAGAAGACCTTTTTCGAAGAGATATCTGGTGAAGCAGAGGGTAGTTTTAAACGAATAGGATATTTCTACCGCAGGCTTGTTGATGGATTCAAGACCAGGGCCCTACAGGCTGAGAAGGTAAAGAAGGATATTGTCAGATCACCTTATCCCGTCATAGTATCAGGTGACTTCAATGATACTCCGATCTCATACACCTACAGGAAGATCAAGCGAGGTCTGAATGATGCCTTTGTTGATGCCGGTTATGGTGCGGGTTATACATACAAGGGCAAATATCCGGCAAACAGAATTGACTTCATCTTTTATAATGACAGGATTGAATGCACTGACTTTGATATAATCAAGATCAGGCTGTCAGATCATTACCCTGTTGTGGCTTATTTCCGTAAGTTACGTTAGAATGGCAGGTTTTTAAGGTCTACATTACCACCTGATATTATCAGACCTGTCTTTTTGCCTTCAAACACTTTTTTATTTTCCATCACTGCAGCAAGTACCGTTGCAGAGGAGGGTTCAATAACAATCTTCATTCTTTCCCAGATAAGCATCATGGCTTTAATAATTGCCTCCTCGCTCACCGTAAGAATAGCGTTTACATTTTCCTGAATAACCGAGAAGGTTCTCTCGCATAGAGATGTCAGAAGGCCATCAGCAATTGTCTTAGGATTAACCGATGGGAGTATTTTCCCTTCCCGCATTGATCTGAAGGCATCGTCAGCCATAACTGGTTCTGCCCCGTATACCAGTATCTTTTTATTTATCCCTTTGGCGGCTATTGCTGTTCCGCTCAGGAGACCACCACCTCCCACCGGTGCAACTATTGCGTCAAGGAACCTGCAGTGTGCGAGCATATCAAGTGCTGCAGTACCCTGTCCGGCAATAACATAGAAGTTATTGTATGGATGTACCAGGGTGGCTCCGGTCTGTTGTATGATAGCTGCGGCAGTGTTCTCACGCGCTTCAAGTGTAGGTTTGCAAAAGGTAATCTCTGCCCCGTAACCACTGACAGCCTTACGTTTTACTTCAGGAGCTGTCTCAGGCATCACAATAAAGGCTTTAACACCGCGTGATACTGCGGCGTGGGCCAGGGCTGCAGCATGATTACCCGACGAATGCGTCACAACACCACTTGTACGCTCTGCCTCTGTCAGGTTCATTACTGCGTTTGTGGCACCCCTGAACTTAAAGGCTCCAACCTTTTGAAAGTTCTCACACTTAAAAAAGAGGTCAACACCTGCAAGAGCATTGAGCTGCCGTGAAGTCATCACCGGCGTCTGGTTTATATAGGGTGATATTAACTCTGATGCTGCAATTACATCACTGAAGTCAGGAATATATTTCATGGCCCGTATATGTTTTCATAAAGGTACACTTTACTTACCACATAAAGACTGCCTTATATAATCATTGGGATATAACTATCAAAGCGATCGCTGTCAGACAGAAGAGCTATCACTTGAACACTTCCTTTACCTCTCAGTCTGATAAACGCTGCCATTGTTCTCCTGTAACCTCCCGGGTCAGCTCCTCAGTGATTCAAACAAAAGTAATACCTGTTCTGCTTAAGAAAGGAGTAAAAAAAGGGAGAGCTGTTTCAGCTCTCCCCATGTATTATCTTATAAGTCTCTTTTTACATCAGGCTCCACATCACAGTGAGACCAGCAAGAACTACTGATACCATTGACATAAGCTTGATAAGTATGTTAAGGGCAGGGCCTGAGGTATCCTTGAACGGGTCACCAACAGTATCTCCTACTACGCCAGACTTGTGGCATTCGCTGCCTTTTCCGCCATAATTACCTTTCTCGATGAATTTCTTAGCGTTATCCCATGCACCGCCGGCATTGTTCAGCATGCTTGCAAGGGTGAAGCCGGCTGTCATACCACCAACAAGGAGGCCAACGACACCTGCCACGCCAAGGGTAAGGCCTATGACAACAGGAACGGCAATAGCTATGATAGAAGGAAGAATCATCTCTGTCTGAGCTCCGGCAGTAGAAATAGCAACGCACTTAGCATACTCAGGTGTTGCTTTACCTTCCATAATGCCTTTTATTTCGCGGAACTGACGTCTTACCTCATCAACCATTTTACCTGCAGCGCGGCCCACTGCTTTCATAGAGAGGGCACTGAAGAGGAATGCCATCATGGCACCGATAAAGATACCACCGAGCAATAATGGGTTGAAGACAGAGAGGTCATAAGCATTAACAAAGTCTTTGATCCCTGCTGTTGAAATATTAACGGCACTTAGTCCTTCAGGAACAGATGTTGGCATATGGCTTCTGTAGAATAGTACATCACCAACCTGTTTCACACCCTCAGCTGAAGCATCAGCCAGTTTGCCTATCCAGAGTTTCACCTCCTCAATATAAGCAGCAACGAGAGCCATAGCGGTAAGAGCGGCTGAACCGATAGCAAAGCCTTTACCTGTAGCAGCTGTAGTGTTACCAAGAGCATCGAGAGCATCAGTGCGCTCACGTACCTCTTTTGGCAGCTGGGCCATCTCAGCGTTACCGCCTGCATTATCAGCTATAGGCCCGAATGCGTCAGTAGCAAGAGTGATACCGAGTGTTGAGAGCATACCTACAGCGGCAAAACCGATACCATAAACACCATGAGCAAAGCTATGGAAGCCTCCGGCAAAACCATAAGCTGCGATAATAGCTCCGGCAATAATTACCACCGGCACCCATGAAGAGAGCATACCTACAGCCATACCTTCAATGATGGTAGTGGCAGGGCCCTGCTGGGTCTGTTTTGCAATACCTTTTGTTGGTCCATATTCGTCAGAGGTAAAATACTCTGTTGATTGGCCTATTATAACGCCGGCGGCAAGACCTGCCACAACAGCACCAAAGACACCCCATGTTATCCAGTTTGTTGCAGCCATTACAGCAAGAGCAACAAGTATAAGAGCTGAGCTGCCACCTGTTCCGAGAAGGAGTGCATTAAGCAGGTTTTTCTGTGATGCCTTTTCCCTTGTACGTACCATGTAAACACCGGCAATAGACAAGAGAATGCCTATTGCAGCAACAATCATCGGGGAGATGATAGCTTTAAGCTGACCATCAACATCACCAGCAATAAATGGAAGAGCAGCACCGAGTGCAGCTGTTGACAATATTGAACCGGCATATGATTCATAAAGGTCTGCTCCCATGCCTGCAACGTCACCAACATTATCACCAACATTATCAGCTATAGTAGCCGGATTGCGAGGGTCATCTTCAGGTATACCTGCTTCAACCTTACCTACAAGGTCTGCCCCTACGTCAGCAGCTTTGGTAAAGATACCTCCACCTACACGGGCAAAGAGAGCCTGTGTTGAAGCACCCATACCGAAGGTAAGCATCGTCGCAGTTATCTCAATGAATTTCTGATGATCATCAATACCTGCATGCACAAATGTAAGGCCCAGCCATTTCAGACCGCTAGCCATATGTGCCTCTGTAAAGATAAGGTTGTTAAGTATCAGAAACCAGAGGACAATATCAAGTAACCCAAATCCTACAACAACAAGGCCCATTACAGCTCCGCTACGGAATGCAATCTTCAGCCCATTGTTCAGGGAAACAGAAGCTCCCTGTGCAGTACGTGAAGAGGCATTTGTTGCCGTCTTCATCCCCAGGTATCCGCATAATCCCGAGAAAATACCACCGGTAAGAAATGCCACCGGCACAAAGGGATTCTGCACACCCATGTATGCAAGTACTGTAAGAAGGACAACAAGTATCAGAAATACTTTCCCGACAACTGAATATTGTCTTTTTAGATACGCCATAGCACCCTCTCTGACATAGCCTGCTATCTCCTGCATCCTGTCATTACCAGCAGGTGCTTTTATCATCTGATGGTAAAAAATCCATGCAAAAAGTAGCGCTAAAACTGCAGAAACTGGTGCAATCCAGAACAAACTACTGATCATAATATTTAGTTTTAAATAGTTTTTGTTAGATGCAAATCTAATCAGTTTTTTTTATTACGTCCTGAATTGCATTATAAAAAAAAGCCATTTAAAAGGTTTGGATTAAAGATTAGCTCATTTTACCGTGCTACCTTGATCGAACTATTATTAATTTTGGCAAAAAGGTTTGATGATGAGTTACAGACAGGATTTAATAGAAGCTGCCTGGGATAACAGGGAGTTATTATCTGAGGAAGAGACAAGAATGGCCATAGAGAATGTTATTGATGGCCTCGACAAAGGGTTATTAAGGGTTGCAGAGCCTGAAGCAGACCAGTGGAAGGTAAATCAATGGATAAAGAAGGCAGTGATAATGTATTTCCCCATTAAAGGGATGAAGGTAACACATGCAGGCCCCCTGGAGTTTCACGATAAGATAGATTTAAAACACAACTATGATTCACTGGGCATACGTGTGGTACCACACGCTGTAGCAAGATATGGGGCTTATATATCAAAAGGGGTGATTCTCATGCCATCATTTGTTAATATCGGCGCCTATATCGGAGAAGGGACCATGGTAGATACATGGGCTACAGTAGGTTCATGCGGACAGATAGGGAAGAATGTCCACCTCAGCGGTGGCGTAGGCATAGGAGGTGTTCTTGAGCCTGTTCAGGCAGCGCCGGTTGTTGTTGAAGATAACTGCTTCATTGGTTCACGGGCCATTATTGTGGAAGGTGCCCGCATATGTACTGAGGCAGTTATCGGGGCTAACACCGTAATAACAGGAAGCACACGAGTGATTGATGTTACAGGCACTGAGCCGGTCGAATATAGAGGATATGTCCCTGCCCGTAGTGTGGTTATACCCGGAACATATGCAAAACAGTTCCCTGCCGGTCAGTACAATATCCCATGTGCGCTTATAATAGGAAAAAGGAAAGAGTCAACCGACAAGAAAACCTCCCTTAATAATGCATTAAGGGATAATGATGTAATGGTATGAGAAACGAATACAATGATGATATCAGGAAAGCTATTGAAGCGATGCGTAAAGGAGGAGTGATACTCTACCCTACTGATACGGTATGGGGACTGGGATGCGACTCCGGCAACCAGGCTGCAGTAGAGAAAATATTCAGCATTAAAAAAAGAACTGACAGTAAAAGCCTTATTGTGCTTGTCAATTCAACAGACATGCTCTCACGGTACGTTGACAACGTACCTGCTGTTGCCTTGCAGATGGCCGAGATATCTGATACACCTATGACAATTGTATATGACAGAGGAAGGAATCTTGCATCCGGCTTGACTGCTGATGACGGCAGCGTAGGTATAAGAGTTACCAGCGACCCCTTCTGCAATGATCTTATTGTAGCTTTAAGAAAGCCACTGGTGTCAACATCTGCAAACATAAGCGGAGAAGCAACACCTGCAATCTTTGATGAAATAAGTGAAGAGATAAAAAGCGCTGTCGACTATATATGTGAATACAGACAAGAAGACCGAAGCAGAGCAAAGCCCTCTTCGGTCATCAAGATCTCCGAAAACGGAGTAATAAAAAT
This sequence comes from Bacteroidota bacterium, assembly GCA_003245695.1. GTDB lineage: Bacteria > Bacteroidota > Bacteroidia > Bacteroidales > VadinHA17 > SR-FBR-E99. Next base: position 2,997 of record QKCK01000224.1, on the reverse strand, counting down.
ATTGAGAGAGTAGTTATTTCTTTCTTATATGGCCTGAACCAAAGACTGATGCATCAATCCTTGGGTTACCCGAATAGAGTATGTTACCGCTACCGGCAATTGAACCTTCAATCATGTCAGTCACATAACATTCGCACCTGCCGCTGCCGGCAATACTTATCTCCATCTTGCCAACCATGGTTTCTGGTCCTATATAATTACCTGATCCGCTGATGGAGAGCTCTGCATCCTTCACCGTTCCTGTACCCTCTATCTCAATCCTGCCTGAGCCGGCTATTGAACACTCCATCTTTTCAATATCCAGGTCCTTCAGATAGACCTTCCCACTACCGGCAATAGATAACTCAAATGAGGAAGCCTTTAGTGGATCCTTGACAACTGCCTTTGCAGAGCCTGCGATTGACAACCCCTTCAGAGCCGGTAAAGTAATATGAGCCGTGATCTTCTCATTGACAGAGTTGTACCATTTTTCTGTCTTTATCTCCAGAGTATGATTCACCACCTTTGTCTCTACACGTGACAGGTAATCCTTGTCCCCCTCCAACACAACCTTATACTGGGTTCCAAAATCGATATATATCTCACCTGCCAGCGCAAATGATATCTCGTCGAAATTATTTACATCCCTGGTTTCGCTATAGGTGTTCTGTGCAGATGCTACAGTTGTTAATGACACAACTATGGCAGTTGTAAGGGCTAAAAAGACTTTTTTCATGACTTCGTTATTAATCTGTTTTCAGGTTAAAGACGAAGAGCATGTAGTAATGCTGCACAAAAAAGAAAATAAATCAGTTGTTCAGATCAGTGAGTCCATCAGGCAGGGAGAGTACTATCTTTTTTTTCCTGTGGTTTATTGAGACAATAAGATCTGAATGAAGAGGTATAAGCAACTCTCGCCCTCCTGCCATTACCGTAGCCAGAATCTGATGTGGCTGTTCAACGACAGAGACTATTTCGCCAGTGAATTCAGAGTTTATGTCTGAGACAATATACCCCTCAATTGTCAAATACGACTCTGGCGCTCCCTTGTCTGCCTCTCTCCTTACTTCACACCCTTTTAACATCAATACTGACTCAGGTGTTTCATAATCATCAAAGGCAAGGATCATTGTATCACCACCCTGGTAGTGGCTCTCACGCACAAAAAAAGGAACCGGTATTCCATCTATTGCAATGAATACCGGTTCGTTTATTTTGGGTTCCTGTGCTCCTGCTGATACTCTTACAGCTACAGCACCATCAAAACCATGTGTCTTAGTGATATATCCTATGGTAACAAATGATCTGTCATTCATAGGCTTAGAAGAATATTACTCCTGTGCCGGTTCTGTAGTTTCTTCTGTATCATCTGAGGCTGTCTCCTCTGAGGCTGCATCCTCTTCTGCAGGTGCAACAGCAGCTCTGGCAGCTGCCTCTGCCTCTGCGGCAAGAGCAGCTCTCTTCCTGGCTAACTCATCAGCCTTGGCATCCTTAATAGCTGTCTCAGCTTCAAGACGTTTCTTGCGGCTATCTTCGCCCTTCTTCTCAATAGAAGATTTCTGTGCCTCAATCTCTGTCTCCTTCTTTGTCAACCATGCATTAAAACGTTTCTCAGCCTCATCCATGTTAAAGGCTCCTTTCTTTACTCCTTCAAGAAGATGCTTTTTAAGAAGAACGCCCTTATAAGAGAGAATAGCCCTGCATGTGTCTGTAGGTTGTGCGCCTTTCTGCAGCCAATCCAATGCTTTCTCAAAGTTAATGTCGATGGTTGCAGGGTCAGTGACCGGGTTATAGATACCGATACGTTCAATAAACCTGCCATCACGTGGCGATCTGCTATCTGCTACCACAATGTGATAGTAAGCCTGCTTTTTGCGGCCTTTCCTAGCTAGTCTGATTTTAACTGACATTTAAATTCTTTTTCTTTTAATTAAACCTACTTTTTTAAACGTGGGTGCAAAGATAATAGTATATTTTTTATCATCAACCATTTTAAAATGGTAATTTTTCTCTCTTGGCATAAAAAGAGATGTGTGAGAGTCTGGAAAAACAAAAAGTGATTGCTATATCAGAGCTGCTTAACCCAGGTTGTCTTAAAGACATCCCACACTGACGGTCCTTCTACAACCTCTGCAAACCTGTCAATAAGAATCCCACCGTCATTTGATATAGTCCCCTCCACACTGGTGTCAGCAACATCGTCAATATATGATTGGTCAATGTCAGCACCTGCAAATGAGATTATATCATCTGATCCATAATATATCTTTACGTTTCCATAGCCAACCACATCGCCCAGATCCTGTCCCGGCTGAAACGATATAGTCATTGCTTTTGTATCGAGTGTTGCATATACTGTCAGTGCCCCATCACCGCCAATACCGCTGAAGGCAAGCTTTGAATCACTCCCCTCTACCTTTGTTACTGTAACAGTCCATGTCTCATCATAATCAGTTGATGGTGGCTCCAGAGCATCACCAAAATAGCTCTCCGCTGTAACAGTATATACACCTTTCCACTTATCAAGCAAAGAATAGTCTACTTTTTCTTTGCATGATCCCATAGTAAGCAGTATTAAGGACATCACTGCTAAAACAAATCCAGATTTTTTCATAATAAACGTCGTTAGTTATTAAATCCCCATTCTTTCTTCTTTATACTGTAAAATCAGTAAAAAGTTGCAGTGCAAAGAATTATTCTTGCAAAGATACCCCTTTTTGGTCTTAAGGTTGATAAAAAAATTCAAAAACTTACCCTCTTTTCCTTACTTTTGTGACAGTATAAAACAGAAAAAATTCTCTTTGATTTATGGCTTCTTTTGTACATCTGCATGTTCATACACAATACTCTATCCTCGATGGTGCATCAGGGACTAAGGCTCTCATGAAGAGAGCAGGCGAACTGGGTATGAATGCCATTGCCATCACCGATCATGGCAACATGTTTGGTGTAAAAGAGTTTCATGATGCAGCAACCAAAGCTGGGATAAAGCCTATTCTGGGATGCGAGATCTATGTT
>QKCK01000033.1 GCA_003245695.1 Bacteroidota bacterium | reverse complement strand
CGATATGCCAATAGGGATACTGGGATCTCTTGGTATCTCCACTGCACTCTATATTCTTGTAGCGATAGTGCTTACAGGAATAGTCAGCTATTCACTTCTCAATGTGGCAGATCCAATAGCTGTGGGTGTCAATGCCATGGGCGCAAAGCTGTTCTGGCTGCGGCCTATAATAAAAGTGGCCGCTATAGCCGGTCTTACATCAGTGATACTTGTAATGATGCTCGGTCAACCAAGGATATTTTTCTCCATGTCAAAAGACGGGCTTCTGCCACCAGTGTTCTCAAAAGTACATCCAAAATATAAAACTCCGTATGTAAGCACAGTTATAACCGGATCTGCTGCCATGATACTGGCTGGCATCCTGCCTATCAACATACTTGGCGAACTGGTATCAATAGGCACTCTCCTCGCCTTTGCAATAGTATGTATTGGAGTTATAGTACTGAGAGTCAAAAAGCCTGACATACAAAGGCCTTTTAAGACACCTCTGGTTCCACTGGTGCCTATACTTGGTGCTGGTATTTGTCTTGTCCAGATGTACTCGCTGCCATTTGATACATGGGCGCGACTCATTATCTGGATGGCAGTAGGCTTTGCTATCTACTTCACCTACGGAATAAGAAACAGCAAATTAAGAAACGGCAATAAATAAAAAAAGAATAAAAAAGGGTGGACATGCTTTATAGAGTCCACCCTTTTTTATTTTGTCTTTTATCTTCCCTTACATCTCACATCTTTACGCTATGCGTGATACGTCCCTCTCTCCTTTCACCTTTTAATTCCTTCTCTCAAGAAGAGCTACATTCTCAACATGAAATGTCTGTGGAAACATATCTACAGGCTGAACACGTTTCACCACATAGGCTGCAGATAACATATCAATATCCCTTGCCTGTGTTGCCGGGTTACAGCTTACATAAACTATACGCTCAGCTCCTGAACTGAGCATAGCCTTTATCACATCCTCATGCATTCCGGCTCTGGGAGGGTCAGTGATGATGACATCAGGCCGTCCGTTAACAGAAATAAAATCTGCATTAAAGACATCTTTCATATCCCCTGCCAGAAAATTAACATTGCTGATTTTGTTATCTGCTGCATTGATGCGGGCATCGGCCACAGCCTCTTCAATGTATTCAATACCTATTACGCGGGAAGCCCCGGAGGCTATGAAACAGGCAATGGTACCTGTGCCTGTATAAAGGTCATAGACAGTCTCCTTCCCGGTGAGAGAAGCAAAGTCACGTGCTACCGAATAGAGCTGCTCCGCCTGACGACTGTTAGTCTGATAGAATGATTTGGGTCCCACACGGAAGAAAAGATCTCCAAGACGCTCTGTAATAAACATCCTGCCTGAATAATGAACAGGCAACTGGTCAGCAAGGCTGTCGTTACGCTTTGTATTTATAATATAATAAAGTGAAGTTATTTCCGGGAACTCTGAAATGAGAAAATCAAGAAGTGCCCTTCTCTCCTTCTCATCCTCACGTCCAAAAATAACAATTACCATAGTCTCACCTGTCGATGATGTTCTGACAATAAGATTACGCATGAAACCCTGTTGTTCCTTCATTGAGTAATACTGCAGGTTATGAGCCAGGGTATATTCTCTGACCCTGTTACGTATTTTGTCAGAGGGTTCAGGCTGCAGATGACACTCAGTGATATCAAGTATCTTATCAAAGATGGCAGGTATATGAAATCCCAGCGCCGGCTCATTGACAATGGCATCACCCTTAGCTATCTCCTCCTTTGTCATCCACCGGCGATCAGAGAAGGTGTACTCAAGCTTGTTACGATACCTGTATTGTTTCTCCGATCCAAGTATCGGATTTATCTCTGACATGTCGACATGTCCTATCCTGGTGAGGTTATCTCTAACCTGTTTCTCCTTATAAAAAAGCTGCTTCTCATAAGGAAGATGTTGCCAACGGCAACCGCCACATATTCCAAAGTGATGGCACTGTGATGGGACTCTCATCTCCGATGGGGTGACAAGTGCTACAGCCACGCCCTCCATATAACGCCTTTTCTTTTTTCTCACCTGTACATCTGCAACATCACCTGGGATCATTCCCGGAATAAAAAGCACCATATCATCAACCCTGGCAATTGCATTCCCTTCTGACCCTATATCAGTGATTACCACCCCTTTGATAAGAGGCAGTGGTTTCTTTCTTCCCACTTGTTATTCTTTTATCGCTTTAAAAAACTTAAGACTCTCAATGCATGCCGGAACGATGGCGCCTGAATGATCTTTGCCTGCAAGAGTTACATATTCTAAATTACTGCCAGATGTAGAAGATGCGCTGGTCATGGCTGAAACCATGTTGTCAGATATCACCTTTGGCACATAAGTATCTGCATCACCATGAACAAACAAAAGAGGCACTGAGGTATCCCATGCATCAATACTGTTCTCCGCCATAGCATCCCTAATACTCTGATAGGCTGCCGAAGAGGCAAACCCCGTTATGTAATCACTGGTAAACAGATCAGCTATAACAGTTGTCAGATGATCATTTATCTGACCCGTTGAATGAAGACCATCAAAGTAGGTCTCTATATTGGATGCATATGGCTGTTTAAACAGATCTGTCAGCGTGTTTGTAAAAAGGTCATGATCATCATATGCCTTTGCTATATAACCAAGGAATGAAGGCATTGGATATTCTGTAAGACCAAGAATATATGTATTAAAATAGTCTATATCATAAGGACCTGCCCCACATGCGCAGGCAGCAACATTAAACTCATCCTGATCACTGTTATCTATTGCTTCAAGAAGGGACAATGTTGCCCAGCCTCCCTGAGAATAGCCCAACAGATAATATTCATCAAGAAAGGTGATATTCTTTGCTATATCCTCGTCAAATTCACCGGCTGCCCTTAGCAGATCAAGGACTGCAGTCACAGTAGATTCCTTATGCAGATAGGGATGAAAGATACTCTCAGAAGAGCCAAATCCGATATAATCAGGGATTACAACAATATAACCCATCGAAGAAACACACTCCAGCATCTGGTAGAGCGTACTGAAGGGATTTACAGAAGGAGCCTCTGAGTAAAGGGTATTTGTTCCGTTCTGAAATGACAATACCGGATAGTCACCTATAACATCAGGTATGACAATCAGTCCGGAGGCTATCACAGACTCACCCTTGAAAGTTGTATTATATGTCACTCTGTAGACTTCAACACCACTGGCAACATCTCCTGTTATCTGTGATATTTCGGGATACATAACCTTGGCTGTATTCATCAGTGTCTCCACGTTATCCTGGGTAAAGGTCGCTGCCCGCTCAGCAGAGAGCAGATACAGATTGTCACTGAAAGGATCGTTGTTGTCTTTCTTACAGCTATTTACAAACAGTAAAGCTGTTATGGCCGTGATGGCCCATGATAACCTCATTATTGCCTTCATAACTACCTTTTATATGCCACAAATATACGTCAATAATTTATCATTTAATTATCTGACAATCGCGTTCATTCACGCATAACGATGAGTCAGTGACATTATAACAAAAAAGCAAACCTCATTATTGTTATATTTGCAGCTTTAAATAACCGATAGATGATCTCTGTTAATAATGTATCTGTTCTCTTTGGCAGTTTTGTGCTTCTTGATGAGGTGTCTTTTCTGATAACGCGTCAGGAAAGGATGGGGCTTACAGGCAAGAATGGCGCCGGCAAGTCAACCTTGATGAAGATCATCGCTGGACTTGGGGAGCCCACTTCCGGGTCTGTTGAAGGTCCGAAAGACATTGCCGTTGGATATCTTGCCCAGCAAATGAAGATTTCAGATACTACGTCAGTACTTGAGGAGACTCTGGAGGCATTCTCTGAGCTCAGGATGATTGAGAAAGAGATTGAGCGGTGCACCAGGGAGGTGGCAGAGAGAAGAGACTATGAGTCTGAAGGCTATCGTGACCTCTGTGATCACTTACACAGTTATAGTGAGCGTTACAGTATCCTTGGCGGACATGATTACATAGCATCAGCCGAGCAGACTCTCACTGGCCTGGGGTTCATGCGTGAGGAGTTTGGCAGACCTACACGTGAGTTAAGCGGAGGCTGGCGCATGAGGGTAGAACTGGCAAAGATACTCTTGCGCAAACCCGACCTGATATTACTTGACGAGCCAACCAACCACCTTGACATTGAGTCGATAATCTGGCTTGAGGAGTTTCTCTCCACATACCCCGGAGCCGTAGTGCTTGTCTCCCACGACAGGGCCTTCCTCGATAACGTAACCAAAAGAACAATAGAGATCAGCCTGGGTAAGATATATGACTATAAGGTACCCTACACAAAATATACTGAGCTGAGGAAAGAGAGACGGGAGCAGCAGGAGGCAGCATACCGCAATCAGCAGAAGATGATTGATGACACTGAGAAGTTCATTGAACGGTTCCGCTATAAGCCTACAAAATCAATACAGGTACAGAGTAAGATCAAACAGCTTGACAAGCTTGAACGTATAGAGATTGAGGAGGAAGACTCATCTGCCATTAACATACGTTTTGCCCCGGCACCAAGGTCTGGCACTGTGGTCATTGATGCCGAGGAAGCTTCAAAGAGCTACGACAGTCACCTGGTTCTTGATGCTATAAACCTGAAGATAGAACGTGGTGAAAAGGTAGCTTTTGTGGGACGTAACGGCGAAGGAAAGACCACTCTTACAAAGATGATACTGGGCCAGACTGACTTCACAGGTACAGTTAAACAGGGTCATAATGTAAACATAGGTTACTTTGCCCAGAACCAGGATGAGTTATTGAAAGATGATCTCACTGTCTTTGAGACTGTTGATCTGATAGCCAGAGGAGATATACGCACCAGGCTCAGGGACATTCTTGGCGCCTTTCTTTTCAGAGGTGATGATATTGACAAAAAGGTAAAGGTGCTCTCTGGTGGTGAACGCTCAAGACTGGCAATAGTACAGCTGCTACTTGAGCCATACAACCTGCTGTTACTTGACGAGCCAACTAATCACCTGGATATCAGATCTAAAGAGATACTCAAGAGGGCACTCATAAAATATGATGGCACAGTAATTGTGGTTTCGCACGACAGAGATTTTCTTGAGGGCCTGGTAAATAAGGTGTATGAATTCAGGAGCAGGAAGATAAAGGAGCACCGGGGTGGCATACAGGACTTTCTCAGGACAAGAAAGATAGAGTCACTAAAGGACCTGGAGAAAAAGGATATCAAATCAGGGGAGAATGGGAAGGCAGAGAAGAGTGTTGTTGACAATAAGACAAGATATATTGAGAAGAAAGAGAGTGAGAGAGTCTACAGAAGGTTAAAAAAGAGGGTTGAAGAGTGCGAGACATCCATAGCTGCTCTTGAGAGCGAGATATCGTCAATGGACAAGAAGATAGCATCAGGTGATGCCACAGTATTAAGTGATATGGAGTTCTTCAGGAAGTATGAAGACAATAAAAGTGAGCTTGACCTGTTAATGCAGCAATGGGAGTCTGCCCATGAGGAGCTTGAAGCTTTTGTCGCAGAATATATGAGTGAGAAATGATAATATACGAAAGAACTTATCCTGTTAATGTCTTTGAGACAGATTTAACAGGAAACCTGAGCCTTGTCTCCATGTTTGATTTCTTTCAGGACATAGCAGGGCGTAATGCATCACAGCTTGGTTTTGGACGGGAGCACCTGATGACTGGTGGTAACATCTGGGTTCTGTCACGGATGTCAGTAAGAATTGATAGTATGCCGGTTATGTGGAGTGAGGTGAAACTACGCACATGGCCAAGGGGCACTGATGGCATTTTTGCAGTGAGAGACTTTGAGATCTCCGACGCTGATGACAAGGTACTTATAAAAGCCTCATCCTCATGGCTGGTCATCGACTTCCAGACAAGACGTCTTCAGAGGCCCGACAAGGCACTGTCGGAGCTCAATCTGAAATTTCCTGACCGCAGGGCCATGGAAGAAAATGCAGTGAAGGTGAATGACATGCCTGAGGGAGAAGCAAGAGTCAATGAGCTTACCGCATCTATTTGTGACCTTGACATCAACCAGCACGTAAACAATGCTATGTTCATAAAATGGATTTGTGACACCTACCCAAAAGAGTTTTTTGGGACACACTCCCCTGTCTCTGCCGATGTCAACTATATTAATGAAGCACATTTCGGCGATAGTATAAGCATCACCACCATTGCTGACCCGGCTGACACCCAGGCTTTCTATCATTCTGTCATAAGAAAGGATACAAATACAGAACTTTGCAGAATAAGGATTCAATGGACTGAGAATTTCCAGCAAAATTCTTATTAACTTTAAAGCATGTATAAGCATTTACGATACAGCTATAAACCTTTGATGGTGATAATTGCAGTTACCGCCATATTTTATTGCTCATGTGCCACCACATCAACTGTCACTGGCCCAAAGGATGTATCATATATATACAATCCAACCAAAAACAGTATCATTCCGGTGATAACGTTATATCATATCGGCGCTGAGGAGACTGTAATGACAGTGAGCATAAAAAAGAATCAGTTGTTCTTCTCACTTGCCAATCCCACCAATGAGATGATGGCATCTGTGAACGTAAGTGTCAGATTGTTTGATAATAGTCTCGGAGGCATGTTGTGTGATTCTGCAGCATATAGCTTTGACATAAAACAAGATCCCTCACAGCCTGAGTTTATATGCCGGGTGCCGCTCAAAGCATATGAGGGAGGCTCGTATTACGCTGAAGTTAAGGTATTTGATAAGATCAAAAGGAAAAGCGCCGGCAGTTTTATCTCATTCAGGAAGACGGGGCCATATGATGCATATAACTACAGGCTATATTCACATTTTGGCAAGAGAGAGATGTTCACAAGGAACCTCCATACTGATGAATTTGTGAATGTAAGGTACCTGCCAGCCAATATAGATACTATATGGCTTTTTTACTACAAGCCTGTAACAAAGATATCTCCGGCACCATCGGTTATTCTTCCCGAAGTAACAACCAGTGATACTGCTGACAGGATCATTCCGATAGCATATACTGATACCCTGCCACTGATGTTCCCGCGCGAAGGCATCTATCTCTTTTCGCCTGACAGCACAATAAACCAGGGTATTACACTATTTAACTTTGGTGCTGACTTCCCGGGCATGACAAAAGCGGAGACTATGATACCTCCCCTGGCCTATATTGCCACTGACGATGAGATGGCTGCCTTTAATGACGCACCCAACAAAAAAGTAGCTCTTGACAATTTCTGGATGGATAAAGCCGGTAATATTGACAAGGCCAAGGAGCTTATCAGGATCTACTACTTCAGAGTACAATATTCCAACCTCTATTTTTCATCTTACAAGTCAGGATGGCTAACTGACAGGGGTATGGTATATGTTGTTTACGGTCCTCCTGATAAGCTGTTCAAGACCAGTGACACAGAGCGATGGGGCTATAAGCTGCCTCCGGTGAAAAAGGGATGGGGCAAGAGATTCCCTATGGAGGATCAATATCTATGGTTTACATTTCGCAAGCAAGATAACATGTTCACTGAAAATGACTTCACCCTGAGCAGGTCACAGACGCCTGTCAGTTATTGGGATCAGGCTGTAGCCAGCTGGAGGCGTGGTAAGGTGTTCAGGCTTGATAATCCTAAAGAATTTCAGTGATGAAGACAGATAAAGACTTTATTTTCGGAATGCATCCTGTCATAGAGGCAATAAAGGCAGGCAATCAGATAGACAAACTACTTATTAAGAAGGGGCTGCGTGGAGAACTCTATCATGAGCTCATGTCTATCGTCAATGAGTATAATATCCCATGGCAGATAGTGCCACTGGAGAAGCTCGACAGTATAACACGAAAGAATCATCAGGGAGTGATAGCGCTGATATCACTGATAGAGTTCCAGAACATTGAGAATATCTTACCGGCATTATATGAAGGAGGTGCAGAACCACTACTGCTTCTTCTTGACGGAGTTTCTGACGTCCGTAACTTCGGTGCTATTGTCAGGTCTGCAGCATGTTTCGGGGCACAAGCGGTGATCATTCCCGAGAAAAACTCAGCCCGCATAACAGCTGATGCAGTGAAGGCCTCTGCCGGAGCACTGAACTTTTTCCCAATATGCCGGGTAAAAAGCCTGACGAAATGTGTTAACTACCTAAAGGAATCAGGACTGAAGATTATTGCTGCCTCGGAGAAGTCTGACACTATTGCCGACACTGCTGACCTTACCGGCCCGGCAGTAGTAATCATGGGATCAGAAGACCGTGGCATAAGCCGTGAGCTTTTGGATATTGCCGACATTCAGGCGGCTGTTCCTATGGAAGGATCAATAGGTTCACTCAATGTATCTGTAACAGCAGGGGTAATGTTATATGAGGTGACAAGGCAAAGAAAGGCCTGATATTCTCAGGCCTTTACATTATATTCTGGTTTTTATTTCTCACTGTTTATTATACCCATCACTCTCTCATCAAGCTGACTCTGATCAGCAGTAAATGATGCAAGCCCTGCGAGTGTCAGAAGAGTGTCAGCAGCCAGACGTCCCTCTTTTATTGCATTCAGCCATGATGAGAGACGTGGTATTTTACCTTCAGAGGCAATACGTTGGTTCTCTTCAGCTGACATCACGGGAAACATGTCAGAGAGTCCGGCTTCATGAGCCCTCTTGATAAATTCAGCGCCTGTCAACGGCATGTCGCTGTCAATTGACTTGCCAAAATCGATGACATTCTGTGGCACCTCCCAGAATTTCTCTATCGCCAGTCCACGTGCAGCATCAGTAAGAGGCACCTCATAGAATGTTCCCAGCTTACTCTCAAAAGCTCCGCTCAGGTTTTTTCTCCCGGCAGCAGCCACTTTGGGCGGTATTGTATAGACGTCTGTTCCGGCAAGGAGTTCAAGCTGATTATGGCTTCTCAGACTTGCAGCTATCAGATGTGTGGGCCACTTGTTATTCTTTGAGAGGTTTGTCACCCACTCCTGTGAGGATAAGACAGCATTCTCGCCGGCACCTGATCCGTCGCCAAGGTCATTGTCAGCAATAAAAGCTCCAACACGGCCGAGAAAGACATTCAGATAATCAGGTTTGGCAATCATAGTCACAAGAGCATTCTGGCGTGCACTGAACTCAAGGGTGAAATTTATCTTCACTCCCTTCTCACGCAGTATCCTGGCACCAATAAGTCCTTCAGGAGTATATGGCACTTTTACTATAAACTGTGCCGGACATATCTCATGATAACGTAACCCGTAACTTACTATGGCATCAATATCATACGCTGTACATGTATGAAGCTCAACGCTTACCAAGCCGCCAAAACGTGTCGCCAGCCTGAGACCATGATGCGCATTGAGTATAAAAGCTATCTCCTTCACCTGCTCATCTGCCTGAAGTGATGACACTATCTTCAGAGCTGAAGGAATAAATGAGTCATATATTCCCTTCTGTATCTCATTGTTAAGGAGAGTATTGTTGGTAGTCAGAGCTGACATCTCAGCCGTCCAGTTAGCCATTGCCTCATCCATATCACCGGTATCAAGCCATATAGCTGTACCGGTAGAGCGCAGTGCCTGCCAAAAGAGATCAGGATTACCTGATATCCTTGATTCAGCAGCCTGTGAAAGAATAAATTCCTTTACTTTTTCTTTAATCGTTTGCTCCATAATTCCTCT
>QKCK01000038.1 GCA_003245695.1 Bacteroidota bacterium | reverse complement strand
TTAAAGTCGTGTTGAGGCAGGAGGGCCTGTGGATCTCCGTAAAGGGTCTCATCATCATTCAGCCAGGCATAGTAAAACGAAATAACAGCTTCAAAGGGAAATTCTGATAATGATTTGATAGTCAGGTCACATTCGAGGATGACATCCTCTGCTATTGAACATTTAAGCAGCAACTGTTCAGGCTGAAAAATATCCTCAACATTTTGTGCGAGATTTATAATTCTGAAAGTATGGGAGGCAAGAATCACGTTGTCTGCCTCAACCACGGCAGTATATATATCAGCCTTGCCAGGGGAGTCAGGGCAGGGGAGTTTCTCCATAAGGTAAAGGCGTCTGGAGAAATATGAAGGTCTCTTTTCATGTGAAAAATCGAGGGGCTCCGGCTCCATTGTCTTTACCACAGGTAGTGTACTTATATCTTCGCCGGGTTCGCCTGCAAGTATTTTAATTGTCAGTGAGCATGAGTCAGTGTCACTATATATGAATCCCTCAAAATCTGCCACCAGTGAATACTCTTCTCCATAGGGGTACCATCTGTCTGCCTCAGAATGGTATTTCCATGTTTCAGGGCGGTCATCATATCCTATTGTAAAACTCTGAATGGTAATGCTAGTCATCTCTTTCCTCTTATTCATCAAAAAACCATACAGCTATAACTGTGATATTGTCTCGTCCCCCTGCTTCTCTGGCCTCATCTATTAACTGGCGGGTTGAGGCTCCTGTTTTCAACAGCTCCTCAATTCTGTCATCACTGACCATGTCTGTCAGTCCATCTGAGCATAAAAGAAACACATCATTGTTCTGTATTGTATCTCCAATATTAAAGTAATCAGCAAAAGCGTTGTTGCCTGCTCCCAGGGAGTTGTATATAAGATTTGATGGTGTTCCGGGGTTATCAGTGAGGTTTTTCGCTGAATGGTCCCTGCTTATCTGTCTTAACCAACCATCACGGAACCTGTACAATCTGCTGTCGCCTATGTTGAAAGCAAAAACAGTTTTCAGGGTAAATGTCAGTCCTACCAGGGTCGATCCCATTCCTTTGAGAGTGTTATCCCGTTCGCCTTCGTCATGGATGTATCTGTCGGTAGCTGTCACCCATGCAGACAAGGTTTCACAGGCGCTGTTATAGTCAGCGTCAGCCGGCAACTGTCTGCGCCATTCTATGAGTTTTTCAACAGCTATCTGGCTTGCCACCTCACCTCCTTTGTGGCCTCCCATGCCATCAGCCACAGCAACGACTACGGGCATATCTGTCGTGCTGTTCAGTACTACCTGCACCGGGGCATCGCATACAAGTTCCTCCTGCACCAATCCTATATCTTCGTTGTTGGTACGGACGCAACCGGTATCGGTCTGAGCAGCAATCTTCAAACGCATGGGTTACAGAAATTTAAAGTTTATAAATGCAAAGCGCACTATATCACCCTGCTTTAAACGAACCGATTTATCAGGTGCCAGTCTGACGCCGTTGACAAAGGTTCCGTTTGTGGAACCGGGATCAGAAAGTGTCCAGCATTCCTCCCTGGCATCAAATGTCAGTATGGCATGTCTCCTTGAAATAAAGTTGTCATTACAGAAATGACTCACAAAAGCTCCTTCCTTGCGTCCAATGGTATAAATCCCCTCTGACGCCTGTAGTGACAGAGTAATCTCTTTTTCAATGCCGGCAAGGGTACAATCATTTTTGCCTGATTGTTTTTCCGGAGAGGATGAATTCTTCTGATTCATTTTACCGGCCTTTTCCTTCGCAAACCCTATATTGGTGCTACGACAGGAGGAGCAGAATTTGCCTCGTACAAAGGTCCCGCATTCGAAACAGACCTTTAGTTCTTTGCCACACTGGTCACAGAAAAAGCTGTCATCTTCAACAGGCGTTGTACAAAAGGGACACGTTTTCATCTCTTTAATTCTTCTGTTCTATTATATCCGAAGCCTCAATAATAGTGAGTAACTCAGGCGGATAGTCAGTAAGAGCTGCCAGGCGGCTGTTTTGCCGGCTGATAGCGTTGTTATACAACCACTCTATCTCTGCATATCCGTTTTTGCAATGTAAGCTAAAATAGCTGGTCAGGGCAGATTGCGCATCTCCGGTCAGGCTCATTCCGTTTCCGGAAATATATCTTACAAACAACTCTGCCAGTTCATCGGGCAGGTAATCGTCAAATATGAACCGGTCCTTGAAAAGGAGTGCCAGTTTTGGAAGTGAGGTACTGAATAAATCCCATTCTTCGTCTGTTGCATATATAATGCAGACTGTTTTGCCTTTATCTTCTTTCATCCTGTTTATCAAGGCTGTCTCAAATGCGGATAGTGATGACGAACCTGTGATTGACCTGGTGTTCGTTAATAACATAATACCGCCTTCAGCAGTGCGCCATTCATTATCAATGATATCAGGGCCATTGTACATAAAGGAAGCGATAAGCTTGTCAAAGCTGTGTTCTGTAACACTTACATTTTCAGATAATCCGATTCTTTTGAATACTCTGGCCACTCTTTCAGCAAATTCTCTCTGGCCTGTTTCGGGGTTTCCGGAGAAAGCAAAGCAGGTGTTCAGATTAATAAAAGGTCTGTTGGTTACTTCAGCTCTTCTGCGATTCAGGCTTATCTGATTCAGCACGAACATCATTTTTTCCTTTGCATGCTTTGCTCCTACCTGTTTATCAAACTCTTTCATCAGTTCATTTACCGGCAGATCTCTGCTGTTATCTTCACCGGTTATGTCTTCAATGGTAAAGGTATGGAGCTCTTCAGGTGTGCAGTTTCCGCCTGAGAGTAACGGCTGCAGTCTTGTGCCCTGTCGTTCCTTTGCCTTTATGTATATGTTAACTACCGCACCTCCGTTACCGAATGATGACGGATTGCGGGTGTCGTAAACCCTTTTGAAGAAGGTTGCGATGTTTTTTTCTGCAATGTTGCTGAGTTTCATCTTTTCCCTGGCCATAAGATTCCTGAAAATCTTCTCCAGTTCACCTGGGGTAAAGTCGTCAAACTCAACCTTTCTGAAACGGCGTTCAAGCCCGGAATTGGTATTGATAAAGGCGTTCATCTCCCTGGTATAACCTGCAAGGATGCATACAAATCTGCCGGCATCTCTGGTGAGTCGTTCAAGGAGGGTATTTATTGCCTCCTGGCCAAAGTTAGAGGCTGTAGAAATGTCGCCCTTGTTTAGTGAATAGGCTTCGTCAATAAAGAGTACTCCTCCCAGTGCGCTGTCGATTACATTACTTGTTTTTATAACAGTCTGGCCAACGACACCGGCCACAAGGTCTTTCTCTGTTGCCTCAATAATATGACCTCGTGACAGTACTCCGAGAGAGGTTAGTATCTCAGCCATCAGCTTTGCCACTGTTGTCTTTCCGGTACCCGGGTTACCCATGAAAATGTAATGTGGGGCCTGATGAACCGTTCTCTCGCCTGTCAGTTTTGCTCTTTCCTCATCTGATCTGAAGGAGGCAATCATCTGAGCTATCTGGTTTTTGATATTATCAAGTCCGGTCAGCTCATTAAGCTTCACCAGTGCTTCATCGGCGCTGAGTTTTTTTGGGGCATCATAGGGTATGTCGGTGGGCATTATTATCTGGTATGCCTCTGCATTTCTCTCTTGTCTGGGGATATTACGCACTCTCTCTGCCACCCTTATCTTGACGGCATCCAATAACTTTGCCATTTCCCCGGCGTTACCCCATGTCTTGTCTTTTGACTGAAGCATCTCAGTTACTTTCCTGAATAGTTGTGGTTCAGTATCTTCTGCCAGCTGATATCCCTGGCGTGTTGCCATCTGTTTAAAAATCTGTACCAGCTCAACCAGGGAGTAGTCATCAATATTTATCTGGTGCGTAATCCTACGGGCAATGCCGTCATTGGCACGTATAAAGTTGTCCATAGGAGCAGGGTAGCCTGCCAGGACTACCGCAAACTTTCCGGCATCGTCTTCCATGCGTTTCATGAGCACCTCAATAGCTTTGGTTGCCTCTTCATCTCTGCTCCCGGTATCGTTTACCGGTGTAAAGGCATATGCCTCATCAATGAACAGGAGCCTGCCCATAGCCATATCGCAGGCTTTACTCATCTCTTCACCTGCGCTGTCTGTGTATTTTCCTACAATGTCCTTACGTTCACGCTCAATGACATCAGGTGAGGGAAGAATCTTCATGGCATGAAGTATCTCACCCAGTTTTCTGGCGATGGTGGTTTTGCCCGTTCCCGGGTTGCCCGTCAGTATAATATTCAGTTTGATAGTCTGTTGTGCGGTCAGTCCCACTTCAAGCCTGTCATCCACATAGGCCTTTTGTATCGCCAGCTCCCTTATGAACTTCTTCACCTCCTGCATGCCTGTATATTCGCGGTCAAGGGAAAGCATAAGGTCATCGATATTCAGCTCTTTCATCTCTTCTATCCCTTCGATATCGGATCTGGTGAGTATGTTATCATGAGGCAACCGGCCATCTGAGAGGCGCTGACGGTGACGTTCTATGGTTTTGTTGAAAGCATTGACCACGTTACGGGCATTACCGAAATTTTTTGTCCGCATATTGTACATCTTCTCAAAGAACTTCGGCAACCGGTCCATTGCCTCATCATCCATGATGTAACCCTCTTTCTTTGAAAGGTTGAGGAAGATCTCTGTCAGCTCTTCAGGCTTGTAATCGTGGAACTCGATTATCTTGTTGAACCTTGATATTATGCCTGAGTTTGCATTGAAGAACTCCTGCATCTCTTTTGTATAACCAGCCAGGATGCATACAAACTGGCCACGTCTCTCTTCTACCGGTTTGAGCAATGCATTGATAGCCTCCTTACCGAAGTCTGAGTTACCGCCTGTTGCAAGGGTGTATGCTTCGTCAATAAACAACACCCCACCCATGGCACTCTCAACCACTTTCATCGTTTTTGGGGCTGTGCCGCCTATATACTCATTAACCAGATCCTCCCTGGTAACCTCAATAAGCTGTCCGTTAGGCAGTATATTCAAAGCATTCAATATATCTGCGAAAATGCGTGCAATAGTTGTTTTGCCTGTGCCAGGGTTGCCCAGAAAGATGAACTGGTCTTTGAATGGCGGAACAGCTAAAGGGTCGTTCTTCTCCTGACGATACTGCCTGATGTTCTCAACCCAGCTGCGTACCTCCTTCTTTATGTTTTCAATGCCTGAAAAGGAGTCTAACTTTGCAAGGATCTCCTCAGGTGACTGTTCTTTGAATATCTCTCCTTTGATATCATCAGGTTCAACAGTGGTGATCCTGCCTCTCCTGAGACATATGCGGTAAATCTCATCACATTTACTTATAGCTTCAAAAGCATTTCTGAACTCTATCTTACGGTTTCTTATCAGATTCCTGAAATAACCCAGGAGCTTCTCTTCAGCAGCAGAGTCAGGGGAGAGGTTGTATTTCGACAACTCCTTGATACATAGTTTTTTCAGTTCATCTGCAGAATAGTCGTTTAAGATAAAAGTATGCCCAAAGCGGTTTCTGCCGTTCTGTTTGGTCTGGAAATATGCTTCCACAATATTTTTCTCCCCGGCAAAGATCACAAAAGGATAGGTATCCCAGTCAGCTTCCACATCTCTTTCCCAGTTTTCCATCATGCTGAGCAGTTTATCAAGCGACGTCAGCACTGTTGTTTCTGTCATTATTAAGTGAACATTATCGATAAAGAGGATGGAGCTCTTACATCTTTTAAGTTCCTCGGGTGTGAAATTCGTAAGCCATTCCTCAAACTCAGGTGCATCGACTCTGATAATTTTCGGATTGCTCACAATAGCTCTGCTGAAAAACAGATCCTGAATGGTATTTGCCAGATAGGTTTTCCCTGTTCCGGTACTGCCCAGGATAAGCATGTCCATCTCTGGCCGCCGCTGTGAATTGTTATTCTTCCGGCACAGGTTGTATACATTAACCATTTCGGTCAGCTGATAAAGTATATCATCCTTACCTACAACATCCTGCAGGATATTGTCAATAAACCCTGAGAACTGTGAGCCACAACGCTTACAGAATTTTGCTGTATCACGGTTTTCTGTCTGACAATTAGAGCATGTTGTCATTTTGTCTTCTGATTGTTTACACTTGTCTCTTCAGGAGCTGCGCCGGGTTTCATACTAAACTCAAATTCAAACTCTTTGCCTGTGGTATAATTCCGGTATGTGCCCTTATAGAGATTAAAATCTTCATTGACCGTTCCTGAAAAGTAACCGTCAAGAATGCCGTTGCCTCTGTTTTTATCATTGAACACAATACTATTTGTCTTTTTGGAGTATTTTCCTGTAAAACTCTCTGTGACAATATTATTGAATTTTACCGATATTTCAGCACTTATATTCTCTTCTGAGGCTTCAGATATCTGCATCTCTGCAATTCTGGAATCAAAAGTCCCGCTCCATGAGCCTTTCATTGACTCAATTCGGGTTTCAATAGTGACGATCTGTTTTCCTCCCAGTTCAGGGGTGATTTTTACCATTAGAAAAATAAGAGCTGCCACAATGAGTATTGAGGGAATGAAATATTTCAGCAGTTTATTACGCTTTGATCTGAGGTCATAGATGTAGTTGCTGTATTCGTTTGAGTACTGGTTGCGGTATATGAGATCATCAGATTTGAATGCAAAGAAAAGGGGTTGGACAATAAGGTTGTCGATATCACCTGAGGGAGTAAAAAGATGGCGGTGCGAACTTATCTCCAGGGGAAGCTGAAGAAAGCATTTCCTGAAGATGTAGACTGCCAGGGCTGCCAGTAGTCCTATTATCAGCCAGTGGGCAAGTGGCAGCAGCAGCGACAGCAGCAGGTAGACACCGTAATAGATCAGGAATGCAACAAATATCCCTCCGAAGATGCTGCTCAGGAATCCGTCAGAAGAGTCATAAAGGAAGAGCAGAATTCCGATTGCGATTCCGAGAATAATGATGAAAGAGGTGTAGCGTGGCATCGGGTTGTCTCCGAAAGGGAGGCCCCAGTATGCCAGAGCTACCATAAGTGATACAAGTGGAAGGATAAACAATACTCCTGCCATAATACGAAGAAAAATCAGTGTTCTGACGCTTCTCTTTGTTCTGACGGCTTTGCCAACGACCTCATCGCGGGCGATGTTATATCGCCTGACGGTCTCATAGCCGGGATATATTCTTTTTATGAATCCCAGATACTTGTCGGCGAGTTTTTCAAAACTGTATTTTTTGCTCAGGTCAGCATAAGGGTCCTCATGGAAGAAGACCGTGAGCCAGAGTGCAAGAAAGCCTTCGTCTGTCTCATACTGTATCTCTGACCTGCTTATGGAAGTCACTTCGTTTAATGACCTGACAAATTTGTTGGATTTCGGGAAGAAATAAATCGGGTTATTATCCTTTCCCATCAACCCCTTAATCACTTTCCATGTTGCAGTTGATTCATAATAGGGGGTACATTTCCTGGTGTTGGTTTTTGAGTCGAGGTCATAACAGTATCTGATCCAGTCTATCTGTTTCTGGAATACCCCCTTGGATTTCAGGTAGTAATAAAGGCGGGAGTTGTCAAAGTGCCTTAGTGAATATATGAATGACTCTGAGAGATGATCTTCATCTGTCTTCGACTCACCCTTGTTAATGCAATAGTATCGTATAGCATGATAATTAATCAGTTCTGCAATTTCATGGTCTGTCTTATGACAGGGGCCATCATCAATTGATAGAGTCAGTTCATATGACCGTCTCAGGTCGAGGTTATATAGCAGGCACCAGATAGCATCGGGAGCATTGATATCGTCGGTTTCGCCCTGGAATTTTTCAAAAATCTTTTTATCTCTTGCCTTCAACCAGGTGTAAAACTTATGTGACAGGAAATCGCCCGGCTCATCGTCATAGATAACACCCATGCGTTTTCTGAATACATCAGCTATTTCATCAGGTGTGTCGCATGCTATCCACTTATTACCATCGATATCATAGACCATGTATGGTTGCATCGGATCGAGGGTGTAAGCTATTTCCCACTGCGGATCTACCTTGTTTTTCTTTACAATATCAATACATTGGCTGCTTATATCGGTCCATTTATGTGATCTTAGGAAACAGTGAAAGTCAGAGTCAGGATCTGATATTACAGTGCTTCCCGCTTCAATGCCTGATATCTCCGACGCCAGATCTGACAGGCTGGTACAGGCGTTTCCAGTGGCACCGTAATAGGGCCGGTTCGGGTCGAGCCTGTATACCGACATCATCACACAGGCGTTATTATTTTTGGTGGTATTGACAATATCATCTATCTCTGTAGCCATACGGTCGCGGTTACATTTCTGCAGCCACTCCGTCACTTTCCCCCGTTTGAGTATTTTTATTGCATATTCACGATCACCTTCCATCATCTCAGCCAGTTCTTCAGGGGAGTAAGCAACCAGCCCTTTTGACTCATCAAACCTGAATGGAACATCTTTTATGAAGGCAGAGGTGTCAAGTTGCATAACCTGACCCTTTGACCAGAGAACAACCTCGTCAAAACCCCACCTCTTTTCTTCATCAGGAATAGTAAGACCTTTGACAAGAAGCAGCATATTCTCAGACATATCTGCTGGATAGGGCAGATTGCCTTTGGTCTTTTTCAGACGCAGGTCAAACAATCTTCCTTTCCCGGCTTTATCGCCCATCTCTGCACGGAATTTAGCTTCGCCCATCCACATGCTCATCAGCAGTATGCCCAGTGAATAAAAGTCAGACCTGGTGGTCAGCCTTACCTCATTACCGGCGACAGTGTACATCTCAGGAGCATTATATGTGGTTGTACCACTCTGTGTTGAGTATGAATAACCATCCTTGTCAAGGAGATCTGATACGCCAAAATCGGCAAGCATCAGTGAACTCTCCGAGTCATCAACATAAAAGAAATTGCCGGGCTTGATGTCTTTGTGAAGTATTCCTTTCTTATGGCAGAAGTCAATACATACTGCAGCACCTACGGCAATCTTTTTCAGCAGTTTTTCATCCCTGCCAATAGTTACCTGATTGAGCGACTTGTCAGGTATGAACTTCATCAGTTCATATGCCCTCTTTTTTCCATCGGAGCAGACAGTGCCATAGCTGAAGAGAGGAACAATAAACCCTGATTTACCGAGTAATCTGATCTTGTCAAGTATCTCCTTTCGTGGAGAGTAGTTTCCCTTATAGAGTTTTAATGCATATTTTTCTCCGTTTTTCTCAAGCAGGAGTATGTCTGCTTCACCTGTAGCTCCTGTTGATACAGGCTTGATAAATGTATATTTCTCACCATCAATTATATACTGCGGTTCAAACGAGGAAGACATATCATCGTTATCTGCCAGGTTAGGTTTGTCTGTGGTTGAGGTTGGCTCACTGTCGGGTCTGCCGGTCCTTTCTCCGGCAGAATCACCTTTTCCCGGATAAATGTCATTTCCGGATGATGGTTGGAGGGTTCTGTCGTCGGAATAGGGACTTCCATCGTCAGGCCTGGCTGTCTTATCATTATCGTATTTATCCATTTTTATTGCTCTGGTCACTCCTCACTTATCCATTTTTCATGGCTGATTTCTAACTCTGTATATTGCCAGGTGCCACCATGCCACGGCTCTGCACATTCCTCCGGGACATTGTGAAAGAAACCGCAGAAGTTACAGACCCAACCCGATTTTGACTTTTGCCTTGTTGTATAAACTACAGGAATCTTACGGGCCGAATAG
>QKCK01000334.1 GCA_003245695.1 Bacteroidota bacterium | reverse complement strand
GTGATAATACCATGGGTTAAAAAAAAAGCCACAGCAAAAAGCTGTGGCCTGATGGTATAATGGAAATTGCATTTTAGTTTCCTGATCTCCTGCTTTTCTTTTCTGAGGAGCTTGATTTACTGCTCTTGCTCTTTGATTCTTTTGAAGCGGAGGAGCTGCTTGATCTTTTACCTGAAGAGCTTGAGGCCTGTGACTTCCTTGAGCTGCTTCCAGACTGTGCTGAAGATGAAGACCTGCTTGAAGAGCCCGAGCCTGAAGCAGCAGAGCTGCGTGAGGTTGTTGAGCCTTTAGATGCAGCCGAGCTCCCCGAGCTGCCACTTCTTGATGATGAAGAAGAGCGTCCTGCACTGGTACCCGCACTCGATTTGTTCTGGCTGTTGTTGTTTGATCTGCTGTTTACGCTCGACTGACTCTGATTCCTGTTTCTTGTTGAAACCTGCGATCTGCCTGAGTTGTTCGAACTATTTGCTGAAGAAGACCTGGTTGTGCCTGATGAAGACACTGTTGAACGTCGGCCATTGGATGTGTTTGTACCACTGGCTTTTGTGTTTGTGTTTGAACGGCTATTAGTGCCAGCTGTTGAAGTACGTCTGTTGCCATTCTGTACCGACGAGTTTGTCAGTGTCGACTCCCGGCCTGGCTTGCTGGTCGATGCAGCCCGTGTAGCCTCACGCCTTTCGTAGGTTCTCGATCCTTCATCTCTAGTCTCCGGACGGGAATATGTCTTAGTGTAATAGTTGTTATTGATATTGTTAACCACTATCGTTGAATGTGACCTGTGTCTTGAATAGTAGTAATCATTGTATCTATCCCAGCGATAGTGATCCCAGCGATGATAGTAACCATAATAGTAATTGTCCATATGTGAATGGTATCCGTAGTAATAATGCCAGTAGTGTGGATGCCAGTAGTGCCAGTAGCCCGGATAATAACCGTAGTACCATGGTGACCTCCATACAACATATCCCGGCACATACATAAACCTTACTACCGGCCAGGCAGCAACCTCAACCCTTGTAACACGAGTCACAACAACATTCTGCTGACCGGCATTGCCTATATAGGCAGGGTTAGGCGTCTCTGTCACATCACCGTAATATGGTTCAATAATATAATTCCGTCCGTAAAGTGCCTCGTCACCGATCAGCTGTACTGTCACATTACCAGCCCTGTCACGATTTACAGTAAAGACAGCTACATCCTGATTCTCACGCGCATTTAGAGCTACCTGGAGAACAATGGTATGATCATCACCATCAACATAATCAAGGACTCTTATATAATCAACCCTGTTATCACCGTCAAGGTCAAGGTTATTGATCATCTGATCCTCATCATTAAGACTTCTTTCAAATCCTTCCAGTGTCTCCGACTCCTGGAACAACTTCATTACAGCATACAGATTCAGATTATCACCGGGCAGACCCAGCCTATCTTCATCCTGTCTCTTCACAGCACCTGAGGCTACCAGGGTAACCATCAGAGAGACAACCGAAACTAATGCAATCTTTTTCATGATCTTCAATTTTATGGATTCTTTCGAATCCCGTTTGGATATAAAAAACAATTTTGATGCCAGAATCTAATTCTTTCCTAAATTCACATTCAAATTTAGCTGAAATTCGATTATGTCAAAAGCATCCTTCCACCATATTTCGCCATCAGGAGAATATACTCCGCTATCTGATTTTGATGAAGCCCTGAAAGCGCTTTCATTAAAAGGCTATGTCTGGTTTGACTATGTCAATGCCTCACGGGAAGAACTTTCTGAGCTATCAGGACCATTATCTTTACATCCGCTCTCCATAGAAGACTGTACTGATGAAAACCAGATGCCAAAGATTGAAGACTTCTCAAATTACAGCTTCGTAATATTTAACTCCTTATACTACGAAAGCAGGAAAATAGTTTCAGATGAGGTGGATCTTTTTATCGGCAGTAATTTCATCATTACGGTAAGCGGGTTTTCAGAATCCAGCAGAAATCCTCTTTCTGCAATTGATCAGATGGTAAGGAGAAACACACATAACATTAAAAGCAGCCCGGCAAAACTGGCACACCTTGTCCTTGACAATGTGGTTGACAGCATGGTCCCGGTTATTGATTCGATAGAGGAAGAGATTGATGCTGCAGAGGAAGAGATACTTGACAATCCTGGAGGATTTGACGCGACAACATTGCTTTATCTGCGCCGCAGCCTCCTCTCTCTGAGGAAGAGTATTTTCCATGAGAGGGAGATCCTTATAAAGATTGTAAGGAATGACAGCAGTTTTATTCCTGAGAAAGCCACAGTTGACTACCGTGATATCTATGATCATATCTCAAATTTCCTCGAGACAACTGAAAGTAACCGTGATAAAGTCACAAGCCTGATGGAGTTATATGCCTCTATGCTCAACAATAAGATGGCGCGTGACTCAAACCTGACAAATGCATCGGTCAGACGCCTGACTCTCATAACTACCATTTTTATGCCAATGACACTGCTGGCAGGCATTTTTGGGATGAGTGAATGGACCATGATGACTGGAGAAGCCAGGTGGCAAATATCATATCCTCTGTTTGGTATCCTCCTCCTTGTTATCGGATTAATAAATTTTGCTGTTCTGAAATGGCTTGAGAGAAATGACTGACTAAATGAAGACACTTATCAGAAACGGGCTGGTTGTCTCAGCAGAAAATACTGAAAAGAGCGACATTCTTATTGACGGAGAGAGAATAGTTAAGACCGGCACAATTGACACCAATGATTGTATAGCAGACATCACTGTTGACGCATCCGGAAGGTATATTTTCCCGGGAGGCGTTGATCCTCATGTCCATATGCATCTGCCAGGCCCCTCAGGATACTCGGCTGACGACTTCATCACCGGAAGCAAGGCCGCACTGGCCGGAGGCACTACTACATTATTGGATTTTGTAACACCGTCAAGAGGTGAGTCGCTGACAACAGCACTCAGTCACAGAATGGAGGAGGCGGCAGGATCACTGGCTGACTATTCATTTCATGTAAGTCCGGTGGAATGGCGTAACACCACCTCTTCTGAAATGGCTGAGTGTATAAGAACGGGCATAACCAGTTTCAAGATATACATGGCATATAAAAACAGCATTGGTCTTGATGATAATGCAATATGCAAAGTACTGGAAACAGCAGGCAAAGCCGGAGCATTGGTCACAGCACACTGTGAGGAAGGAGATGAGATTGAGGCACTAAAAGAGAGACTTTTCAGGGAGGGCAAAAGAGACCCTCTATACCATTCTCTATCCCGCCCCGGAAATACAGAGACAGAGGCAATAGCCAGGTTAATCCGGATGGCTGATAAATACAGGTGCAGGCTTTATATTGTTCATGTTTCTGCAGCCGGATCGCCTCCAATTATCAGGGAGGCTAAATCAAGAGGCGTGAAGGTATATGCTGAGACTTGCCCACATTATCTTCTTCTGAATGACTCTCGTTACGAAGGGAAGTATATCAATACCTCACAATTTGTTATGAGTCCCCCATTAAGAGGCGTTGGTGATAACGAAGAACTCTGGAAAGGTATTGCAGAAGAGACAATTGACACTATTGGCACAGACCACTGTCCGTTCACAATTGCACAGAAGATGAGTGGGATCAATGACTTCAGACTGATACCCAACGGAGCAGGAGGAGTTGAGCACAGACTGGCGTTGTTATATACCTATGGAGTTATGACAGGCAGAATATCAGTTAACAGGATGGTAGATCTGTTCTCAACCACCCCTGCAAAAATATTTGGGCTCTATCCACGCAAGGGAGAGATCATGGAAGGATCAGATGCTGATATTGTGATATGGGATCCCGAAACATCAGGAACAATATCTGCTGCTGATCATATTCAGAACTGCGACACAGAAATTTACGAAGGCTTTCGAACAACAGGCATTGCAGACTATGTAATAAAGAGAGGTGTTGTTGTTGCAAGGAATAATAAGATTATCAGAGAAGACATCAAGGGTGCTTTTCTGCCCAGGAGGGTTCAGTATTAAAAGCTGCCGGGTGTAAACACTCACATCCCGGCGTATATCAATTACAAATTACCCTACCCAACCCTTTTCCTGTTACGTATTAAGAGTTCGTTCAGTATTTCCCCCGGATTTTCAAATCTGTTTGTAAGCATCATAGCAGCAATAATATAAGGCTTGTATCCTGCTTCATGATAAGTCTGTATTCTGTGATGTTCAAAAGCGGCAGCACTCACCTCTCCCTGCCTGCATGATATACCACTTATATCAGCTGGCAGGCAATGCATATAAAGTGCATTGCCATCGCGGGTACTCTTCATCATATCCTCATTATATTCCCAGTCAGTGAATTTAGCATTATTGGCAAGACATACCTGCTCAAGCTCTTTCAATGCTGCCTTATCACCACTTTTAAGTATCTGGGTCCTCTGTTTCATGATGTTGAAAGGAGCCCAGCTCTTTGGATAAACGATATCCGCATCTCTCATTGCATCAGACATAGAGTGGTTTATTTTGAATGACCCTCCGCTATTTCTGGCATTTACAGCAGCTATATCAACAATCTCAGGGATAAGTTCATAACCTTCAGGATATGCAAGTTCTATATTCATGCCAAAACGTGACATAAGGGATATAATACCCTGAGGAACAGACAAAGGCTTACCATAGCTTGGTGAATATGCCCAGCTCATAACTATCTTTTTCCCGCGTAAAGCCTCAAGAGAGCCAAACACATTAGTCAGATGCATCAGATCTGCCATAGACTGCGTGGGATGATCTTTATCGCACTGAAGGTTGACGATTCCGGGACGGACAGGCAGAACGCCCTTTTCGAAGCCCTCATCAAGTGCTGCACCAACCTCAAGCATATATTTATGGCCCTCGTCCAGGAAGATGTCGTCACGTATGCCAATAAAGTCAGACATAAATGAGATCATATTTGCCGTCTCACGAACTGTCTCCCCATGGGCTATCTGTGACTTTTCCTCGTCCAGATCCTGCACTGCCAGCCCTAAAAGGTTACTGGCTGAAGCAAAGGAGAATCTTGTACGTGTTGAGTTATCCCTGAAATTTGATATTGCCAGACCTGAGTCAAAAAGACGTGTTGAAATATTTGCAGATCGCATCTCTTTAAGAATAGCCGCAACTTCCAGTATCACTCTGAGATCACTCTCACTCTTCTCCCATGTAAGAAGAAAATCCTCACCGTATAAACCTGAATTTATTTTGCTGAGATAATCTGCTCTCTCTTTTAATTTCATTGTGTTTTGCCGGTTAATTGTTAATACTATTATTCCTCAATTGTCTCTTCCCCTGCAAACAGATATGCATATGCTGCATAAAATGCTGAGGCCATAACCAGATCATTTACAGGAACCTTTTCGTCAGGGGCATGTGCCAGAACCTCATTACCTGGTCCAAATCCGATAGTAGGTATCTTATATGTCCCACAAGTCATTATTCCGTTTGTTGAAAAGGTCCATTTATCAACAACTGGTTCCCTTCCAAAAAGGGTAGTATAAGCCTTCACTCCATCCTGCACAGCTTCATGACTCTCTTCCAGTTTCCAGGTAGGATAATACTTTTCCATACCATACTCCAGACCTGTATAAGCCCTCTCTGAGTAATCAAGAACCTCAACCCTGGCATTCATGCCTTTAACAATCTCTTCTATCTCCTTTACTGCTGATTCTTTTGTCTCACCCCATGTCAATCTGCGATCGAGATGAAGACGGGCATAGTCAGCAACAGCACATAATGATGGACTCCCTGAGATTATTTCCGAGATGGTAACACTGCCTTTGCCAAGAAAGTCATCATATGCCAGCCTGTCATTCAGTTTCTCTACCTCCAACGCAGCCCTTGAAGCCATATATATAGCATTTTTTCCTCTCTCTGGAGCCGAACCATGCGATGACACTCCATAGAAATGTACATGTATCTCCATCCTACCCCGGTGTCCACGGTAAATATTCAGATTTGTAGGCTCAGTGCTTATAACAACATCAGGCCTGATCTTATCTTCCTCAATAATATATTTCCAGCAAAGACCATCACAGTCTTCCTCCATAACACTTCCGACAAAATATATTGTAATGTCTTTATCAAAGCCCAGCTCTTTCAATATCCTCCCTGAGGTTACAAAAGCCGCAGGGCCTCCCTCCTGATCAACAGTTCCACGCCCATGAACAAAGCCTTCTTTCACCTCTCCTCCCAAAGGGTTAAAGCTCCAGTTATCAATATTACCAATGTCAACCGTATCCATATGCCCATCTATGGCCAGGACCCTGCTCCCCTCTCCGATTCTGCCAATAACATTACCCAGACCATCAATAAAAACGTCGTCAAACCCAGCCTCTTCCATTTGATGCTTCAACTCAATCTGAACATCTTTTTCCTTGGTGCTGAGCGACTTAATCTTTACCAGTTTCGACAGATTCTCTGCCGTGTAATCCCTGTACTTTTCTGACAGTTCATTAATTTTTCCGAAGACATTTTCCATTATTCTGATTTTTGAAAAAGGACACCAAAGTTATACTAATTGGCAAATCATTGAATAAAAGTGTTGCTTTTTTTTCATCATTGGTTCTGACAGAACAAAACCTGGCCAAAAAAAGGGAGTTATAATAAATTTTAATAACATCTTTTACCGGATCATTTGTGTCTCATTCGTATATTTATACTATGGAAAAACAGTTATTAGGTGACAAGGAAACGTATCCCGACACAAATATCCTGCAAAAGACTCTGAAAGGGAGTTTCGGTTCATACAACCTGCTGATGAATACAATAACCAGTGATGAGCATGGGCTTAACCCTGAATGGAGGTATTATAACGATGGAAAAGCCTGGCTATGTAAAGTCGTTTATAAAAAAAAGACTGTCTTTTGGATGTCGGTCTGGGACGGTTTTTTCAAAACGGCGTTTTATTTCACCGAGAAGGACTACCCAGGAATATATGACCTTGATATCGCTGACCATATTAAAAAGGCTTTTGCTGAAAGTAAACCTGTAGGCAAGCTCATTCCGCTTATAATTGATGTTTCAGAAGAAGATCAGGTGAATGAGGTGCTTAAAATAACAGCTTATAAGATGAGAATAAAGTAATTTATTCCTGTTCACAGAAAAGTCCAGAATGAGAACCAGGAATATTTACCTTAGTTATTTTCCTGATTTTTCTTGAAAACCAGCTATGGTGATTGAATCAAAACCCTTCTCACAGCCTGATAAAAGATAATCATATAGAAAGTTTTGCTTAATTGCATCAAATCACACAAGACAATACAATGAGAAAACTTCTGATAATCTTTGCTATGGTATCTCTTACTGCATGCCATGCGACAAAGCGTGAAGAAACAAAGAGGCCTGTCAGACCTGAAAGTCCGGAGGCTGGCTCAAAATATGAACGAGTGGCGGCATATGCTGAGGAGGCTCTTTATCCTGAGAACTCAAGGAGTGGTGCAATGACCCTGACACTGAACGGACAGAATCTCACGGTGCTTGAGGGAGGCAAAGTTAACAGGGACGGGAAAATGTGGTTTGACATGAAGACTCATAAACAGATTGAGAAGCTCTATATGATTGATATGAACAAAGATATAGTTGCTTTCTTCGTTGAAAACTCTAATGACAATGCGGCAAGCTTTGCAAGGAAAATTAACCCGGCCACAAATAAAATTATATGGTCGACACCTATATATGGGTTCAACCTGTCACAGCCGCTAATTGTAGGCAATAAAGCCTATTTAAGCACTATTGGCTTCGTGGGTAAACTAAACCTTGATACAGGCAGGTTTGAATGGAAATTTGAGAATCTCTATTCTGAAGGAAAATATAACAGTTTCTCGGCACCTGAATTCTCAGAAACAGGCATTATTGTATTCAAGTCTTACGACGGACTTACTAACAGGACCAATGTTATAAAAATCGATGATGTCAAAGGTAAAATTGTAAGCAAGGATTGACCATTTTTTATCTACCTTTGACTACCATAACAGAGCCTCTATTCAGTTCCTAAGAAGAATTGTTGATGACCTTGTTTAAGATTAAAGTGTTTTCTGACTTACGTTATCTTTTTTCGTATCCGGAAATCACCCTGTACATGGTCATCTGGCACACACACTCTTTTTAAATATTATCTGTAAAGCAGGCTCATACAAAACATACATCACTCCTTCTTAACCAGGTCTGATAGTTATGATTTAAACGGATGATAAGAATAGGCAACGGGAGACAACAATAATCAACAAAATAAATATAAAGCCTCTTTTATGAAACAAAACGAGAAATCATCAGTACTCTCAGGTTACATTTCAACTGTGTTTAAAGGCAGGGCTGTGGCGCTGCTTGTATTTTTTATTCTTCTCTGCTCTTTTGAGTCCTCAGGCCAGGAGCAGCAAAAAGATGATTCTATAATATTTTATGACGGTCAGGAACTTACCGTGATCGGAAGATTTCATACCGAGAAAACATATGGCCGTTTCCCTGCAAAATACAGGGAGACATTACGCAAGGAGGTATGGGCCCTTGGGCAGAATTCAGCGGGTATTTCCATCCGTTTCCGGACAAATTCTCCGGAGATAGTCGTACGATGGACTCTCCTGAACAATTACACCATGGACCACATGGCCAGCACCGGCGTCAGGGGGATAGACCTGTATGCTTATACTGACGGTCACTGGAAATATATTAACACAGGTCGTGTAAAAGGCAAAGAGAATGAATACACCATGCTTAAGGAGGGAGGCACTGTTTATCGGGAATACCTGCTTAATTTACCGTTATATGATGGAGTTGAATCTTTGTCTATAGGGATCAGGAACAGTGCAGAAATCACCACCCCGGCGGATAACTATCTCATAGCAAACAAGCCTGTAGTATATTATGGAACAAGCATTGCCCAGGGAGGATGTGCCTCCAGACCCGGACTGGCTTTTACAAACATCATTTCACGGCAGATAGACAGAAGCATCATAAACTTTGGCTTCAGCGGCAATGGCAATTGTGAGTTGTCAGTTGGTGAGGCTATGTGTGAGATTGATGCCGCACTTTATGTCCTTGATAACAACCCAAACACCAAACGCGAAGAAGTTTATGACAGAACAGTGGCTCTTGTCAAACTCCTGAAGCAGAAGAGACCTGAGACACCTGTGTTGCTGGTTGAAAGCATCTATTTTGAGAATGGGTTTATTGAGAAGAAAGACTCAGAGCCTGGCAAAAAAAATATCGAACTCAGGAAGGCATTTGATTACCTTATATCAAATGGCATAAAGGGATTGTATTACAAAACCGGAGACGATGTTATAGGTACAGACCACGAAGGAACAGTTGACGGAATACATCCGAATGATCTTGGAATGATGCGCATTGCTGAGTCACTGGCTCCTGTAATAAATGTTCTGGCAGAATGATGTTAATTTGTATAAGGCAAATAATCTTCATTTATCCTTAACTGCTTTTTTCAGAGCCTCTTCCACCGAGGCTCTGAAAATATTATAAGACCAGGTAGCCCCACTCATGCAGTCAACTTCATCTGGATCCTGACACTTCAAAAGCGTCTCAGGGTAAGAGCGCACACCTTTAAGATCGTTTCTGCACTGCTGAATGTATTGTTCATTCCCCTCAAAATGACGTTCATATTTTTCATCAAACCATTCATGCTTAACCGAGTCCCTGATAAAAAAGCTTACACTTGAAAACTTTCCATTACTGATAACTATTGTGGCAGTGCCAAAGTAAGGTTCATTTACATAAACTGAACGTGAAGTGCCGTTGTAGACTCCATCAACATAGGTATCTCCTGCAGCGAAGGCCACAAGTATCAGCAACCAGAAAATAACAATTATTCTTCCCATAATTATTTAATAAATTTAAAGGTAATTCTTTATAAGAAGACCAGCAACAAATCTAATTCCCTATATTAGTCGGACACAAAATAGCACTATGGAGATCTGGAATTTCATACGAAAGCACCTTGATGACAATGAAAGAGTGGTCTTGATTATTGTTATTGACACAAAAGGTAGTAGTCCAGGACGGCCAGGATTCAAGATGGCAGTAGCTGAACACGGAGATATTTCTGGTTCTGTAGGAGGAGGTGTCATGGAGTATAATATGGTTGAAAGGGCCCGGCATCTATTAAACAATAACACAAAAGAGATATCAGTCATTCATCAGGTACACGATCCGGAGGCAGAACATGACAGGTCAGGCATGATATGCTCAGGCGAACAGACTCATGCATTTATTCCTGTCTCACCCCGGGAGAAAAGTACAATTGGTTCAATTACAGAATGCATCGAAAGTGGTGGGAGAGCCATTATTGAAGTATGCCCATCGGGGCTCAGCTTTTCAACAGGTGAAAAGACTGGGAAGAACAGAGGATTGAGACACTCTAATCAGGCTGAATGGAAATACACTGAAGAGGTGGGTTTTCAGGAGACGGTTTATATCTTCGGAGCAGGACACATCAGTCTCCCCTTAAGCAGGATAATGCGGATGCTTGATTTTCGTGTGGTTGTCTATGATGACCGCAAAGAGCTTTCAACCTTTATTTCAAATGAAGCTGCAAACAATAAAGAAGTAATTGATTACAGAAAATCGGGTTCGTTGATTCCTGAGGACCCAGGTAGTTATGTTGTGATCATGAGCTTTGCACATAGATCTGATGATATTATTCTGCGGCAGATGCTCTCCAAAGAGTTGAAGTATCTGGGCATGATAGGTAGCCGAAGCAAAGTGAACGTCATCTTTGATCAGCTAAGAAGAGAGGGCTATGCAGAAGAAAGGATTATGGCCATAA
This sequence comes from Bacteroidota bacterium, assembly GCA_003245695.1. Classification (GTDB taxonomy): domain Bacteria; phylum Bacteroidota; class Bacteroidia; order Bacteroidales; family VadinHA17; genus SR-FBR-E99. The sequence continues at coordinate 22,513 of QKCK01000334.1, read as the reverse complement.
AGACACCTATTGGATTACCTATTGGCAGTCAGACACCTGCAGAAATAGCCGTCAGCATTGCAGCCGAGATAGTAGGTGTGCGAAGAAAAAGAGTTTAGAGGAAATAATAGTTTTTTCATCCTCAGCTGAATAAGAGCAATTACCGTTTTCATTATCTTAGTCTGATGGTAACATTTATATTAAATAACACGACTGTCTCTACTGATAAACCTTCCGGGAGTACCCTGCTGGACTTCATCAGGACAGAGATGGGGCTCAAAGGCACCAAGGCAGGCTGCCGTGAGGGTGACTGCGGTGCATGCACAGTACTACTTGGAACGCTGGAGGGCAATAAGATGATTTATAAAAACATCGTTGCTTGTCTTACTCCAATAGGCAACATTCATCGATGCCACATTGTCACCATTGAAGGCATAAACGGAGAAAATCTCACCATAGTCCAGAAGGCTGTGGTTGAAAACGCTGCAACACAATGCGGCTTCTGCACCCCGGGTTTTGTCATGTCATTGACCTCCGACTGCCTCTCAGAAAATAAAAGTGACTCTGATACTCTGATCAATGCCGTAAGCGGTAACATATGCCGCTGTACCGGATATAAGTCAATTGAAAGGGCAGCATCAGAGATAGCTGCAGCCATGAGAGAGAAAGACCAGAAAGACCCTGTAAGGTGGCTTGTCAGTCAAAACTCACTTCCCGGCTACTTCCTTACTATACCTGAAAGACTTATGAATATCCCGGAGAAGGATTTTTCAACCGCAGGTGGACGACTCGTTGCTGGTGGAACAGACTTATATGTCAGGGAAGCTGATGCCCTTGCTGAAAAGGAGATAGCTTCACTATACCGCAAAGAGGAACTGACTAAAACAGAGCTGAAAGAGAACTCGCTGACCATAGGAACATCACTGACAATAAACGAACTGAAGCAATCAGAGATCATTTCTGAATCCTACCCTGGCATCATATCATCACTTGAATCTGTTGCTTCTGAACCCGTAAGAAACATGGCAACCATAGGAGGCAATATTGTCAATGCATCACCAATAGCTGATTTTACTATTATCTTACTGGCATTGAATGCAGATGTAACAATCAGTTCGCATGAGACTGAGAGAACAATAGCTCTGAAAAACCTTTACAAAGGCTACAAGAAGCTGGATCTAAAAGAGAATGAATACCTCAGAAGTGTCAGAATAAATATTGAGCCCTCACTGTTCAGTTTTGAAAAGATAAGCAAAAGAAAACATCTTGATATTGCCAGCGTAAATAGTGCAATGACAATCATAACAAATGGGAAGTTTATTGAACAATGCACAATCTCTGCAGGAGGTGTCAGTCCGGTGCCGTTGACACTTGTCATGACCTCTGCTTTCCTGACAGGCAAGACACTTTGCCCTGATCTGATTGTCAGCGCTGTAACTGTAATGGAGGAAGAGATTTCCCCAATAAGTGATATCAGGGGCAGTGCCGGATATAAAAGATTATTGCTTCGTCAACTTCTGTTTGCCCATTTCATAAAACTTTTCCCTGACGTCATTAAACTGGAGGATCTTATATGAATAATATGGAGTCAGCAAATCATGTAAGAGGAAGATCCGTCTATCTTGATGACATCCCGGTGTTACATAACACGTTATATGGGGCTGTTCTAGGTTCTAAGGCAGCACACGCAAAGATCACCGGAGTGCATTTAGAAGATGCCATGGCTGTTAAAGGTGTTGAAAGGATTTTCACATCGGCGGATATACCTGGGCAGAATGAGATAGGTGGTATTATTGCTGATGAGCCTCTCTTTGCTTCTGACGAGACACATTACTACGGACAGCCAATAGCCCTTGTTGTTGCGAGAGATGAGCTGACAGCCCGACGTGCTGCCGGATTGATTAAGATAATAAGTGAGCCTCTTGAGATTATCACAGACCCACGCATTGCAAGAGAGAGAGAAGAATTCCTGATACCTCCCCGTACCTTCAGGCTTGGTGAGATAGAAGAAGCCTGGGACCAGTGCGAATATATCTTTGAAGGGAGTGTTGACAGTGGAGCTCAGGAGCACTTGTATATTGAGACCCAGGGTGCATATGCATACCCTGCAGATAACGGAGGGATAAAGATACACTCATCAACACAGGGTCCAACGGCAGTGCAGCGGATTACGGCACAGGTCCTTGGCATGACAATGAACCAGATAGAGGTTGATGTGGCACGTCTTGGAGGTGGCTTTGGAGGTAAAGAAGACCAGGCAACCGGCTTTGCTGTAATGACAGCACTGGCAGCATATCACCTCCACAGACCTGTTAAGCTTGTCCTCCCAAGGCATGATGATATTCGTATGACTGGCAAAAGACATCCCTACAGCTCTGACTTCAGGATAGGATTGTCAAAAGATTACAGAATCATTGCATTTAAAGCTACAATGTATCAGAACGGAGGAGCCTCCGCTGACCTCTCTCCGGCGATTATGGAACGCACACTTTTTCATTCCACAAATGCCTATTTCATCCCAAATACCGAAGTAACAGTATACAGTTGCAGAACCAACCTCCCTCCCAATACTGCTTTCAGAGGTTTTGGAGCGCCACAGGGCATTTTCGTTATCGAATCTGCAATCGCATTGGCTGCATACAAGCTTAATATACCTGCCCGTTTAATACAAAAGACAAATCTGCTCAAAGAAAAAGATCTGTTCCAATATGGGCAGGTAGCCTCCGGATCAAATATAAAAGAGTGTTTTAATGAAGCGTCGGAGAAGTTTCAGCTCAACAACAAAGAGAAAGAGATAAACGACTTCAACGCCTCTTCACCAAACGCCAGGAGAGGAATGGCAGTTATGCCTGTATGCTTCGGAATCTCTTTCACTAATACTACAATGAATCAAGCCAGAGCACTGGTACATATATACCAGGATGGCAGCATTGGGATAAGTACTGGTGCAATAGAAATGGGACAGGGAGTAAACACTAAACTGGCTCAGATAGCAGCGGCAGTCTTTTCTGTTAATATAAACAGGGTAAAGCTTGAAACCACAAATACATCCAGGGTAGCCAACACCTCTCCCACTGCAGCAAGCAGTGGCACTGACTTAAATGGGAATGCCCTGATAATAGCCTGCAATGCACTCTCAGCACGACTGAAAAAGGTTGCATCAGCAATAACAGGTTGCAATGCTGAAGATATCTCATTTCATAACGAGATTATCTTCAAAGAGTCGACCCCTACAGAACTTACCTGGCAGGAGCTAATAAAAGAAGCCTTTTTAAAAAGAGTATCACTTTCAGAAATAGGACATTACACCACACCAAAAATATTCTTTGATAAAACATCAGAGAAAGGAAATCCCTTTGCTTATCATGTATATGGCACCGCAATTATTACAGTAACTGTTGATTGCATCAGGGGGACATACGACATTGATGAGGTTCTTATTGTTCATGACTTTGGCAACAGCCTGAATCCGGTGATTGATAAGGGGCAGATAGAGGGAGGCGTACTACAGGGTCTTGGATGGAGTACCATGGAAGAGATTGTTTTCAACAGTGAGGGACGACTCCTGTCTGATACTCTCTCTACATATAAAGTCCCTGACATCTATTCAGCACCTTCAAGGCTTGAATGTATACCACTTGAGACAACAGGTCCGGAACTTGCTGTAATGAAATCAAAGGCGGTAGGTGAACCCCCGTTCATGTATGGCATAGGAGCCTATTTTGCAATACAGAATGCTATTAAAGCCTTCAACCCAGGATATACACCTGATTTTAACCTCCCAATGACCCCGGAAAAGGTGCTGAGGAATTTATATTCAAAATAATGACCGTTATCAGCAATGCCTGTTTGCAGGAGATCATACTGTAAGGTAAGGTTTAATGACCTCCTCCCTGCAAAAGGCATTACTTATAACACATTGAAAATAATGCATAATCAAAATACTGTAAGAGGCATTTTACCATATTATGCCAGGTAACAATTCACAAATATCATTTGATTTACTTAGTTTTGTTGTTCATCAAAACCGTATAAAGTGAAAACATCAGATAAGTTCTATCCTATACCCCTGCGTCAGCTGTTGCTTATGATTTTAGGAGAGCACAAAAGAGAAGGCAGCATCTTTGGCATACCTGATGATCTGTTTTTCAAACCTGCAGACAATCAGAAACTATCCACAGAAATGTTTGGGCACCTACTGCAGACGCCAATAGGTGTGGCAGCAGGGCCGCATACACAGATGTCGCAGAACATTATCGGAGCCTGGTTGATGGGAGCAAGATATATAGAACTGAAAACCATTCAGACACTGGATGAGCTATTAATATCAAAACCCTGCATAGACATGCAGGATGAAGGATATAACTGCGAATGGTCGCAGGAACTTAAAGTAAGTGATAGCTTTGATGAATATCTGAAGGCGTGGATGATGATTCATATTCTGAATCACACACTTGGGTGGGGTAATCAACCGGGGGTAATATTCAACATGAGTGTAGGGTATAACCTCAATGGCATAATGAGTGATAATGTTGACTGGTTTCTCATGAAGATGAGAGACTGCGGTGAAGAGATAGAAAAGAAAAAAGATGAGATAAGAGATATCATACCTGAGATTGATAAAATATACATCCCCGCCTCTCTTTCTGACAATATAACATTGTCTACAATGCATGGTTGTCCTGCCGGTGAGATTGAAGAGATAGCAAGGTATCTTATAGAAAAGAAAAAGCTTCACACATTTGTTAAGCTGAACCCCACATTGCTGGGGGCCGATAGTCTCAGAGAGATACTGAATAAAAAGCTTGATTTCAAAACCATAGTACCTGACATTGCCTTTGAACACGACCTGAAATATGGAGATGCCCTGAATATCATTCGCTCTCTAAGGAAGCTGTCAGACAAGCACAATCTGCAATTCGGGCTGAAACTCACCAATACTCTGGAGTCTGTAAATAACAAGGGGTGCTTTGGCAATGACGTTGAAATGATGTATATGAGTGGTCGTGCCTTACACCCCATCTCAATAAATGTGGCAAAAAAACTCCAGAATGACTTCACAGGCGAGCTCACACTCTCCTTCTCGGCAGGAGTAGATGCTTTTAATATTGCCGATGTGATTTCCTGCGGTTTTAAAACGGTGACAGTATGCTCTGACCTCTTAAGACCCGGCGGATACATGAGGTTAAAACAGTATTTCGATGAGCTAAACAGTGCCTTTGACACCAAATCAGCAGGGAGCATAGCAGAATTCGTAAACGGAGGCGGAGAGACAGCAGAGGGTAAACAAGTTTCACTGGCATATCTTAATGAGTATGCTGACAGGATTATCTGTTCCGGCAGATACAGAAGAGAATACCTCCGGACACCTGACATAAAGACCAAACGCAGTCTTACTGAATTTGACTGTATCTCAGCACCTTGCCGCGACACCTGTTCAACCGGACAGGACATCCCTGATTATATGTATTATACATCGCACAAGATGTTTGACAAGGCACATGAGGCAATCCTCCGGACAAACCCCTTTCCGTCAACTACAGGCATGGTATGTGATCACCTCTGCCAGGGGAAATGCACCAGGATAAACTATGATAATCCACTGCAGATAAGGGAGATAAAACGCTTCATCGCGGAAGTGTCTGAGGAAGAGACAAAAGAGATAAGGAACAATGGGATCAGGATTGCGGTCATAGGAGCCGGACCCTCAGGTCTTTCATGTGCATATTTTCTGGCGCTGGCCGGCTTCAGTGTAGATGTTTTTGAGTCAAGGTCAGAACCAGGGGGGATGGTACAGTTTGCCATTCCAGGATTCCGGCTTACTGACAAAGCTATCATCAAAGATATCAACAGGATAACAGAACTTGGAGTATCAGTAAAATACAACACAATTGTAGATGCCTCTCTCTTCAGCAAAATGCGGAAAGAGTATTCCTCGCTCTTTATAGGTGCCGGAGCACAGACAGCCACACCATTTGCAATAGATGGATCTGATCTTCAAGGGGTTATTGACCCACTCTCTTTTCTTTACAGGGCAAGAGCCGGAGAGAAGACAGGTGCCGGAGAGAACATTGTGATTATCGGAGGAGGGAATACTGCAATGGATGCAGCCCGCACTGCATGGCGCCTGACAGGCAAAAATGGCAGAGTAACAGTGATATACCGACGCACCATAAATGAAATGCCCGCTGACCAGGGTGAGATAAAGGCAGTGCTGGAGGAAGGGATAAGGGTGATTGAGCTCGCTTCTCCTGAGATGATAATTGGAGATAATGGAAAAGTGAAAGCCATATCATGCACCAGAATGGAACTGTGCGGAGTAGATGACAAAGGACGACCAACACCTGTTAAGATAGAAGACTCATCATTTGAGATTGAATGCGATACGATTATACCTGCCATAGGACAGCAGAGATCTTTGCCCTTTGCCACAGACGAAGAGCTAAGAACACTCACTGGCTCATACATGACTCAACTCGCTGATGTATACATTGGTGGAGATGCCCTGAGAGGAGCCTCCACAGCAATAAATGCTATCGCTGACGGCAGGAAAGCTGCTGCCGAAATAATAGCAAACCATGGCATAACCTTTTCAATCAGCAAACCTGAAGGAAGAGACATACATACTAAAAAGGAGCTGATAATAAAAAAATCTATCAGACAATACAGCACTGAACTAAAAGAGTTGCCCCTGAGCCGTAGAAAGAGCTTTGACCTTGTAAGTGAGACAATCAACAGGGATAGTGCCATAAAAGAAGCCCAACGCTGCCTTTACTGCGATGAGTTATGCAATATTTGTGTATCAGTGTGTCCAAATTTTGCAAACAGGTCATATAACATCACTCCTTTCAGAATAATGCTGCAGAAGGCAGCTCTCAATGAAAACGGCGAAATAATAATAAGCGATGACAAACCTTTCGAGCTACAACAACAGTACCAGGTACTCAATATAGCCAACTTCTGTAATGAATGCGGCAACTGCACCACATTCTGCCCCACAGCCGGGTCCCCGTATAAAGACAAACCAAGGCTCTTCCTTACCGCATCGGCCTTTAACCAGGCTGAAGAAGGATATCTGCTTGCAAGATTAAAGGACAGAACAAATATTATCTTCAGACAGAATAACAGTATCACAACACTGTCTGAACTATCTGATGAATATATATATGAGAACGATTACGTGTCAGCCCGTTTTTCAAAGGAAGACTTCAGACTTCTCAGCGCTGAGTTTCTTACCCCATGTATTCAACAGGCACACTTTGAAAGAGCAGTGAAAATGCTGGTAGTGCTTCAGGGAGCCAAAGAGATTGCATAAAAATTACAGACTGTAGTTCCGCTTTACCTTAGTCTCAGCCATTACAAAGGAACTATAGAATTGTGTAATATTCTTTATCACAGAAAACTTGTAGGTGATAAAACTATGATAATCATCCATATCATTACAATATACCTTTACCAGAAAGTCGGCATTACCTGATATGTAATAACACTCCATCACTTCATCAAGTCTCTCCATAGCAGCCTCAAACTCATCAACAGCCTCTTTGGTGTGTGTGACAAGCGAAACCGATATATATACTATAAGCCTCTTCCCCAGTAACTTGGGGTCAAGTACAGCAATATACTGCTGTATGTAACCATTCCCCTCCAGCTTTTTTATTCTCTCATGAACCGGGGTGGTTGACAAATGTAGTTTCTCAGACAACTCCCTTACTGTTATCCGACTGTCTGTCTGAAGAATGTTCAGTAACTTCCTGTCAATTTCATCAAGCTTCTTCACCTGTTGTGATCTCCTTTTTTTCCTAATAAAACCATAATGCAAATATATTTATTTTCCTGTTTTTAATGCTTTAATAGTATTTTATTCTATTATTTCTTATTATATAAGTATTTTACTTTACATTTAGTAAATTGCGCATTATTATAACCAAAAAATAGTTAGAGATGATATCACCAATTGATAAAATAACTGATGAAAAAGTCCTGGAGAATGCCGTAAAGCGTTTCAGGGAGAGAGGTATAATCCTTCCTACTTTTGAACAGCAGAGGAATCCGTCGCTCATCCCTGAAATGATAAGGGAGAAGTTGAAAGGCATAGGATTATGGGACATCAACCCTCTGAACCTTTTCCGCATAACGTGGAAAAACGAACCAAAAGAAAAGGGAGGTCTCTTTGGCGATGTAAATTACATAGAGCTTCCCCGTGAACTGACAGGGGTGGATGCGCGTATAGTGCTATTAATCGGGAAATGGTTCCCCACGGGAGCGCACAAGGTAGGTGCGGCTTATGGATGCCTGGCTCCAAGAATTATTACCGGAGGCTTTGACCCCACGTACCACAAAGCTGTATGGCCATCTACCGGCAACTATTGTCGAGGTGGGGCTTTTGACTCAAAGCTTATGGGTACAGAATCGGTTGCGATTCTGCCTGAAGAGATGAGCAGGGAGCGCTTTACATGGCTGCGTGATGTTATCGGCTCAGAAGTTATCGCCACGCCAGGGTGTGAATCAAATGTAAAAGAGATATATGACAAGTGTTGGGAGATAAGGCGAACACGCCCCGACTGTATAATATTCAACCAGTTTGATGAGTTTGGCAATGCTGCCTGGCACTTCAACACCACTGGCAGGGCAATAGAAGATGTCTTTAATCTTATCAGAGATAAGGATAGCAGACTTGCCGGATATGTCTCTGCAACAGGATCAGCAGGCACTATTGCCGCAGGTGATTATCTGAGACGTATTGCCCCACACGTTAAGGTTGTTGCTTCAGAGGCGCTGCAATGCCCCACCCTGCTCATGAATGGTTTTGGAGGTCATCGCATCGAAGGTATTGGAGACAAGCATGTTCCATGGGTGCACAATGTAAAGAACACTGATATTATCACAGCCATTGATGATGAAGATTGCATGAGAACACTGCGTCTGTTTAATGAAAGAGAGGGCCATGACCTTCTCAAAGCCACAGGTATTGAAATGAGTGTCATCAATGACCTGCATCTGATAGGCATCTCTGGCATCGGCAATATGTTATCGGCAATTAAGACTGCAAAATATTTCGAAATGACCAGTGAAGACATTATTTTCACAATTGCCACTGACTCGGCTGACATGTACAGGTCAAGGATCTCTGAGCTTACAGAAGAACGTGGTGCCTACAGTACCACACAGGCAATAAAAGACTTTGAAAAATGCATTATGGGGACTTCCACCGACAATATGAAGGAACTGGGATACAGAGACCGCAAGGCAATCCATAACCTCAAATATTATACCTGGGTGGAACAACAGGGAAAAGAGACGGAAGATCTCAATATGTTATGGTCTGACAGACATATTTGGGATACCATGTTTACGCAGGTCGATAAATGGGATGAGATGATAAATGAATTCAATGACCGCACCGGGTTGCTGAAATAGACTTACCTTTACGTAAACCGTTAACAGATATAGATGAGCAGGGGCAAATTCGTTTACAGGTGTAATGACTGCGGCCATGAATACATGACGGAAGCAGTAACATACCTGTGTCCATCATGCAGTGCAACAAACAGTGCAACCACACCACCGAAAGGAGTATTGAAGGTTATATATGATTACTCTGGTATACTAAAGAGGTCACAAGGATTTGAAGCACTGAGAAAAACAGGGTTTATTGATCTTCTTCCGATAGATAATTTATGGTCAATGCCCCCACTGATAGTAGGCAATACACCTCTGTACCATATATCTGAGATTGATTCAGGCAAATTGCCTTTTGATCTCTGGCTGAAGGACGACTCTCAGAACCCTACATATTCGTTTAAAGACAGGGCTTCAGCCCTGGTATCTGCCTATGCCAGGGAGAAGGGCATCAGAACCATTGTGGCTGCTTCCACTGGTAATGCCGGGTCATCACTGGCAGGTATATGTGCTTCGCAGAAACAGAAGGCTATTATCATGGTCCCGGAGAGAGCTCCACTGGCAAAGCTCACTCAGATAATGATGTATGGCGCCACTATCGTTCCGGTGAAAGGAACTTATGACCAGGCTTTTGACCTGAGCATAATGGCAACCCGTGAATTTGGATGGTATAACAGAAATACAGCTTATAATCCCATTACCATTGAGGGAAAGAAGAGTGTATCGTTTGAACTCTATGGCCAGCTTAAGAAAATGTTACCCGACAGAATATTTGTCCCTGTTGGTGATGGAGTAATTATATCAGGAGTCTATAAAGGGTTTGAAGATCTGCTCAGCCTGAAGATAATAGATCGTATGCCTGCTATTGTTGCCGTACAATCAGAGAGAAGCGACAACCTTGTCAGTAACATTGGCAAAGAGACCTTTACCATAAGCCCGTCAGATACAATTGCTGACTCCATTGCTGTTGACATACCCCGCAATTTTTATATGGCTGCCAACTATATTCAGAGGTATTCAGGTGAGTACATGACTGTAAGTGACGAGGACATACTTAATGCCTCAGCCATTCTTTCACGCAATACAGGCCTGTTTGCAGAGCCTGCTGCCGCAACAGCTTTTGCAGGCATGCTATCGTACAGCAGGAATGGCATTCTTTTACCAGGAACCACAAATGTTGTATTACTTACAGGTTGTGGCCTAAAGGATCTCAATGCAGTTAAGCCAGGAATAAATATGCCTGATTCAATAGAACCTTCTGTTGACAATCTGAAAAATATTATATTATGATCAGCTTCACTCTAAACGGTATAAAGAGAGTTTTCGAGGGAGACCCTGAGGAGACGTTACTCAGACATCTCAGGCTTGAAGAGAAGATCACTACTGCCAAGGATGGTTGTTCGGGACAGGGTGTCTGCGGAGCCTGCAGTGTGGAGATTGACGGCAGAGTTAAAATGGCATGCAGAACAAAAATGAAGGATATTGAAGGAGCTGAAGTTAATACCACTGAGGGTCTGCCTGAAATATTCAGGGAGGTAATGAGCAGACACTTTGCCGGGAAAGGGGCTGTTCAATGCGGATTCTGCTCTCCGGGAATGATAATGAGAGCACGCGGGCTCTACAACACTAATCAATCCCCGTCACGAAAGGAGATAATTAAAGCCATAACACCAAACCTGTGCAGATGTACAGGGTATGTAAAAATTGCTGATGCCATAGAGTCTGCTTTCCATGAGCTGAATAATCTATCTCAAAGGGAAGGTAAAACAGACGCTCTGATAGGTTCACGATATCCAAAATACCAGGCTGTTACGACGGCTCTGGGCGAGAGAGACTTTGTTGACGACATGTATTTTGAAGGCATGGTTCATTCAGCTCTCAGGTTCTCAGATCACCCAAGAGCCAGGGTAAAAAGCATTGACACCAGCAGGGCTGAAAGAGCTGATGGGGTAATAGCTGTATACACTGCAAAAGACATTCCCGGCAGCCACAAAACAGGTCTTATATTTAAAGACTGGCCCCTTATGGTAGACATAGGAGAGACGACAAACTACATAGGGGATGTGCTGGCAGGCATTGTTGCAGAAACTGAAGCAGCAGCCCGCGCTGCTGTCAGGCTCATAGATGTGGAATATGAGATATTTGAACCTGTCACTGACATTCACCAAGCAATTAAACCTGACAGCATGCAGGTACATCAGGGGAGATCAAATGTACTTGAGACATGCAGTATCAGATTCGGTGATGTTGAGAGAGCTTTCAGTGAGGCTGCATATATCTCCTCAGACATATATGAGACACAGCGTATAGAACACGCCTTTCTTGAGACAGAAACAGCCATAGCGCTTCCTGAAGGAGATGGCATAAGACTATACAGCCAGGGTCAGGGCGCGTATGTTGATCGGAATGCTGTTGCTGAAATCCTTGGATTATCACCGGAAAGTATAAGAGTCATTCAGGTACAGAACGGAGGGGGTTTTGGAGGCAAAGAAGACATCACGGTCCAGGGTCACGCATCACTGCACGCATATCTGCTCAAAAGACCTGTCAGAGTACATCTTACCAGGGATGAGTCAATAATTATGCATCCCAAAAGGCATCCGGTATGGATGGAGATAAGTCTAGCCTGCGACAGCAATGGAATGTTCACTGCAATAAAGCTTAATTCGATAGGTGACACCGGCGCCTATGCTTCAGTAGGCACAAAGGTAATGGAAAGAGTTGTGGGTCATGCCACGGGAGGATATACAATCCCGTCCGTAGACATCAAGGCCGCCACGGTCTATACCAACAACATACCCTCAGGGGCTATGCGTGGTTTTGGAGTGCCACAGGTGGTCTTTGCACTGGAGAGCTGTATAGACGAGATATGCGTAAAAGGAGGTTTTGACCGGTGGAAGATAAGATATGACAACGCGCTGGAAGAGGGTAAGAAAACAGCCACAGGGCAAATATTACATGGCGTAGGGCTTAAAGAAACGCTGCTTGCAGTGAAAGAGGCCTTCCATGAAGCAAAGTATGCCGGCATCGCCTGTGGCCTGAAAAACACAGGAGTAGGTAATGGAATGACTGATGAAAGTGAAGTATCTGTCGAAATCACCTCAGAGAACAGGGTTGTGATTAACCACGGATGGAGTGAAATGGGACAGGGCGTACACACCATGGCTATCCAGGTACTTCATCAGGAAACGGGAATAGACCCTGGGATAATTGAGGTAAGAGTCGACACAGCAAAAGGGCTTCCGACAGGCATGACTACTTCATCAAGGGCCACTTCTCTGGTAGGAAACGCGCTTATCGATGCTGCACGAAGGATAAGAGACGATCTGGATGGCAGTTCGTTGGACAAACTCGCCGGACGTGTCTATAAAGGCAAGTATATATGTGACTGGACATGCAAACCGGGAAGCGGGACAGAAGAGCCTATTATCCATTTTGCATATGGATATGCCACACAGGTAGTGATACTAGATGACCACGGCGATATTCAAAAAATAATAGCGGCTCATGATGCAGGAAAAATAATGAACAGGATGCTGTTTGAAGGACAGATAGAGGGAGCGCTTCATATGGGTATGGGGTATGCCCTTAGTGAAGACCTTCCTATGAAAAACGGCCGGCCTGTAAGCTTGAAATATAATGACTTAGGCATCCTCAGAGCATCATCTATGCCCGAGATGGAGATAATCGGAATTGAGAAAAGAGATCCGGTAGGACCATACGGGGCTAAAGGGATAGGCGAAATAGGTCTGGTGCCAACAGCCGCCGCTATTGTAAATGCCCTTTACGCCTATGATGGAGTAAAGAGAACCAGGCTGCCCGTCAGGAGATTCAGCAAATAATCTAAAAAATGAACCATGGCAGTTATTCTTAAGAATGCAACATATATCAACTGGATGACTCTTGACTTTAAATGTTGCAACATTCTTACCGATCAAGAAGATGAAGCGCTCAGCTTTATTGAAGATGACAACCTGAACAGTGTTATTACTGATCTCCGTCCAGAGGTAATTGACTGCACAGGCATGTATGTAACAAAGTCATTTGGAGTCGGACACCATCACATCTACTCAGCTTTATCAAGAGGGATGGGTGCGCCAAAAAAGAATCCACGGAATTTCCTTGAGATACTGCAGTATATATGGTGGACCCTTGACAAATGCCTTGATGAAAAGATGATAGAGTCAAGCGCGCTGGTAGCAGCAATGGAGTGTGCAAAAGCAGGGGCTACTTTCGTTATTGATCATCATGCGTCACCAAATGCAGTCAGTACCTCTCTTGAGATAATAGAAGAGGCGTTTGAGAGGGTGGGTATTTCACACCTGCTTTGTTATGAGGTGTCTGACCGCGATGGAGTTGAGATAACTGAGAGAGGCTTAAAGGAGACTGAATCATATCTTCAGAGCCATCAGGGACTGGTAGGGCTACATGCCTCCTTCACCATTGGCAACAACACTCTTGCGAGGGCTGTTGAGATTATGAACCGCTTTAACAGCGGGATTCACATTCATGTTGCTGAAGACAATATTGATCAGGAGTTATGCCTCCGCGACCATGGCAAAAGAGTGATAGAGCGCCTTAATGAAGCAGGAGCCCTTGCTTCATCAAAGACCATACTTGCCCATTGCCTTCATCTTGATGAAAATGAAAGAAACATCATCAGGCATTCACCGTGCTGGGTGGCAGAGAATTGCGAAAGCAATATGAACAATAATGTAGGCTACTTTAACGGCACTGGTTTGGGAGACAAGATAATGCTGGGCACTGACGGAATGCACAGTGATATGTTACAGAGCACTAAAGCTGCCTTTTTCAGCGGGCAGAGACATGACAACATAAACTACCTTTCAGCCTACCAACGATTCAGAAATATACACAACTACCTTGCTGAAAACAATTACACAGGGGACAGTGACAATAATCTGGTTGTTCTTGATTATTCTTCTCCTACTGAATTCAACAAGGATAATTTTTCAGGTCACTTCATCTTTGGTCTGACCTCAAACAATGTGAGGCATGTTATATCCCGTGGAAGGATCATTGTAAAGGATCGACAAATAACAAGAGTGGATGAAAATGAAATTACTTCAGAATCAAAAAAACATGCAAAACGATTGTGGGATAAAATGAAACAGTCATAATTTTTTTCATAACTTTGTTTAGATGCAATGTTTAAATACTCTTTATTTTTTCTTTTTCAGGTAATTGCATTGAAATCCTTTTATTAGTTGAGATTTTTCTGTTGAACTTCAAATTGAGGGTATGAAGGAGAAGGTTAAGCTGGAGTTGAGAAAATTTGTTGCCCCTGAATATATCTTTGGGGATGGGGCAAGAGCCCTTGCCAGTGATTATTGCAGAAAACTGGGAGGCATAAAAGTGTGTCTTGTGACTGATCCGATAGTGATGAAGCAATCATGGTTCAGTGAGATTGCAGATGACCTGAATTTAAAAGGCATAGAATACACTGTTTTTTCTTCTGTCACGCCCAACCCCAGAGACAAGGAGGTTATGGAGGGTGCAGCTCATTTTAATAACCATGCCTGTAACCTGTTACTGGCAGTAGGTGGAGGCAGTGTCATTGACTGTGCCAAGGGTATTGGGATAGTAGCAACAAACAGGGATGACATTACCAGATTTGAGGGTGTGGATATGATAAGACGCCCGCTCCCACCGATGGTTTGTATCCCCACAACCAGCGGCTCTTCAGCTGATGTATCTCAGTTTGCGATAATCAATAAGATAAGTGAACGATATAAGATGGCTATCATCAGCAAGTCAATAGTCCCTGACATTGCCCTGATAGATCCCTATGTACTCACCACCATGGACAGTTTTCTGACAGCGTGTACAGGGATAGATGCCTTATCCCATGCATTTGAAGCATATGTTTCGAATGCAAGTTCAAACTTCACAGATCTTTTTGCACTTGAGGCAATACGCCTGATTAACGACAATCTCTATGATACTATCACCACCCCTGACGACCTGGAAGCCAGGGGCAAAATTATGCTGGCAAGCCTGTATGCCGGGTTAGCCTTTTCCAATGCCAGCCTTGGATGTGTTCATTCACTGGCCCATAGTCTGGGAGGTTATCTTGATCTGCCTCACGGGGAATGTAATGCAATACTTCTCCCACATGTCATCGGTTATAATTTCTACGCTGCACCTGACGAATACACTAACATTGCAAGTACCCTTGGTATTGAAACAAATGGAAAGAGTCAGACAGAGATAAAAGAGAGTCTCACACAATATATGTTTGACTTTACGCATAGAATGGGTATAACATCAACCCTGACATCAAAAGGGATTACTTCTGAAATAATACCTACCCTGGCATCAAAGGCATTAGGAGACCCCTGTAATGCAACAAATCCCAGGACCCCGTCTCAGAAAGACTTTGAGATAATACTTAGCGAGGCATTATAAAGCATGACTGTAGACTGGAGGAAATACAGGGAGAAGATAATAGGGCTTGGAGAGAACTCCTTTCAAAAAAGCTATTATCCGGATCTGCAGGAGAAAATAACCGAGCTTGAAATGGCCAGGCTCTATCTTGCCACTCTGATAAACAGCACAAGCGACAGTATTCTGATACTTGACCTTAATGGCAAACTGTTGTTTCTGAATGATCAGGCACGTCTGCTAATAAAGGCCTCCGACAAAGATGAAAAAGAATACAATGTATATGACATCCTCTCTGACAGTGAAAATACAGGTGATATCTCTTCAGCATTCAATGGAGTTCTCAATAACATCCCAAGAACAATAGAGTGGAAAATAAAGCCGTTGGAGGGCGATATGATCATCCCTGTCCAGGTATCGCTGAGTAAAACAGCATGGTATGGAGAAACGGCAATAATTGCAATCCTCAGGGACTTCACAGAGAGAAAACATTATGAGGAGGAGCTGATTGCCGCCCGTGAAATGGCCGAAGAAAATGACAGGTTAAAATCGCTTTTTCTTGCAAATCTCTCTCATGAAATACGTACTCCGATGAATGCGATTCTCGGATTCACTGAGATTTTAAGGTCACAAGACATATCACATGAAGAGAGAGAAGGTTATTTCGATATAGTAAAGACCAGCGGGGAACATCTTCTTTCTATAATAAATGACATCATTGAGATATCAAGGATTGAAGCCGGGCAGGCTGTTATGCATGCCTCAGTCACAAATCTCAATCACCTTTTAGAAGATGTATACAATTCTCTCCGCATTACAATTCCGAAGGAGAAGAGCCTTGACATAAGGCTTCTCAGACATGATCATCCTCCGGTAGAAAGCATCATAACAGATGAGGTGAAATTAAAGCAGATCCTGGTTAATCTTTTAAACAATGCCATAAAATTTACTGATACAGGGCATATCACATTCGGTTACGAGTTGATTGGCGATAACACACTTAAGTTCACTGTGACTGATACAGGAGCTGGCATTGACAGCAAGTATCAGAAGATTATTTTTGAACGGTTCAGACAGGCTGACAGTGATCTGACCATAAAAAAGGGAGGATCAGGTCTGGGTCTGGCTATTTCGAAGGCATATGTTGAATTACTGGGGGGCTCCATAGCGGTTGCCTCTGCTCCTGGAAAGGGATCGGTCTTCACCTTCACAATAACATTTCAGAAGCCCATGAAACAGTACATTAGCCAGACTAAAGAGTCTGACACTAATGTAGTAAAAGGCGAAAACGAGGTTATTCTTATTGCTGAGGATGATTTTTACAATTATCTATACATAGAAAAGCTTGTCGGCCCGAACAACTACAATCTTATCAGAGCCTGTAACGGCAAAGAGGCTGTTGATTACTGCAATAAAAACAAAAACATAAAACTGGTACTCATGGACATCAAAATGCCGGTAATGAATGGCTATGAGGCTCTGATGAAGATAAGGGAGATAAACTCTGACCTTCCGGTTGTAGCGCAGACAGCCTATGCCCTGCCAGAGGACCTGACGCGCATAAAGCAGGAGGGTTTCGACGGATACCTGCTTAAACCTATCAGAAAGAACGAGCTTTTTGACATCATCCGCAAGTATGTCAATACCGATAATGGTAATGAATAATATTTAAAACGGATTTTATTCAGAAATGCCCTGTTCCAGATCCTTATTTGTAAGAAAAGAGTATTGATAATTCATTGGTATTATTGAATTATAATCCTCTACTGTTGCTTCTGAAAGGCAGGCATCTATTACCTTTTTACCTGTTGAGGAGAGCTCAGGAGAGAGATATTTTACCAGCTCTTTTCTGAAAAAGTCGTATAGAATATCTGCACCCGCGTCATATCCATCCGTACCCACCTCAGTCTGTCTGTAAACCTGGAGGAATCGTGTTGGGATCTTGGCTCCTTCTATTGTTACATACTGGAACTCATAGCCTAAAAGAGGACATCTGGCTTCCTGATACTGATCTGGTCTGAACTTTGCATTACCTCTTCGTGTAAGATACTCTCTCATCAGGAGTTGTGGTTTAAACCCCACCTTCCATACACCTATATGCTGATTTGGAACGAGTGTATATCTCATTCTCGGGGTGTTAATTATCTGTTCAAGCAGCAGATTAGCATGGGTAACCATCTTTCCGGTGGCGAATGGCCAATAAGAGCCCACACCTTCAGAGCCCATCCCTTCGCCTCCAATAATACTTGGATTAGCATATCCACGGGGCGATACAAGTCGCCACAACCATGCGAGTGCCGGAGGCAGAATATGAAAAAGTCCAATTATCCCATAACTGGGGTTCTCTCTTGAACAGGGAGGTGTTCTGACGCCAAAGCTTCTTACGTCAACAGTGACAGGCTTATTGACCACTCCCGGTACAATATCACGCGGTAATATCACCCGTGGATTTGGGCATCTTACCCCAGGAGCATCCTCAATATGTTCCCATATCAGGGCAGTACAACCCGGATTCGAATTAATATTGAAGAAGAGCAGGGGTTGCTTTGGCTTAATAGTGTTTTTCTCAAGAAACGGGTCATCACCATATTCGTTAATGCCATCCACTCGTATAAACCAGGCATTTTCAGCATCAAGAAGAGAGAGTTTACCACTAACTTTCTGTATTGACGGATGACATAATGCCATATCATCAGTCACTGAATGAAATGAACAGGATAACGGCAGATTAATAGGTCTTTTCTCACCCGAAAAAATATTCTCCCCTACAACAACCTGTCCGTTTGGCTCCCTGACAATATGCTGAAGCATCTCACTCTTTCCACCGCCACTTGCTCCTTCGTGCATGAATGTTGTCACATTATCATATGGACTAATGACCTGCACCGTTGAGCAATGTGCAGTGATCCACCCTTCCTTCTCACCTTTATTGAGCAAAGCACCATAAAGACCCTTTTTGGCACTTGGCCCCGGATAAAGGTTATATGAGTATACTTCATGAAAGCTATCAGACCTGTCATGTACCACTATCTGTTTCCCGTTAAAATGAGTATGGCGGAATGTAGGTGCCACATATATAGCCGACTCAATAATCCTGCCTGGGACCAGGGAGTCAACAGGCACTATCTTTTGCAGCATTGCAAGACCCATTGAGAAAAATCCGGCATTTGCAGGAGCTATTGCTACCCCTGTTACTCCAATATCGTTTCTTCCGGCAAAATAGAAAAACACTGCCAGCGGCTGTTGTTTTAACCACTGAATTGTCTCTTCCTTAAGTATGGAAAAGTCATACCCAAACCTGTCACTGAATCTGGATTTGTCTCCCGGCATTTTATCAGCAATAACCATAGTATCAGGATCCCTCCTACGCATATATGGCTCTGTGAAATTCGCAGAAACACCATTTGCAACCCTGTGAACTATTGCTTCAGTGTACTCACCTTTGCCCGGTATATCATATTTTACCTCATAGACAAACGAACATTCACCACCCACAGCATCCTGTGAAATAGCTGCTACTGTATTGTAAATGGTAATATCCTGGTTATCACTAAGTATCTCACGGGCAGTTCCCGGAAGCTCTATATTTCTTTCTTTTAAAAATT
This sequence comes from Bacteroidota bacterium, assembly GCA_003245695.1. Classification (GTDB taxonomy): domain Bacteria; phylum Bacteroidota; class Bacteroidia; order Bacteroidales; family VadinHA17; genus SR-FBR-E99. Next base: position 3,122 of record QKCK01000334.1, on the reverse strand, counting down.
GAATCAATTCAGCCACCACCATCTGTTCTCTTGATATTTTGTTCTACATCCGGGCTGTAAATATACTTTTATAAGACCAATAAACATATAGCAAATATTATTAATTTTCAACATATTGAATTTCCCTGATGAGGTGAATTATACCTATCTGCCCTTATTGACTGTCAGAAATCCCATCCCTGTTTATGTAAACTCAGAAAGTTCGGCTTCTTCCATGCTTTATCCCGAAAATAAATTCACATTTCCCAGCAGTATCCTACCCGCTAAATATTAGATTACCATAATGCTATTTTTTTAATTAACAGATGCCTCATTATTAAAATTTTGTAACTTATCACATATTTAGTTGGTATGACAAATAACAAACATCAGATTGTTATCGCATATACTCAGACTTTATGTTCAGAAGGATTGGGCTCATTACTGGAAAACTCCAGGGATTTTGTCATTCAGGGACTGGTACCGATAATTTATCTGGAAAATTACCTTAAATCAAGAAATTCAGTTGATATTATTATTATTGAACTGATACTGCCCAACTGCAGAAACATTGATCTCATAATCAATCTTAAGAGACAATTTCCCCAGATTCGTGTTATGATCATATCTCTTCAACCAAGCCCTAATTTGAGCAGCAAACTCATAAAAAGTGGAATAGATGCATATATTTTAAAAGAATGCTGCTCAAAGACCGATTTGTTTGCCGCACTTACAAATATGGTAAATGACAAAAATTACTTCTGTTCAGAGATTACTAAGTCAATTCTGTCAGCAAGTGTCTATTCCAGCAAAAAACCCGAGGTAGCTCTTACACAGCGCGAAACAGAAGTACTCTCCCTGCTCGTGGCAGGCAACACCAATACACAAATAGCAAAAGAGTTGAGACTAAGTGAGAACACTGTCAAAACCCATAGAAAAAACATTTTAGGAAAATTTGGGGTAAATAATCTTTTCGGGATGGTCAGATATGCCTGCAGAGCCAGGCTTATGAACTATGATTCCGACGGATTTTGCCACGGGTGTCCCTCTCATATCTAGGATATCCAAAACGCCTTTCTTTTTTTCGTCTACCTAAATAGTTGATACGACTATCACTATTTATGCAATTCTATAAGTCTTTTATGATTAAGGTCTAAACCAGAATTACAAACAGACCAACTATGAGATTAGCTGTTTTCAGACAGAAATAGTATTGACATCAGATCTATTATTGCCTTCATTTGTATATAGTTGTATTTTTCCCGTGATTATTTCGCATCCGCCCGGAACTAGTGAAGTAGCAACAATTGATATCCTTCTATAACATCCAAACGAAAGTCCAAATACTAACCAAACAAATTAGATTATGAAAACAAGAAGGCTTTATTCTTTTGTGGGATTGCTTTTCGTAATGGGGCTCATGACTCAATGCGACAAGTACGGAATGACTGGGGGAGGCATAGGTGAACCTGATCCTGATTCTGACCGCCCTGCCTGGGCTGGTGGAAATACAGATGAGAATGACCACAACAACAAGGATGAGGGTGGTACCACCGGAGGCAGTGCCGGGGAATATGGAGATCTATATGTTCTGTTGAGGGATCCTGACGGGGTTCCTATTATGCTTCCGATTGATGTGGTAGATGAGGAAGGTGTTCCAACCGGTGAGATTATCTGGGTTGTACAACCTGTTGGCGTTGATGGCGAACCACTTGACCTTGACGCAGAAGGAGAGCTGACACCTGAATCACTTTTGCTTGCCCAACCTGTAGACTTTGGACGCTTAAATATTGTTCGGTCACCCCAGTCTGTACTTGATCAGGCTTTGGGTGAAGCATTGAAAGTTATTAATGCTGGAGAAAAGTTCTCCCTGGATTTCTGTGGCAGACTTTCTATATGGAACACAGACACAAATGTGGATTCCGAAACATATGGCACTCTTATCATTACCAAAACTATTGATTCACCCCGCGAAAACATGGCATTATACCAGGAAATAATGAATTATGGATTTGCAGGCCAGCTAACAAAGCTTACTGATACAGATATTGACCCTTATACTCTTGCCGCTTCATGCTTTGCCGCTGGTTCAGACAAAACAGGGACTATAAACATAGACGAGGTGGTATATATAAACCGTTTCCTGGACTGTCTGGGTTGCAGCCCGATACTCAATGAACATGAATACGATTTTGATAATAACAACTTTTACTATTTTAATTTCGGCGACTGCGATTGCCATTCGATGTTCCAATATTCAAGGGACATATATAAAACCAGGTTCCTGAAAATCATCACGTTAAATAGTGACGGAACTTGGGATGAAGAGATAGTATCGGTCTGGCAGGCAATGGAAGACCGGGGACTATTTATGTACAGATGGGAAGGCGCCCCGCTGTTACAGGTTGCCGGATTTGCCGGCGCAGCTGATGATGCCGTCCAGGTACTTGAGTTTGTCCATGGAAATACCAATATTGAATTCATTCCTGTTGTACCGGAATAATTAAAATGAACAATAACACGTATCTCTTATAAGATCTGTTTTATATGAACCCAACTGCCTCTACCGGGGCAGTTGGTTCAATTATAAACGATGTGAGCATGTCTATCAGGCTTCTGATGTATACGATACGAAGCGGGCTTCTCCTTGTGTTGCTCCTGTCAGTCTCCATTGAAGCTCTGTCAGGGCAGCAGCCTGGGTCTAAACTCAAAACAGATCAAGGTGCCCTTCTCCGTTTTGCATCTCAGAAAAGTGCAATATACAAGGCAGAAAAAAGAAAAGCAGATTCCCTGGCGGAAGTTTTAAGCCTGCCAGTATCATATTTTGAGAAAAATGGAGGGGCAGTAGCCCTCCAGCGATTAGGAAGAAAAAACAAGCCGGTTTACTATGCTACTGATAATATAAATGCGGCTGCACTAATCTCCGCCGACCAGCTTTGGAACAACAACAATGGCTACCCGTCTCTTTCAGGTGAAGGCATAGAAATAAACCTGTGGGATGGTGGAGCTGTACTGATATCCCATCAGGAATTCCAGGGTGAATCTGGCTCCAGGGTTACTCTTCGTGATATAGAATCAACCCTCTCAAACCATTCAACACATATTGCCGGAACAATAATTGCCTCAGGGGTTAACACAAATGC
>QKCK01000005.1 GCA_003245695.1 Bacteroidota bacterium | reverse complement strand
ATCCAGGGGTTTTCCGTTAAGACGGACTCAAAAAACTCTCTTTTAACACTGAACCTTTCAAACGTAACAATACGTTATGTATTAAACGAGATAGAAAAGCAGAGCAATTATGTATTTATATTTTCTGATGATGATCTGAGGGATTTGAATACAGTTGTTAATGTGAAGGTTAATTTACAGCCATTGGATAAGGTTTTGCCTATTATATTCAAATCAACAGTTCTTTCTTATCATATAAATGAAAGACAGGTGACCATTATTAAAGAATCGCAACCGGTTCAGCAGGACAAAAGTCTTAAAATCAGTGGTGTTGTATTGGATACAGATAATCTTTCTATGATAGGTGTTACGGTTCAGGAAATAGGTACATCCAATATTGTTGTCACCGATAGTGAAGGTAAATTTACGATGTACAATGTTTCTCCCGGAAGTTCTCTGAGATTTACGTATATTGGTTATAAACCACTTGAGATTAAGCTTGGAGCAGAGACCTTTCTTAATGTTGTAATGGAAGAAGATGTGCTTGGTCTTGGTGAAGTGGTTATTATTGGATTCGGTTCACAGAAGAAAGAATCAGTTATTGGTGCTATCTCCACAGTAAAGCCTGCAACATTACAGGTCAATCAATCACGGTCCGTAACAAATGCTCTGGCTGGTCAGGTTGTAGGTATTATTGCAGTGCAGCGTAGTGGTGAGCCTGGCAATGATGCCTCTGACTTTTGGATTCGTGGTATATCTTCATTTCAATCGGCAGGAACCACACCGCTGGTTTTGGTAGATGGAATAGAAAGAAGTCTTAATAATATATCTCCTGAAGAGATTGAGTCATTTTCGTTGTTAAAGGATGCAACAGCAACAGCGGTATATGGAGTAAGAGGTGCCAACGGTGTAATACTTATTCAGACAAAACGGGGACAGATAGGAAAACCAAGTATTACCCTGAAAACTGACTATGGTATTTCAACTCCCACACAGCTTCCTGATTTTGTTGATGGAGCAAAGTATATGGAGGTGATGAATGTTGCCAACAGATTATCAGGTGGTACAATAGACCTCTATTCTCCGGAAGCAATAGCCGCTACCCGTAATGGCACTGATCCTGACCTTTTTCCTAATGTTAACTGGCTCAGAGAAGTGACACAGGACTGGGTAACCAATTCAAGAGTTACTTTAGATATAAACGGAGGCAGTGAAAGGTTACGTTATAGCCTTGTAGGTTCATATTTCAATGAAAACGGCATAACTGTTACTGACCCTGGCGTGCAGTATGATGCTTCAAATAAACTGTCGCGCTACAATATACGTTCAAATGTAGATCTTGATCTTACTCCTTCAACAGTTGTAAACGTGAGCATCGGAGGTTATATTATTGACAAAAACACTCCTGGTGTGAGCCCGACAGATATCATATATCTTGCCTTTAAAAATACACCTATAGTTCATCCGGTACGTTATTCAAATGGTCAGATACCCGCGCTTACTTCACAGACAAACCCGTGGGCTGCCTCAACACAGTCAGGATTCATTTCGACATATGATAACAGTGTGCAATCGACTTTTTCTGTTACTCAGGATATAGGTAAACTATATAAGCCTCTTGATGGTCTGAAGGCTAAGGGCATCTTCTCATTTGATGCTTATAGCTGGAGCCAGTTTAACCGTACTAAAACTCCTACCACATATTTTGCAACAGGTCGTGGCCCGGATGGTGAACTGCTGACTTCTATCACCAATGAAGGAAGTAACTTTCTTGGCTATGAGAAGTATTCCGGAGGAACCAGGGCAATGTATGTAGAGACCCAGCTTTCATATAGTCATAAGTTTGCAGATAATCACCAGGTTGATGGATTGATCCTATACAACATGCGCGATTATGTTAATGCCAATGCTGAAACAGCGATAGCATCGCTTCCGTACAGGAACCAGGGAATAGCTGCCCGCCTCTCTTATAGTTACAGAAGTACTTATTTCATTGAAAGTAACTTTGGTTATAATGGCTCTGAAAACTTCAAAAAAGGTAACAGATGGGGTTTTTTCCCATCAGTAGCAGCCGGATGGATGATATCCAACGAGCCGTTTATGGTCAACACTAAAGATGTTATTTCAAAACTGAAGATCAGAGGTTCATATGGTTTGGTAGGTAATGACCAGCTTAGCGGACGCCGGTTCCCGTATATCTCTACAATAACTACCGGGAGTGGTTACACATTTGGTACAGGAGGTGATCAGAGCTATTCAGGCTATGCTGAGAGCGACTTTGGTGTTGATCTTTCATGGGAGACAGTAAAAAAAGCTGACTTAGGTCTTGAAATAGGACTTTGGGGTGCTGTAAACTTACAGGCTGATTATTTCCACGAGAGACGTGAAGATATATTTATGCAGAGGAAAATCATTCCTGAGACAACAGGTTTCCCATCAAGTCCATGGGCAAACTTTGGTATTGTTGAAAACCAGGGATTTGAAGCGAGCCTTGAGATAAATAAAAACTTCAATAAAGACTTTTTCATATCTGTAAGGGGCAACTTCACATATGCAAAGAACAAAATCATTGAGTATGATGAGGCAGAATCTTTGAAGAAGACAGCCCGCTCAAGGACAGGTCAATCTGTTAACCAGTATTATGGTCTGACTGCTGTTGACCTCTTCCAGGAAGAAGATTTTGCAGCTGACGGAAGTCTTGTAAGTGGAATACCTCAACATACATTTGGCATGGTGAAACCGGGAGATATCCGTTACGAAGATTCATACAAAGATGGGAAGATAGACGCTTATGATTATCATCCTATAGGCAAACCAAGTGTGCCAGAAATTGTATATGGTTTTGGCTTTAGTGCACAGTATAAAGACTTTGACCTTAGCGCATTCTTCCAGGGTGCTACCAACTATGCGGTGATGATTCAGGGTGATATGCTTATACCCGGCAGCGGTGGCGGTGGATTAAGTAATATTTACTCCAATTGTGACAACCGCTGGGATCCGGAAAATCCTTATAAAGAAAATGTCTTCTGGCCACGTTTATCAGTAAACAAGAGCGCAAATAATATGCTTTATTCAACATGGTGGTTGAAAGATGCTTCTTATATACGACTGAAGAACTTTGAGATGGGTTATACACTACCTGAACGTTGGCAAAAGAAAGTTGCCATGCGTGATGCGAGAGTCTTCTTCAGAGGAACTAATTTGTTCACCTGGAGCGCATTCGATATGTGGGACCCGGAAATAGGCTCCAGTGACGGGCTGAAATACCCTCCGATGAAAGTGTACTCTTTTGGTTTACAAGTGACCTTTTAAAAGATAAAAGACTATGAAAAAATATATTTCAATAATATTGTTTTCCCTGCTGATAACAGCAATTATTCCATCCTGCGATTATCTCGATAAGGAACCCGATGATATGCTTACATTGGAAATGGTTTTTAATAGTGCTGATAATACAGAGCAGTGGCTGGCTGAACTATATAGCCTTGTGCCTGATCCGCTATGGGATTATGTAAGTTATAACTATGGCTATTATATGATGAGTGACGAGGCTCAGATGGCTTCTTCTCTCGGACAGTTTGGCTGGAGCGGCCTGATGAATGTTCAGCAGGGAAGCTGGAACCCCACTAACCTGGTCCCTTCAAAAAACCTATGGTCAGAGACTTATCAAAAAGTACGCTCTTCACTTATATTCATTGAAAATGTCAGGGTACTGACTGATCAGCGGCAGACTGAAGAACTTGTTGAACGTTATAAGAACGAAGCCCGCTTTCTAATGGCCTATTACTATACAAGACTGCTTGAGGTCTATGGTCCATTTCCACTGGTAACCACGTTAAGTGATGCCGCAGCTTCAGTCTCTGATCTTAAACTGCCACGTACTCCTTATGATGAGATAGTTGATTATCTCGATAGTGAGTTGCTTGAGCTCTCTGAGGTATTGCCATCATCTTATGACGATGTCAATATCGGACGTCCTACTTCAGGAATGTGTCTGGCTGTACGTGCCCGCATGCTTTTGTTTGCCGCCAGTCCTCTTTTTAATGGAAACCCTGACTATGCTGATGTGGTAAATAAAGATGGAACTCATCTCTTCAACAGTGTTTATGACAGCAATAAATGGAAGAAGGCGGCTGATGCTGCAAAGATGGTGATTGATATGCCTGGTTATGAGTTATATAAAGAGTACAATGATGACGGAACAATAGATGCGTTAATGTCATGTATCAATCTTCATCTTACCGGTGTAAGTGAAAACAAAGAGATAATATTCCCCTATCCAGGTAAGACTGATTGGCTGTATGAATATCATCTTCTGCCAAGAGGCTCAGGGTGGGCAGGATGTATTTCAGCAACACAAAATGTGGTTGATGCATTCTTTATGAAGAATGGCTTATCTATTGATGAAGCCGGATCAGGATACACAGAAACAGGTTATTCAGTTTCTGATAACTACTATAATACAAAATACTGCTGGGGAAATGCAGACCAGACGCCAGGTCTTGTAACCAAAACCGGAACATTCAATATGTATGTTAACCGTGAAGCCAGGTTTTATGCCAACATACGTTTTAGCGGACAGTATTGTTCTTTTGACGATACCGGTCGTGACCTGAACTTTATGAGTGGCGGCGAAGATGGGAAACCTTCACATGACAGTCCTATTGCAGGGTACCAGATTAATAAAGCGTTGAATCCCTCTTCCCGCTCAGGTATCTCTTTCCCATATAAGCCAGGTATTATTATAAGACTGGCGGAGATGTATCTTGACTATGCAGAGGCATTGAATGAGTATGACCCGGGGAACACAGATATAGGTTTATATGTCAATAAAGTAAGGCAGAGAGCCGGATTACCCGGATTGGATTCTGACCTCTTGCAGTCTGAAATGCATGATGCAATACAAAAGGAGAGACGTGTTGAATTTGCATTTGAGGCCGGAATGCGTTATATGGATATAAGACGGTTGAAGACAGCTGAAATGGTCTTTCAGACACCTGTCTCAGGAATGAATACAACTGCTAATACAAAGAACAGTTATTTTGTCCGTACAGATATTCAAAACCGCGTTTTTTCAAAAAAGATGTATCTGTGGCCAATATACCAGCATTACCTTGATAATAATGAGAATCTGGTACAGAATAAATACTGGTAAACCGCTAAAAACGTATATGATGAACATAGCTGTAAAGATATTCCTTATCATTTCTCTGGCAGTTTTACCATCGTGTAAATCAGCATCAGATCAGCCTTTGAGTGTTAGTATTGACATTTCCCCTTCACATGAGGTGATTGTTGACCAGAATGGAGAGGAGATATCTTTTTCAATAGTCGTGACACCGTCTTCAGTACAACTGATCTATGCTTACAGTGTCAACTGGATAAAGGAGGTTGCAGAAGAGGCTGCAACATGGGCGGTTGAGCCTAATGCCACAGACCTCAGCCGTAAGGGGAGGATACTTATCCTTAATGCCGAGACACTGGAACATCTTGACACTATTAATGTAATACAAAGGTCTTCAACTGGAGAAATAAATGAAGATCCTGATCTTGTTTTCACTGAGACAGATGTGCCTGTTCATATTCCTTACGCTGGTAATTCATATGTCACCAGCACTGATAACTCTGAATTCATAAGTAATACAACAGGTTTGTTTACGTCATTATGGAATAATGCAGAAATAGTGACGAGCACTTTTTTCAGGGTTGGCGCTGCCGGTGACCTTAATCTGGCATTTTATGGTTGTAATACCACGGGAACAGGCAGGATCCGCTTCACTGTTGACGGAAATTCATATACAGTAACTGTCTCCGGCCCCGGTAAAAAGATCTACCCAATTGCAAAACTGCATCGTGAAAAAGCAGGCTACGTGAGAGTAGATATGCAGGGTATGTCAAGGACAGGATCTTCTTTTGGTGAGGTATCTCATTTTATGATAGGAGGTGCTGCTGCTGCCGGATCAAATAATTATGTCACTGAGGAAAAAATGAATGAGGATCCGAATAACACCTATTTTTTCAGGCGGGGAGCCTCTGTTCACTTATTCTATACGCTACCTCAGAGTAATGTTGAATATCTTTATAATGAGGTGCTTGTTACGCCGGAGAATGCAGTAAACGGTACATATTATATGATGAATGGCTTTTCTGAGGGTTACATGGGTATTCAGCAGACTGGCTCAGGTGACAGAAAAGTATTATTCTCTGTATGGAGTCCGTATACTACCGATAATCCGGGTGATATACCTGAAGAATACCAGGTTAAATTACTGAGAAAAGGCGCAGATGTGACAACCGGTGAGTTTGGCGGTGAGGGCAGTGGCGGTCAGAGCTGGCTTAATTACAGATGGAGCCCTGGTACCACATATAAAGCGCTGGTTGGAATAAAACCCGATGGTGCCGGAAATACAATTTATACTGCTTATTTTTTTGCCGACGGTGAATGGAAGCTGATAGCATCTTTCAGCCGGCCGAAAACGAGTACGTATTATACAGGTGCCTATTCATTCCTCGAGAACTTTGATCCGACACAGTCACATAAAAAACGATCAGTATCATATATGAATCAATGGGTTCGGCTTACATCAGGCACATGGAAAGAGCTTACAGAAGCAAAATTCTCATGTGACAATACCGGAGTTCAGGGTTTACGATACGATATCTATGGTGGAACCAATACTGATAATAAGGGATTTTTCCTGCAAAGCTTCGGGTTCTTTGATGAACACACAGCCTATGGGTCTTTATTTCAGAGACAACCATCCGGAAACGGATCTCCTTCTGTTGATTTCGATGCATTGGAAAATATACCTTCAGTTTATTAACCTGTTAAAACCTGAAAATGGTTCGGAGGTATATATTTTCCATGATTGTGAATTTAAATTTAATTGAAAATGAAAATGAAAAACATAATTTCTAACTGGACATCTATACTTGTTATAGCACTAGTGCTCAGCGCATGTGAAGATGACTATTCAGTAAAAGTATCGCCAGGTCCTGGCAAAGATGTAACTGTGACCCTCTCTCCCGGTGAGACAATTTCTTTTACCGAAGGAGAAAACAGTACTGATATCTTAGTGCTTACAAATATGCCTGATTCAACAATTACTGTTGCATCAGCTGATACTACATGGTGTAAGGTAAGTGTTGCGGGTAATGTGGTAAAAGTAAGCAGTACACAGAATCTGAAGTATGTTTCAAGGTCTGCTTTTGTTACTATAAAAGTCTTTTCTGTTACCTGTAAAGTAGAAGTAGTCCAGGATGCAAAAGCTTATGTATCTGATCCTGATTATCCTATTACCAAAAACTACAAGATAACTGTTCCTTCACTGGCCGATTTTTCAACATCCAAAATCTTAAAGGTTATGGATGGAGATCAGAAGATTGCAGAGATATGCCTTGAATATCTTAATAATGGTTCAATAACAAGCAGAGCTGTAGTTGTTTATGTAGGAGAAGGGGGCGCTGCTGATTATAAGAATGGATTTGTGGCATATCTTGTTGATAATAACAATAATATCTCTACAGGAGCTGTAAATGGAGGCCGGGTAATTTTTGACTATGTAAACAACACCTTCGATTATATTGCCGGTACATCAAATGCTGTCGGAACTGTCTATATCAACGGTTATGGTGTTTCAAAAGAAGAATTGCCTGATGTAGTCGAGCTTACACCTGTGCCTTATACGGTAAGGGATATAAGTGAAAATATATATCCGGTTGTGAAGATCGGTTGTGAAGTCTGGCTCGGGTCCAACCTGTGTACAACAAAATTTGGTGACGGCACTGCCATTGACCTTATCACAAGCGATAGATTTGGATCTTATTCCACCACTGTTCCTTTTGCTACATACCCCCGAGGAGATGCAACACTTGATAAATCTGTTTTCGGATACCTCTATAACAGTGCAGTGGTGAAAGGTGATAATGAGGCTCTGATCGGATCATCAATCATTGATGGTAACTGGAGGCTGGCAACAGGTGGCGGATCTAACAGTACGGGTATTAACGGTATTGAAACAGACTGGCAAAGACTATTCAAATATGTTGGCAATGACCAGCTCGGAACACTTCTTTCTACAGGCTATACCTGGAGCAATGGAGGAGCTGGAGGTTTCGATATACAAACAGTCTCAAACTCAACAGGTATGAGTCTTGTCGCTACCGGAGAATATTACGATGTCACCAACTATGAATTCGTTATCGGAGGAGAGTCACAATCATTTGTTTTTTATGGCGGTGGTGCTGCTGATGGCTATAACCTGGCAGAAGCAGATGGCAAAGCACTTGATCAGGCAGGTGTAAGAGTCTGGCCTCATAACAGTGATGCCTGCGCGATTCGTCTTGTGAGAATCGATACTCATACCACAGAATAATGATATTGAATTAGTATAGTAAAGTAATTTTGAAAAGGAAGTTTTACCATGTTTGTTTCCCCTCCTGATCCATTAGGAGGGGAGACTTTTATAATAAAATACTTTCTGGCTATTTAACGATTTTTAAATTAAGAGATTATGAACAATAAAACTGAAATTAAAAACGCAACACTATGAAGTATTTATCAATAGGAATTTTGTTTTTTTTGTTTATCGCAGCTGGCTGTAGCACTAATACCGAAACAAAGCATGAAAGTACTTATCGTCTCATTGACAGGATACTTCCAGGAAAATCATCCGGGTTTGTCATAGGCGATTTAAATTATAAAGACAGTATTGAGGCGTTTGAGTTAAGCAGTAAAAATGGTAAAATTGTAATTAATGGCACCAGTGAACTTGCTGTTGCACGAGGATTCAATTGGTATTTAAATAATTATTGTAACACCCGTGTTTCATGGTATAAGGATGATCCGGTTTTAGCCCCTGATACTTTGCCGTTGGTTGATACTACCATTGTTCAGTACTGTCGTTTTGAAAAGCGTTTCTTCTTAAACTATTGCACCTTTGGTTACACTATGCTATGGTGGCAATGGGAAGATTGGGAGAGATTCATTGACTGGATGGCATTAAACGGAATTAATATGCCTTTGGCTATCACCGGTCAGGAAGCTGTCTGGATGGAGGTCTGGAAGACTTTCGGTATGTCAGAGGATCAGATAAGAGCTTATTTTACAGGTCCTGCCCATCTGCCCTGGCACCGGATGGGTAACCTTGATGGATTTATGGGCCCCTTGCCACAAGAATATATTGACAATCAGCTGGAACTGCAAAAGAAAATACTGAAGCGCGAACGTGCTTTTGGAATGACACCTGTACTTCCGGCGTTTGCCGGTCATGTTCCAAAGGCAATAAAAGAGAAGTATCCTGACTCAAAAATTACCTCTATGGGTTCTTATGATACCGGAGAAGAGTACGATGCATTCTTTCTGGACCCGATGGATCCGCTGTTTATTGAAATCCAGAAGAAATTTCTGAAAGTACAGACCAGGTATTTTGGTACTGATCACTATTATGGCGCTGACCCTTTTAATGAAATGGATCCTCCTGACACAACACCAGCATACCTGGGCTCGGTTTCAAAATCAATATATGATGGTATGTACAGTATAGACCCGGAAGCAATATGGGTTCAGATGGGTTGGACCTTCTATTATATGGACTTATGGAAAGAAGACCCGGCCCGGTTGAAAGCCATGATTACAGCAGTGCCTGAAAACAAAATGATCATTCTTGATTATTTTGCCGAACAGGGAGAAGAATGGAGAAATACCCAGGC
>QKCK01000143.1 GCA_003245695.1 Bacteroidota bacterium | reverse complement strand
TATTCTCCATCTTTTGGAGAAGTGTCGGCAACTAACTACTTCGCAAGCGCAACAATAGGATTTACATTCTGATACCGATGAGAAACAAAAATATTATATGTACTGTCATTGCAGCTGCAGTGTCACTCACGTCATTTGCACAGACCGGCAAGACCTGCTTTGCTATCATTGCTGACAGCAAATCAATAGCCAATGCAGGAAAAGAGATAAACCTCTATTCTGCCACCCTTTGCAGTGAGGGGCTTCAGACAGTGATAATTGAAGATACCTGGCATAATGCCGACTCATTAAGAAATAAACTATTCAGGTTATACAAGGATAACCAGGCCTTTGAAGGCGCTGTCTTTATCGGTGACATTCCGGTTCCTATGATACGAGATGCACAGCACATGAGCTCTGCTTTTAAAATGGACCAGGAACGCTATGCATGGCACAGATCGTCTATACCATCAGACCGTTTCTATGAAGACTTTGACCTTCAGTTTGAATTTCTGAAGCCTGACACCAATAACCTCTATTTCTATTATAGCCTCAAACCTGAGTCTGCCCAGCATATTACACCAGACATATATACCGGACGTATCAGGATTCCCGGGGACAGGGATGGCTCACGCTTAAGGGCTTACCTCAGTAAAGTCATAGATGCTCATAAAAACCCTGAAAGGGTTGAAGAGCTGCTTTTCTTTGCCGGTCATGGATACAACTCTGAATCAATGACTGCACGCATGGATGAGAAAGCATCACTTCTACAGCAATTCCCGCAACTCAACCGCCAGGAAAACGGACTTGAGTATATTGACTATACCTTTGGAAATCCGGTGAAAAATATGCTGCTATCAAAACTCTCAGACGAAGACATTGATATAGCACTGTTACATCATCACGGATCAACTGATGCTGAGCTGCTGGATGCTGAGGATGCCGCTGTGGGGGTAGGGCAACAGATAGAGAGTATTAAGCTCTATCTGCGTTCAAAGCTAAGCGGGTCAAAAAATCCTGATGCAACAAAGAAAAATTTCATGGAGTCACTGGGTGTACCTGAATCATGGTTCGATGGCACATTTGACAAGGAACAGATGGCTAAAGACTCAACCTTCTGGACTGACCTTGACGTATTGGCGGGTGACGTTGCAAAGTATAATGTCAAAGCCAGGTTTATTATGTTTGATGCCTGTTTTAACGGCTCATTCCATACAAATGAATTTATATCTGGCGAATATGTCTTTGGCCCGGGCCGGACAATAGTAGCCCAGGCAAACACAGTCAATTCGTTACAGGATAAATTCCCGGATGAGATGGCCGGACTGCTCTCGTACGGCCTAAGGGTAGGAGAGTGGAATAAAAAAGTATGCTACCTCGAATCACATATTATTGGTGACCCCACCTTCAGATTTGCACCTGTACCGGGAGATATGAATGCTGATATCCTGATGTCAGCTGCCAGATCAGATAAGAAGCTGCTGAAACTGCTTGATTATCCCCAGCCCGATGTGCAGTCGTGGGCCTTGTCACAGCTAACAGGGAAAGGCTATAAAGACATCAGCAACATACTTAAAAACAAATACTTCAGTTCACCATACGGAGCTGTTCGTATGGAAGCATTGAAACAGCTGGCTCTTCTCAGAGATGATAACTTTATCATTGTAACCGGGGCAGCTCTTAATGATTCATATGAACTGGTACGTCGGTTTGCAGCTGTATACTGCCAGGAATCTGGTGATCCCAGGCTTATACCTGCTCTTATAAAGGCAGTGACAGATCCAAATATCTCCAAAAGAGTTAATTACCATGCAACTGATGCCCTGGCTTACTTCGACAAGGAGTTTCTTCTGAAAGAGCTTGATAAACGCTTCTCCGATGTTGACACAACCAATTATATGGGGGTAATATACCGTGAGACTGTTAAAAAGATTGAGAGGGAACATAAATCTGTCAGTTCAGCTGTTGAAACCATTACAGGGAAAGATGTCAGTGATAAGGACAGAATGTTTGACATCAGGTCGATTCGTAACAATACTTATCATACAGCTATTCCTGACCTCTGCATTTATCTTCTCACAGCACCGGGAGAGAAGACCGAAGTGGCGCTTATAGAGGCTCTGGGATGGTTTAATTATAGTTATAACAGAAAGAAAATCATAGATGCCTGCAGCAAAATAATTGGATCAGAGGAGTATTCTGCAGCAGCAAAGACTGAAGCACTCAGGACGATCAGAAGGTTGGAATAGGATTAAAAGTTTCAGTTGGTGGATGGCTGTCTGGTTAGAGGCGGCCATCTTTTTTTATGTGGGTACTGAGGGAAGACAAAAGACAAAAGGGAGATGTGAGACTTGAGATGTGAGACTTGAGATGTGAGATGTGAGATGTGAGATATGAGACTTGAGGAGTGAGGGGGAAGACAAAAGCTGAAAAACGGAGTTTCGAAGTCCCGTGAAACGGGAACAAAAGGGAAAAGATAAAAGTTGAGGCGTTGATTTGTTTATGCGTTTATGCGTTTAGTCGTTTAGTCAGTATCAGGTGATTACGGACTCTCGACTTTACAGATCCCGCTCCGCGGGACTTCGTCACTCAGTTC
>QKCK01000154.1 GCA_003245695.1 Bacteroidota bacterium | reverse complement strand
GCCATCATATATATATATCGCTATCTCAGTAATCTTCTCAAGTTTAGCACTGCCGCCTGTGGTCTGAATGTCAACAATGGCATACATCCTTCATGATATTTTTATACGCGAAGATAGGTATTAATGAGACTTTTGGATCGTAATTCTTAACCTCAGCATTGAAAGATTAACATGTGTGTGATTGCTTAAAGTGATGCTTTTACTCTTTAATTTTTCCGGGATATAGCTATAATGAGGCTCTTTAATAGATAAATTTGTCTTTTTATAGGGAATATGGATAGTGTTGGAAAATATTGTGTTGTTGATGGCACAGTGGGTAACCTTTCTGATTTAATTCAACAGGATGAGGAAAGTGTTTTATTTTATGAGGTGATAAGAACTCAAAACAGTATTCCATGGTTCTTTGATGATCACATGGACAGACTTGAGAATGGTATCAGCCTGAGACTTAATCACCCATGCCACTTGCGTGATGAGATAAAGAAAGGCATTATTCTGCTGACAGAATATGAATCTTATCAGGAGATGAATCTGAAGGTTAGTGTTCTCATTGATGATGAAAATATCTCATTCCGTATACACTTTTTGAAATCACTATTTCCTGACATGAGGATGCAGGAGGAGGGAGTAGATATTATTACTGTCAAAGCCGAACGTTCTGACCCCAATGTGAAGATATATAACTCCCTGCTTCGTGAGCATCTCAATAAAGCCCTTGAAGAGACTGGCGCCTATGAAGGCCTGCTTGTCAATAACAGAGATATCGTGACTGAAGGATCAAGATCTAACATCTTTTTTATTGACGCTGATGATACTGTGGTGACCTCTCCTGAATACCTTGTTCTGCCAGGTGTGACCCGAAAACAGATAATATCAATCTGCCATGAGCAAAACATAAAAATTGTTTTCAGAGAGATTCGTGTGAATGAAATATATAACTTCAGATATGCCTTTATTACCGGAACCTCGCCGATGGTGCTGCCCATCAGAAGTATAGACCGAAGGAGGTATGAGACAGCATCTCCTGTTGTTAACCATCTTCTGACCGAATATATGCTGAAGGCACAACAGAGCATGGGTAACTTCTGCAGGTGAGGCGAGTGCATAATTGACCAGTGAAGACTAATGTCATTTATTTTTAGTATCTTCGCACCACAAAACAAAATCATTATGGCAAATATCAGAGATCTTAAAAAGGATATTGATTACCTGTTCTTTGAACTTATTTCTGACTGTTTCACATTTTCAACACTACATGGTGGTGATAAGACCAAAGAGGTACAGGATCTTATTGAAGAAGCAGTAGAATCACGTAACGGCTTCATCGAGAAAGCTAACAATCCTAACGGAAAAGACGATCCTAAACTGGTTAAACAATACTACGGCGCAATCAGAAAAGAGTTGTTTGAGAAGGTAGATGAATATTTTACCAAACTCAGCGATATCTCAAAGGCAAAATAATATCACAGAACAGAGTTTTCTGCTCTTATTATCTGCTCGCCACATACTGAACACCGACCTTCGTTTGTAAGACCGGTGTTTTTAATTTTATACCCACTGCGTTTGATAAGTATCTTATTACATGAAGGACATACTGTGTCACTGCCTTTATTGCCTTCAGGAAGATTGCCTGTGTATACAAACCTGAGATGTTCCGCGGCTGTTTCATAGAGGCGAATTATGGTTTCCAGCGGTGTAGCAGGGTCTTCACGCATATAGCGGGGGAAGTACCTGCTTATATGCAATGGGGTATCCTGGCCCAGGTTCTCTGCAATCCATCTGGCCTCTCTCTTCATCATTTCAACGGTGTCATTCAGCTTCGGAATGACAAGAGTGGTAACCTCCAGATGCCGGCCGGCTTCAGCAACAGCAACCAGAGTGTCGAGAACGGGTCTTAATGATGACCCGGTATATGAACGATAAAAGCTATCATCAAAGCTTTTAAGGTCTATGTTAAAGGCATCAATATACCTTAATAACTCCATCAACGGATCCTTGTTGACATATCCATTGGTTACCATAACATTATGCAATCCTTCCTGCTTTATTGCCTCAGAACACTCCATAATATATTCAAACCAGATCACCGGCTCATTGTATGTATAAGCAAGGCCTATGTTGTCAGGTATAGCCAGGGCACGTGATACAAGATTATCAGGAGCAATGAAGTAATTGTTATGTTGAATGCCATGTTGCGATATCTCATCATTCTGGCAGAAATCACACCTCATGTTACACCCAAAAGACCCCACAGATAAAATATTCTTCCCCGGGAAAAAGTGGTACAATGGTTTCTTCTCAATGGGATCGGTGGAATATCCTGATATGATACCATATGTCAGAGACCTTATAGTGTTTCCATCACTCTCCCTGACTCTGCATATTCCCTTCCTGCCTTCAGCAAGGACACAGGAGTGCGGACATAAGAGACACCTGACTCCACCCTTATCTCCATTACGTTCACTAAGTATCATCACTCTCTTTTTTATAAAGGTAAACCAAAACAGGGAGTTGGTGATATATATTACTGCTGTTGATAGGTAAAGTAAGATTTATATTTAAAACTTTGAAAACATGATTACTGATTATTGTCTGAATGACTATGCCTCAACATTAATCCAGCCTCTTGCATAAACCAAACCTATTTTATACTTTAGTTAACCATAAACAACTATCATGACCACACGACGTAACTTTCTGAAGACAACAGGTATTGCAGCAGCAGCGCTGCCTCTGATGAATGAGAAACTCTTTGCTTCATCACTCTATGAGAAAAAGACAGGTCTGGCATTATATACTGTCCGTGATGCCATGGAGAAAAACCCTGCAGAGACACTTAAGTCGATAGCAGCCCTTGGCTTCTCGTGGCTTGAGGCTGCTTCTTATAGCAACAGACAGTTTTATGGGATGAAGCCTGGTGAGTTCAGGAGGATGGTCAATGACAATGGTATGAGCCTCATAAGCTCTCATAATGCAATAAACAGTGACAATGAAGATGTTATTATTGAAGATGCTGCCGAAGCTGGACTGACATACCTCATTCTGCCTTCGCTGCCCCATGAGTTGTGCAGCTCTGTTGATGGTTTTAAGAAAGCCGCTGAATACTTTAACAAGGTGGGAGAGAAGTGCAGTAAAAACGGACTGAAGTTCGGATTTCACAACCATCAGATTGAGTTTAAAGAGCTTGAGGATGTGGTGCCGTATGACATATTATTGAAGACGACAGAGCCGGGACTTGTTGTGTTTGAACTTGACATAGCATGGATTACGGCAGCAGGAAAGAATCCGCTTGCCTATTTCCGTGACTATCAAGGCAGGTTTGAAGCATGGCATTTCAAGGATCTCAGCACTGAGAAACAGGATGCTACAATAGGGGAGGGGACAATAGACTTTGTTCCTCTATGGGCCAAGGCACAGGAGGCAGGAATGAGATACTGGTTTATTGAACAGGATAACTGTCGTACACATACGCCGCTGGAGAGTATATCTCTCAGCAGAAACTATCTTTTGAATAAGGTAGTCTGATTTTATATCGCCACCCACTCAGAGTTTTTGTCTGATGAGCTGACCACAGCCTCGAGAAACTTCATACCTCTGATACCTTCAATGATTCCAGGATAGTCAAATCTGTTGTCGTGATCTTTGCCTTCCAGTTTCGCAGAGAGATGCAATGCAAAGTTCCGGTAGAGATTGGCAAAAGCCTCAATGAATCCTTCAGGATGACCTGCCGGTAACCTGGAATGAAAACCTGATAAGGTGCCCATCTCATCAAAAGTTGTCGCTGTCCGGAAGTGTTGTGTCGACCTGTCGGGCCACATCACAACCAGGCTGTTGGGGTCCATCTGTCTCCATGTCAGACTTCCTCTTGAACCATATACTCTTATTGTCAGGTTGTTTTCTTCTCCCAGGGCTATCTGGCTTGCAACAAGAGTGCCTCTGGTGCCATTGGAGAATCTTAGCATGACACTGCCATCGTCATCCAGCACCCTCGATGGAAGTGTATTCGAAAGGTCAGAACATATCTCAGATATCTCCAGACCTGTAACATATTCAGCCAGATTAAATGCGTGTGTCCCTATATCTGCCATTGCACCTGCAATACCAGCCCGTTCAGGATCAACCCTCCAGACAGCCTGTCTGTTGCCTGCAGCCTCAACAGCGTCTGACAACCATCCCTGCAGATACTCCACAATGACCATTCTTATCTCTCCCAGTTCACCTGAAGAGACAAGCTCCCTGGCTTTCTTTACCATAGGATACCCCGTATAATTATGAGTAAGACAAAAGAGTTGTCCTGTATTGTTAATAATATCAAGGAGGTCTTCCGCTTCCGCAGTGTCAAGACACAACGGTTTATCACATACTACACTGAATCCGCTCTCCAGTGCCATCCTTACCGGAGCATAATGAAGATAGTTTGGAGTGACAACAGTCACAAAATGAGGTCTTATCTCTTCCGGAAGGATGCTCTCCTTATGTAACATCTCCCGCCAGTCACCATATATGCGGGCTTTATCAAGTCCAAGGGCAGTGCCAGTCTTAATTGACACCTCTGTGTCACTGCTGAAAGCACCACTGACAAGCTCAATCATACCGTCAAGCCTCGCAGCCATGCGGTGAACCGGCCCAATGAATGAGCCTTCCCCGCCTCCAATCATCGCCATCCTAAGCTTCATCATCCTCTTTCTTCTTTTCATCAATACCCTTAACAGCAATGCTGTTTTGACGTGAAAAATGCTCAATAGTCTCAAGTACCTCTATACTTCTGTCACTATAATAATTGCCAAGTCTGACACGTACATCTGTGCCATCAGTAAGATATATTGTGAACGATAACGGCTTAAACTCCACCTCCTTTATCTCTCCCACTGCAATGTCTCTGGCCGGTACAATATATTTATCCTTCAGAATAATCTTCTCCTTGGTGACAGCTATATATCGTACAGTAATGCCTGCTGAGGCAAGTAACTCCCATATACCGAAAAGGAAGAGGAAGGCAACAACAATAATACTTGTCGTTGAATGATTCCCTGTTTTTATGAGGTTAATGAGCAACATAACGGCAATAACCAGGCATACTATGCCAAACAAAAGCTGAAACAGACGTGAAACCTTTGTGTTTTCATGTATATCAAGCGAAATCTTCTTCTCCTCCATTATTAGCAATTTTATGCAATTTACCCCTTTTAAAGTTCTTTACAAAGAGAGCCTGTAAGTATAAAACGATTATAAATAAATATAAAGGTGGTATTATAAATCCTTTTTTTTAATTTTAAAGAAGTAAAATCATACTCTAAATAAGACCAGAAATGAACGATAACACAAAAAACTTCTCCCGCAGGCGCTTTGTAGGCACTACAGGAGCAGCTGTCGCCGGGCTTACAATATTGCCAAGCAAGGTGATAAGCGGAATGGGACATAAGGCCCCGAGTGACAAACTAAACATTGCAGCCATAGGAATAGGCGGTGTAGGTAATACCAACATACGGAATGTGGCTTCAACAGAGAATATAGTTGCATTATGTGATGTAGACTGGGGATATTCAAAACATGTGTTTGAAGCATATCCCTCAGCTAAACGCTACTGGGACTTCAGGAAGATGTATGATGAGATGGGTAATTCAATTGATGGGGTTATAATTGCAACAGCTGACCACACTCATGCTATAAGTGCAGCCACTGCCATGGCAATGGGGAAACATGTTTATCTTCAGAAGCCCCTTACACATACGGTATATGAATCACGTCTCCTGACAAAATTAGCTGCCAAACATAAGGTGGCAACACAGATGGGTAACCAGGGAGCCTCAGGCGAAGGCATAAACCTTGTAATGGAATGGATACAGAACGGTGAGATAGGAGAGGTAAAAAAGGTAGAAGCCTTTACAGACCGTCCTATATGGCCTCAGGGACTAAACCGTCCGACAAAGGGTGAGTGGGTGCCTGATACCCTTAACTGGGACCTGTTTATTGGCCCGGCACCAATGAGACCTTATCATAGCATTTATACACCATGGAACTGGAGAGGTTGGTGGGACTTTGGCACCGGTGCCCTGGGTGATATGGCTTGCCATATATTACATCCGGTCTTTAAAGGACTGAATCTTAAGTACCCGACAAAAGCTGAGGGATCATCAACACTGTTACTCACAGACTGTGCTCCCAATGCTCAGATGGTTAAACTGACCTTCCCTGAGCGTCCTGCTCCCAAGGGATCGAAGATAAAATACCCTGAGGTAGAGGTAATATGGTATGATGGCGGCCTGCAGCCTGTCAAGCCAGAAGGATGGCCTGCCGGACGTGATATGAATGATGCTGGCGGTGGTGTCATATTCTACGGCTCAAAAGACATACTTGTATGTGGTTGCTACGGAAAAGACCCATGGCTCATATCACAGAGAGTACCTAAGACACCTAAGACAGAGAGAAGAGTATCTGTTTCTCATGAAATGGATTGGGTAAGAGCTTGCAAAGAGACACCTGAGTCACGTATAATGACTAAGTCAGACTTCTCTGAAGCAGGTCCGTTTAATGAGATGGTTGTCATGGGCGTAATGGCAGTGAGGTTACAGGGCCTGAACAAGACCCTCCAGTGGGACGGCGAGAAGATGGAGTTCACCAACATAAATGACCAGGAGACAATAAAAATATGTCTCGAAGATCACTTTAACATTGTCGACGGTCATCCCACTTTCGACCGTAAATATACTGAACCAATAAATGCAAAGGCTTTTGCAGCAGAAATGGTGAAACATAACTACCGTAAGGGCTGGACATTGCCAGAGATGCCATAAGTAATATTTAACTAATAATAATAACCGAAATGAAAATAACTAACTTATTGTTGTCAGCATGTCTGATACTTCTTGTTACAGCCTGTGGTACAGGTAAAGATAAAAAAGCAAAAGAAAAAGCTGCTGATGAAGGCTGGACTGTGCTCTTTGATGGCACATCCACAGACGGATGGCGTAACTATAACAAAGCTACCTTCCCGGAAAAAGGATGGGAGATTGTTGATGGCACACTCCATTGTTTCGGATCAGGAAAGGGCGAAGCCGGCGGTGGCGGCGGCGATATTATCTACGATAAGAAGTTTTCTAACTTCGACCTGAAACTGGAATGGAAGATATCAGAAGGAGGTAACAGCGGTATATTCTATCTGGCACAGGAAGACTCAACCTATGATTATATATGGAAGACAGCTCCTGAGATGCAGGTTCTTGATAATGAAAGACATCCTGATGCCCAGGCTGGCGTGGATGGTAACCGCCAGGCAGGTTCTCTATACGACCTCATACCGGCTAAACCACAGAATGCCAAACCGGCAGGTGAATGGAATACTGTTGAGATAAAGGTTTTTAAAGGATCAGTATGGCATTATCAGAATGGCGAAGTTGTGCTTGAGTATCATCTCTGGACACCCGACTGGAATAAGCTTGTTGAAGGAAGTAAATTCCCGGCCCTGAACCCAAACTGGGCTAATGTTGCCACTGAAGGTTATATAGGCCTTCAGGACCATGGCGATGACGTCTGGTACAGAAATATTATGATAAAAGAACTGTAATAATTAACGAAAGCCGCCTTAAAAACGCGGCTTTCTTTTTAACTCTCCTGTCCCGGATTCCCCCTGAGACCAATCTCTTCTGCCACCTCACGCATACCCATTATACAGTCTTCTATCAGACTACTCAGATCTTCACCAAGCATAGCAGCTCCTTTTTCAATTATCCCCCTGTCTACTCCCGCAGCAAACCTCCTGTCATTCCATTTCTTCCTGACAGACTTGCTATTCATATCCAGGATACTCCTTGATGGCCTTACCAGTGCACTTGTTGTGACAAGACCTGTTAACTCATCCATGGCAAAAAGTGTCTTCTCAAGCCTGGAAACAGGCTCAACATCAGTGCATATTCCAAAACCATGACTCATAATAGCCCTGATATATTCATCAGACCAACCACGTTCTTTCATTATCTCCTGTGATTTGATGCAGTGCTCATCAGGATACATCTCATAATCAAGATCATGAATAAGACCAATAATACCCCACATCTCCGCATCGGCACCCTCTTTCAAGGCCCTGTATCGCATTACTGCCTCAACCGATAAGGCATGCCTGTATAGACTCTCACTCTTGTTAAACTCTTTAAATAGTGTCATTGCCACTTCTCTGGTTGGTGAAAAATCAGACATAAAAGCTGTTTTAAGAAGGTTTAATCGCCTGAATATACAAACTTTGACGTGACAATGTGCCTGCCCTGTCTTATTTGAAGGACATAAACGCCAGCTGCGAAACCATTTAAGTTTAGCGGGATATCAATATTCGTCCCTGCAACAACAGGCTCATTCCTTCTGTAGACCAACCTCCCTGATATGTCGGTCACTTCTATAAGAGCATCACCAGTCAAGGGAGTAAAGTACTCAAGTCTGGCCTCCCCACTGAATGGATTAGGTGATAAAATGAGGGTGGTTTTATATTTGTCGGGAAAGTCGAAATCAGTTTTATTATAGATAATACTTGTTGTATCATTCTTAAGATACCCGTCTTCTGATAAACTGGAAAACATTACAATATTGTATTTTCCGGGAACCGAGAAGTCATATCGTTTTTCAAAGGTAATAACAGCAGTGTCTCCGGGAGCGACGGTCATGTCAAAGATTTCGGAATAAATATCACCACCGTTAACCCGGTATGCAAGCGGCATCTCACGAATAGTGTCCCTGCCAAAATTTATTATCCTGCCTCTGATTATATCTTTTGAATGATCATCAGATTGTGGGGGTAAAAACAGTGTGTCAGCTTTAATGTCTTTTTCAACAAATGATATTGCCGGAAAATCTACCATATCAATCCATGCAGCATCTTCGCCTGAAGAGATAGATT
This sequence comes from Bacteroidota bacterium, assembly GCA_003245695.1. GTDB lineage: Bacteria > Bacteroidota > Bacteroidia > Bacteroidales > VadinHA17 > SR-FBR-E99. The sequence goes on along the minus strand of QKCK01000154.1, from coordinate 926 downwards.
TATCTTTCCTGTAAACCCATTCGAGGTAATGAAACCCGGGTTTAAGAATAAAACTCTTTTTAAACCAGCCTGTTTCACCCGATACCTTCATCTTCTCAATACTGTCGCATCTGAAAATAAGAACATCAAAACTCTCCTCAGAGGATACCCTGGCATAAAATGAAAGAGTATCCTGTTCCGGATTATTGATTGTCATTGCGAGTATTGACTCACTGCCATGTGTTATGGTTCCTGACCTGGCTGAAAGAGTATTCTCATATGAGGATGACGATTCAATCTGCCAGGGTTCGGAATCAGCAATAATCCATGGAAATATGCCAAAACCGTTACTCTCAAATGTCTCCCTTGTGAGCCCTGAACGTAATGAATAGTCTGATGATGTGGAGTAATTACCCAGCAGCATCTCAGCAGAGAACGGGATAATTGTGCCACTCTCTGCAAAAGGTGAAATAGTAACCGGAATCTGAAAGACAGCCTCTTCACCAGGGTTTATAATACCTGTTTCAAGTGATGCCCCATTTAACCCTGAAACAAGAACACCACCAGTGAAGCTGAGTATTCCCGAGGCAACACTCGATCCGTTGTTTTTAATCCTGGTGACAAGAGAAATGCTTTCGCCCGGATCTGGTACACCATTGTCATTGCCGGATGCACTGTCGTCAGCAATGCATGAAACAATGAAGGGAACAGGTGCATGCAGTTTAATATCTATTCCAAAGGTATAATCCCTTTTATCATCAGCAATCTTCAGCAATAAAGAAGCTATATCCATATCTTTACTGGTATCAGATATCTTGATGATAAGGCTGTCTGTTATAGTTACTGAAGCACCTGCTGCCAGTTCAGGTATTCTTATAGTGTCACGTACAATTGTTATGGTACCACTTGCAACTGAGAGTGAGGTGGATATGTTCTTTGCCGGTCTG
>QKCK01000217.1 GCA_003245695.1 Bacteroidota bacterium | reverse complement strand
CGTCCATACTGTTTATTTCAAGCTGATACAGATGGTTTTCTGTTTCGATATGATAATATACTTTACCTGCACAGACGAAAGAAAATGTTGCTTTTGTCCCTTTCACAATTGTCTTTAAGCTTTCCATAATAAAAAGATTTCCTGCAAAGGAACTGTAATGAAAAGAGGATTTCTTTGATCTATGTCAAAAAATGGCTTAGCCTCTGCGTATACGGCAGAGTGTCTCCTGTGATATACCCAGCAGAGATGCTATATGGCCCAGCTTTGCCCTTTTAACAACCTCAGGGGCAATTTTTGAGAGGTATTCGTATTTACCCCTGGCATCTCTCTGGCTTAATTCTCTTGAATGCCTGTCAATATTGGCAAATTCTCTGCCCATCATGGCATTGACAAATGCCGCAATCTGAGGATAATGAGCAAGTTTCTCACTGTTTGATCTGGTTATGCTTATCACCTCAGTATCCTCGCAGGCCTGCAGATACTCTTCAGCAGGCATGTTTTGGGCATAGCTCTGGAGCGAGGTGAATGTCTCATTTCCGGTATGAATCCATATAGTGATCTCTTTACCCTCACTCAAATAATACTTCCTTACCATACCTTTCGTCAGAAACCATATTTTATTGCATCGCTGGCCCTGTTGCAGAATATGCTGTTTCTTTGTATAGGTCTCCTTCTCTGCCAGCTTTATAAGCTTAGCAACAGTCTCAGAGTCAAGTCTGACAAACTGCTCTATATAATCAATCAGTTGCTGCATGCGTGTCTAAACCCGGTGATCAACGGATAAAGGTAGGAGAAAGTCTTTAAAGTTGAAAGTCTTTAAAGTCAAAGTTGGGAAAGTATGAAACAGATGATCTGGATGGCAAAACACTGTGTGAAAAATATTTCACCCACCTTGAAAAGCGACGGTTTGTCAAATCAAAGCTATCTTATCACTGAAGACAGATCTGCTTGAAACCATCAGATTGCATTAAACATTACAGGGTAGACAAAAACTGATTTTACCGTTTGTCCCTGATAAACAGCAGGGAACCAGTGTCCCTTAAATCCGGAAAAGAGGCAAAGTGCTTCATTGTTTAACGATTCCTCAACGCCTCGTATTATGTATATACTCTCAGGCTTGCCGGTTTCATCAATAACCAGACCTACAAAGACCCTTCCTTTTACTCCTTTTCCTGCCGCCTGCTCAGGATACCTTATATTTGTCATCAGATAATTCAGTATCTCTGTTGAACCTCCTTCAAACAGTACAGGTCTGTCTACCTTACAATATAATGTATCATTACCATTTATTACTATCTGATTATCAGCCGCTGAGTTGACACTGACAAAATCGTTTTTGGAATAGTCATAAATAAAGAGTACTTCACCATTGCCATCAAAATATTTCCATTCTCCAGTCATGGTATTATGGTCATACTGTCCGGTTGCCGCGATACTGGTTTAGAATTAATATCCGAAGCGTTTAATCATTTTTGAGTATCTGGCTCATGACTATTTCGAAAGTCAAAAATGACTCTCCACGTTTAACAGTAAGTAATAGACTATTGGCTTTTTCGATGTACTCTTCCAGACACTTATAATCAATCTTTAGAAGAGAGATATTGTCCAAAGCCACTATCATATCATCAATCTGTAAGCCGCATCTATCAGCATGAGAGTCATCGAACAAGCCGGTGACAATTAATGCACCAAGAGTTTCGCTTCTGTCAACAAATGAAAAACCCAGACGTGAGAATATAAAAGCATCAGAGAAATTTCTATTGGGCTTTATATATATACAACTTGTCTGGAAATCAATAATCAGATCAAATCTTTCGAGGATTCTGTTACCAATGAGTCCTGCATACATCTGTGAAGATAGAGACCCGCGTTTATCAGTACTATATTCAGCTTCAAAACGTTCCACTTTATATCCCCCTATCTCCAGCGATTTTGCAGCAAAGAACCAGCTCTCTGACTCACCACCAACACCGCGGTATTTTGAAAAGTAACGGGCTTTATCATTAATCAACTCTTCAAGATTGTATTTCAATGCAACAGGGGTAGTAAGAGCAACAGCACTTCCACAACCCAGGTCAAGAAGAAACCTGTCGGAGATTGAGACTGAGTCATTTATATTAAGTGTAAGTGGTATATATAACCTATCCTTTATTCTCTGGCATTGGATCATGTTATATTCGCAAAGTGCTGAAGTATCAATCTGATCATATACTTTTAAATACTTCAACGGATAGTTAATCTCCAGTATTTTATTATCAAAGCAATCCAAACCTATTATACCATCTGCAAAATCGCCAAGGATTGTCTTCAGACTTAAAATGGCAACATATCTTGTCTGGTAATTCAGTCCGGCAAAATCAAAACTTACCGGATTGATAATTATTTTTACCTTTTGGATATCTCTTCCCGCACCTGGGACCATTCCAACAGCTATGGAATCATATCTGAAGTTTCCGTTATTATAAAACAATGAGTCAAAATAGAGGTTGTCAGCCCCGGTATCAAATACAAAGTTACCCTCAGTATCATTTACCATTCCATTAATATAGATATGACGTCTGTATTCAACAGGTATGATAGTTTC
>QKCK01000081.1 GCA_003245695.1 Bacteroidota bacterium | reverse complement strand
GGAGTGACGCAGTCCCGCGGAGCGGGATCCGTAATCACCAGATGGACATGAACGACATGAACGACTAAACGACTAAACGCATCAACTCATCAACTCATCACCTCTCACTTTGTTCCTTCCTAACCGGGTATTAGTCACGCCGTTCTTCCGTTTTTATCATACTATTAAGTGGGGTGAACAAAAGTATCAGTCTGAATGTTAATTACCTGCCTTTTGACAATAATAATTGAATTACGAAAAACAGGTATCATGGCAACAGCATTTGAAGACATTAAATGGCTGGCAGTTCTGGCTGCTGCGGCTTCAGCCTTTATCATCGGTGGTATGTGGTATTCTCCGTTTCTCTTTCAGAAGGGATGGATGAGGGAGAATGGTGTTAGTGAGGATGATTTGAAGAAGAGAAGCCCTGCTCTTACCTTTGGACTGGCATTACTGCTCTCTGTGGTGATGTCGCTCAATCTTGCATTTTTCATAGGAGAGGAGGGAGCTGCTTTTGGTACCCTTGCTGGCTTCCTGACAGGCTTCGGCTGGGTAACAATGGCAATAGGTATCATTTCTCTGTTCGAGGGCAGGTCATTGAAGTATGTACTCATCAACGGCGGTTATATGATTGTCGCATTAACTGTTATGGGACTGATACTGGGTGCATGGAGGTAGGAAAAAGGAGTGTGCTCACCGGTGGCTCTGGTAATCGCATGGCAGTAGTGGTATCAATATAAAACCAAAGGATGAAAGTGATGGAAGCGAAGAAGATGTTGACCCCCGTACAGCGTGAAGAGCTTATAGAGGCATTAAAGGCGAGGTTTGAGAGAAACATGAGTCGTCATGAAGGATTATCGTGGACTGATCTGCAATCACGGCTTGATACCACTTCTGGTGAGGAGTGCCTATGGTCGCTGAGTGAGATGGAAAGAACCGGTGGTGAACCTGACGTTATAGGTCAGGACAGAGACACCGGCGAATTTATCTTCTACGACTGTTCAGCTGAGAGTCCTGCTGGTCGCCGTAGTCTCTGTTATGATAGTGTGGCTCTTGAGTCACGTAAGGAGCACAGACCTGCCGGCAGTGCCAGGGAGGTGGCTGCAGCTATGGGTATTGAGCTGTTGACGGAGGGGCAGTATCGTCATCTGCAGAGCCTGGGACAGTTTGATACCAGGACCTCGAGCTGGGTGATGACTCCTGACGATATAAGGAAACTGGGTGGCGCTATCTTCTGCGACAGGCGTTATAACCATGTCTTTGTCTATCACAACGGTGCGGACTCATACTATGGCATACGGGGATTCAGAGGGGCACTGAGGGTGTAGTTGAAAGTCGAAAGTCAGCATTTTCCTGAATACCATCGAAATACCATACGACTCAACACATCAACACTCATGTCGAAAGTCGAAAGTCGAAAGTTCATAAAGTATTATGTTCATAGGTTTCGGGCTATTCTTTACCACATTACCACCTCATTAATCTCAACTCTCAACTCTCAACTCTCAACTCTCAACTCTCATGTCTCAAGTCTCATAACTTTCACTACCTTAGCCAAACTGTCGGAGAATCGGAGAGGAGATTAACATTATTATAACAAAAGGGTGGTTGTGTTTATACCTTCAGACTTGGATAATTTAATGAAATAAATATCGGCACACATAGAACCGTCACTTGTCATTCACTATTATGAAAAAGATACTGCATATATTGACAATTCTTCTTCTTCCATTGACAGTTTTTGGACAAAAAGACTATAGGGCAAGACTGATAATTTCAGGCGGAGTATCGGAACTTGGAATTTCACCATCCGAAGAAATCTGGGTCGCAACAAAGGCAGGAAATGTTTACTACACCAAACAAATAGGTGAATTATGGCATATCGGACCTTTTGGTTCATTAGACCCAAACAATTTCAGTCCAGGAGAAATCTTTGAGAGAATAAACTTTTTCTCTGAAGATACTCTAATGATTTCAGGATTTATACAAGAAGGCGGGAAACAAGATTTTGTGTATTGGTCAGCAAATCATGGGAAGACCTGGGAAAAAGTAATTTTTGGGAAAAGCAGCTGGATTGATGCTGCATACATAAACAATAACGGAAAAGGCTGGATGAGTGGCAATTCTCAACTCATTTATTATACAGGAGATAAAGGAGAAACCTGGACTTCGTATGACAAAGTAGAGCCGACAGGAAATTTGCGATTCTCAACAATTCATTTTGCCAAGGATGAACAAACAGGCTTATTTGGTTCTTTTTGGAACGTACTTTATAAAACAGCTGATAACTGTCAGAGTTGGGAGAAACTGCCAACACCATTAAGCCAGGGGAAATATTCAAGGCTTTCAAAAGAAGAGCGTCCTGACATAATCAAAATAAGAATTTTTGGAAACCACTATATTATCAATCAACAGGGTAGAGTATTTATATCTAATGCAAATCCAATTGATTGGACTTATCTGCCGGAGATAATCGATTTTGAAGTTACTGAAAGTGAGAACCTGTTCACTGTCAATAAAGATTTAAGTATAAGCCTTTATGACTTTAATTTTACTAAAACCTGGCATTCAGAGAAATCTCTTGAAAACAGTCCACGGGCTATTGGTACA
>QKCK01000348.1 GCA_003245695.1 Bacteroidota bacterium | reverse complement strand
CTGTTCCATCTGTGTAGTTGTCTCAATGGTTTTAGAGAGTGAAGTGCCCGTCTTAAGCACCGGCTGAATGACAAAGTCACCCTCATCAAGCGTGGGTACAAACTCACCTCCGAGTTTTGTAAAGAGGAATGCTGTAAGCAATAACGACATGACTGCGGCCCCAAGCACTATCCTTTTGTGTCCGCACGACCATCGGATTACCGGCAGGTAAGATCTGTAGGCCATCTTCATTAACCAGTCGGAGATGTTCTTTCTCTCTCTGCGCGGCGGTCTGAGGAACAGCGACGATGCAACAGGCAACCATGTCAATCCCATGATCATAGCCCCGATAATTGCAAAACAAAATGATAATGCCATGGGTTTGAACATCTTTCCCTCAACACCTGTCAGCGACAGAATCGGGATAAAAACCAACAGAATAATTATCTGTCCGAAAATGGCCGATTTCATCATCTTTGAAGCACCGTCAAACGATATGGAATCCATAATAGCTGACTTTTCCTCGCTGTCAATATTATCTATCTCGCTTTTCTTTGTCTTTATATTCAGTGCAATAAACTCTACAATTATTACAGCTCCGTCAATAATAATCCCGAAGTCGAGTGCCCCGAGACTCATCAGGTTGGCGTCAATGCCAAAAATGTACATTACAGAGATAGTGAATAGCAGTGCCAGTGGAATCATTGAGGTGATTACCAGTGCCGATCGTATATTTCCCAACAGGAGAATTACAACAAACATTACTATCAGGGCGCCCAAAATAAGGTTTTCCACTACTGTGTTTGTTGTTTTGGCGACCAGTTCGCTCCTGTCAACGATAGGATTGATATAAATGCCCTCAGGCAGGTTATCCTGTATCTCTGCAACCCTCTTTTTTACTTCGGAGATAACCTCCCTGGAGTTTGCATTCTTAAGCATCATCACCTGTCCCAGGATGGTCTCTCCCTTACCGTTTGCAGTAATAGCACCGTACCTGTTTGCATGTCCAAAATTAACACTTGCAATATTTTTTATCAGGAGAGGAGTACCGTTGACATTCTTAACAACAATTTCCTCTATATCCTGAACGCTTTTTACCTGACCATCGCCACGTATGAAATAGCTTTGACTTGTCTTTTCTATATATGAACCTCCCGATATACTGTTATTGGATTCAAGAGCGTTAAACACCTCCATCAGGGTGACATCAGCAGCCATCAGTTTAGAAGGATCTATTGCCACCTCATACTGTTTCAGATATCCACCCCAACTGTTTATCTCTACCACACCGCTTATACCCGATAACCTTCGCTTTATTACCCAGTCCTGGATGGTTCGCAGGTCGGCGGTTGAATACCTGCCTTCATATCCTGGCTTTATGTCGAGTATATACTGGTATATCTCACCTAACCCTGTTGTTACAGGTCCCATCTCAGGCTCACCAAAACCCTCAGGTATCTTTGCTGAAGCACTCTTTATCTTTTCGGCGATAAGCTGCCGGGGGAGGTAGGCACCTAACCCCTCATCGAAAACTATTGTCAGCAGGGAAATGCCAAACTTCGACACTGAACGTATCTCCCGTACTCCGGGCAGGTTTGCCATCTCCATCTCAACAGGAGCGGTAATATATTGCTCAATCTCCTGGGTCGACAGATTACCTGACGTGGTGATAACCTGTACCTGGTTGTTGGTTATATCAGGCACGGCTCCCACTGAGATTTTAAATACTGAGAATAACCCAAAGGCTGCAACAGTTGCAGTAAACAGAATAACCATGAGCTTATTCTTAAGGCTGAAGTCTATTATTTTCTCAAGCATATCTGTCTGTTTATGATGTGTCAGTTTTTGCTTACAGTTGCCCTTGTTTAATAGTGTTTAACACCTGTTTGGTTACAGTAGTCACACTAAAGTTATGAAAATTAGTTCGAAAGTTGAAAGTTGAAAGTTGAAAGTCCAAAGTCGAAAGTCGAAAGTCGATCACTGAAAACGACTCAACGCATTAACACTTCACACCTCATATCTTAAGTCTCAAGTCTCACCCTCCCTTTTATCTTTTGTTCCCGTTTCACGGGAGTTAGCTTCGCTGAGTTCATCCGCTACTGCGGATTCGGTTCGTCGCGCAGCTCCTCAGCTTTTGTCTTCCCTCTCATTCCTCACGCCTCATTCCTCACGCCTCACGCCTCACTCCAATGCCTCTTTCACCTCAATGTATTGGCCATAGAGTAATCGTCGTAACGGTTGCCTTTGACAAGAGCATATAATTTGTCAAGCTCATTGATTTCGTCGGCACTAAGTTCAATCTTAAGTGCGTCGATGTTTTCGATCAGATATTTTTCTCTTTTTGTGCCCGGTATGGGTATGAAATCATCTCCCTTAGCAAGTATCCATGCCAGAGCTATCTGTGATGCCTTGGCGTTCTTTGATAGTGCGATCTCCTCAACTTTCTCAACTATCTTTTTGTTTGACTCAAAGTTATCTGCCTGCATTCGTGGTAAATGAAACCTGTAGTCGTTGGGATCATCTATCTTATTGAATTTTCCGGTCAACACTCCGCGTCCCAGGGGGCTGTAAGCAACTGTTGACACCCCCAGCTCACGGCACTCATTCAGGTTTGCTGTTTCAATATCGCGTGTCCAGATAGAGTATTCCGACTGCACTGCAGCTATGGGGTGAACAGAGAATGCTCTTTTCAGTGTCTCCCCTTTTACTTCTGAAAGACCGAGATACCTTACTTTCCCTTCTTTAACAAGCTCAGCCATGGCACCTACTGTATCCTCTATCGGTGTTTTTGGGTCAACCCTGTGGCAGTAGTAGAGGTCTATAGTATCTGTTCCCAGTCGTCTCAGGCTTGCCTCGCAGGCTCTTCTTACATATTCCGGACTGCAGTTTATACCCAGAAACTCACCATTAGGGCCACGCTGCATAGCAAATTTTGTGGCCACCGTCACCCTGTCAAACATACCCTTTAAGGCTCTGCCCAGCAACTCCTCATTATGACCGCTGCCGTACATGTCGGCTGTATCAAAGAGGTCGACACCCAGTTCCATGGCTTTATGTATTGTGGCGACAGACTGTTTCTCATCAGTCTCACCATAAAACTCTGACATACCCATCGTGCCTAACCCGATTGGGAATACATACAGGTCGCTGTTTCCGATTCTTCTTTTTTTCATAGTTTTATCCAGTGTTTATTTATAATCATAAACAACTCTATCTGCTGATTAAACATTTGGATGAACTGAAGCCCATCACCTTTACAGATAGTCTTTTCAGGAATTTCCTATACAAATTACAAAAACAAAAGGAATAACAGTCATTATATAACCGGCATATCTTTCAGAACAACCCGATATTAAGCAGGCGTCATCCGGTGCATGTGCACTGTCAGGCAGGTAGAAGGCAGGGTTGATTTTATTAATATTTTACCTTTCGGCTGTCACAATTATTAAAATATTGCCCTTAAATTCAAAAAAATAAGCAAACTTGCATCATGAACCCTGTGGTATGTGGGGGGGAGTTTTTGGGGAGTTATGATTTTTGTTATGTAGTTGACATATGGTACAGTACAATTTCCTTTTGTCAGACGAGGAGGGTTTAAAAGTAATACTACAATCGTATGTATTACGTTCAGCTTCAGCATATAAATCACAGTTTGTGCAGATATACTCTGCCAGGTGTGATTGTGAATGGTTTCGATATCTGGGTGACTCCATAAAGGTACTCTTTCCTGATGCTGTAATTGTCGGAGCATCTTCAGTGGGAGAGGTGCTGGAGGGTGAGATACATACCAATACTACTGTGATTCTCTTCTCATTCTTTGAGGATGCCTCACTTCATCTCATATCACATGAATGCCCTGCGGGAGGAGAGGAGGAGGCAGGAGCAAGGCTGAAAACAGAAATTGAAGAAACCAGGGTTGATAAGAAGGGTGTGTTTATCCTCTCGACACCTATAAGTCATGATTCAGGCAAGATATTCGCTGTAATGATGGAACAGGGACACGGATGTCCTGTTTTCGGAGGAGGAGCCGGCTATTATGCCAATCTGGGAAGTACAGTAATATTTGATGGTGACAGGTGTTATAACTCGGGAATTATCTCTGTCATATTTTCCGGAGAGCGTCTCTTCATTGAGGTCTTTACCAGCCTGGGATGGTATCCTCTGAGCCGTGAAATGACAATAACAGGAGCAGATAACGTGACAGTCACTACCATTGATGATAAGCCTGCATTCTCAGTATATAAGAAGTACCTGGGGATAAAGTCAGATGACAATTTCTTCCAGAACAGTCTTGAGTTTCCCTTCCTTTTATACAAGGATGGTCAGGCTATTGCCCGAACCCCTTTCCTGGCCAGCGATGAAGATGGGACCATTAGGTTCCTGTCAGATGTACATGCAGGTGATAAATGCAGGATAGCCTATGGCGATCCCCGGACAATACTGGCTGAGTCAGCAGAGCTGCAGAAGAAGATGAATGACTTCAGACCTGAGGCAATATTTCTGTTTACATGTATCTGCCGACGCTTTCTCATGCAGCAGGATGTGGACCTTGAGACCAGACCATTCAATAAGATAGCCCCAACAGCTGGATTCTATACTTTTGGAGAGTTTTACTCTGACGGTATCTTCAGCTCTCTTTTAAACTCATCAATGGTGGCTGTCGGTTTCAGGGAAGGACCGTTTGCAGAATCTTTACCGCATAAGGAGCCTTCTCTTACAGAGCTTACAGAGTTGAACAAAGACCCTTTCGCTAATCAGCATTCGCGCATACTGTCGCGTTTATTGTATTTCATAAATATCCTTACCAACGAGCTTGAGGATCAGAACCGTGAGCTGAAAACACTTATTGAACTCAAGAACGAGCTGCTGGGCGTGGCAGCACACGACCTGAGGAATCCAACCGGTGTAATCCATGGCTTCTCAGGGCTGCTGAAGGAGAGAGGTGATGAGGAATCAAAATACTTTGCAGATATCATACTGGGAGAGAGTGCCAAGATGCTGCAGCTGATAAATGACCTGCTTGATATTTCAAGAATAGAAGCAGGGAAGCTTGACCTCAGGTTACGTGAGAAAGATTACATCTCTTTTGTGAGGAAGAACATAAGAATGAATGAGTTCCTTTCCGGCAAAAAAGGAATTAAGATAATATCTGATTTTGTGCCTGAGGAACTGACATTTTCATTTGACAGTGGGAAGATCGACCAGGTTCTTAATAACCTGATCAGCAATGCAGTTAAATATTCATATCCTGACACTGCCATTGAGATAAAGGTGCATGTAGAAGATGGATACATATTAACACAGGTAATCGATCATGGTCAGGGTATACCCGAGAGTGAGGTGGCAGATATCTTTCGTCCCTTTAAACGCTCCAGCGTTAAACCCACCAGCGGTGAAACAAGCCATGGCCTGGGCCTTGCAATAGTTAAAAAGATCATCGAAGGTCATGGCGGCGAGGTAGGTGTTATAAGTCAGTCTGGCAGCGGATCAGTGTTCTATTTTACCCTGCCTCTGCGTAGCTGATAGTCCAAAGTCGAAAGCTGAGGAAAGGAGTGACGAAGTCCCGCGGAGCGGAATCCGTAATCCCCAGATACCCAGTGAATGACTAAACGACTAAACCCATAAACAAATCAACGCATCAACCCCTCACTTTTGTTCCCGTTTCACGGGAGTTAGCTTCGCTGAGCTCATCCGCTACTGCGGATTCGGTTCGTCGCACAGCTCCTCAGCTTTTGTCTTCCCCCTCACGCCTCACACCTCACGCCTCATGCCTCACCCCTCACATCTCACTTCATAATACAAACATAAATTATTAATATTGCCACCTGTTTTAATATTCTGATTATCGTGAACCAGAGAAAACTTTTATTACAGCTTCTGCCGGGATTTATTCCCCTTTTTATATTTATTATCGCTGACGAGATATGGGGCACTACGGTAGGGCTGGTGGTGGCAGTGGCTTCAGGTGTACTTGAACTTGCTTTTTACTGGTTCAGGGAGAAGAGATTTGATAAGTTTGTTCTGCTTGACACCCTGCTGATAATTTTCCTTGGTGTTATATCCATTATCCTTGATAATGAGATGTTTTTCATGATCAAGCCAGGACTGATAGGTGTTCTGATGTCTGTTTTTCTGGGTGTCTCGGCCTATACCCCGGCAAATCTGATGTTTAGCATGTCGAAACGCTATATGAAGGGTATAGAATTCACTGATCATCAGATGGCAATGATGAAGCGCAATATCAAAGTGTTGTTCTGGATCTTTACAGGTTATACGGCCCTGGTGTTTTATGCAACCTGGTACATGAGTAAGGAGGCATGGGGTTTTATCAGTGGTGTGCTCCTTTACCTGCTTTTCGGAGGGTGGTTTCTCTTTGAGCTGCTGCGTAACAGGCTTAAGGGAAGAATGTCTGCCCAGGAGGAGTGGCTGCCCCTGCTGAATGAGAAAGGCGAGGTTATTGGCAAGGCCCCACGGAGTGTATGTCATTCATCAAAGAGTTATCTGCATCCGGTGGTACACCTGCATGTCATAAACAGTCGTGGGGAGATATTTCTCCAGAGAAGGGCCATGTATAAGATACAGCCCGGAAGGTGGGACACTGCTGTTGGAGGCCACATATCGTTTGGTGAAAAGCTCGAAGACGCACTGCAACGTGAGACACGTGAAGAGATTGGTATTACTGAATTCAATGCACAGCTCACAGGAACATATATATGGGAGTCAGATATCGAACGTGAGTATGTCTTCAGCTTCATCACCCGTTATGACGGCCCTTTCAAAACTAACCCTGAAGAGCTTATGGGGGGACGTTTCTGGTCAGTGAAAGAAATCAGGGAGAGCCTTGGAAAAGGGATCTTCACTCCTAATTTTGAGGATGAGTTTAAACGAATTGTGAAACTGGTATGATTGACTCTGAGGATCAGGGACAGCTTCCTCTCAATCTATTAAGATATTTACGGAATAATGAAAATGAAAAAGGGTATACTTCGATCCATCCCAGTAACAAGCCTGAGAAAACAGATGCTGACAGGTGTGGTAATAGGATCAGTTGTGTTTTTTATTTTGATGGTGTTTCAGCCATTCGGTACATTCACCTTCAGGATGAATCACAAAACACTGTTCCTCGCTGGCTATGGCATTATCTGTTCACTTACCTATTCTTTCTATTATTTTATCCTTATGACTGTTATAAAACGTTGGTTTGTTCCTCAGCGTTGGACAATGATAAGGGAGATAATTACACTGATACCTGTCCTGCTGATAATGGCAGTTGTGTCTCTGTTTTATCATCATTCAGTTATAGGAGGTTATGAAATTCATCTGAGTGATATCAGATATTTCATTCGCATAAGTATGGCTGTTGCCTCTATTCCGATAGTAATACTTCTTTACAGCAAGTGGTTAAAAAGCAATCTTACAACTATAAGCAAGAGTGAGAGTGAGCCTGAGGCTGATTATGACATTACCTTTGACAGTAACAACAAGAATGATAAGCCCATGACAGTATCATCAACGTGTTTGTTGTATGTCAAATCGTCAGGCAATTATATTGAGGTAGCCCGTATGCAAGAGGGTGTGGTCAGAAAGAGTCTGCTAAGGAATGCGCTTAACCAGGTGGAGAGCATACTCCCCGCTGATGACTTTATTAAGATACATCGCTCATATATTGTGAATGTAAGGAGCATTGAAACAATGGTGCTTGTCGGATCTTCATATTCAGTGAAGCTACGCGATACCGATCTTCAGTTGCCTGTATCACGTTCAATGATAAGCCGGGTGAAAGAGATTTGTCTACAGTAATGCATTTGCTAAACAGAAAATAGTTATCGCATTTTGTCCCTCAGAATTGCAGTTCGTCACTGAGCATTGCATTTAATCACTATTATTGCCAGTTTGTCACATAAGTTTTTCTGCTAAAAACACTTACTGCATATTTGTCGTGAATTCAAAACAAAAAAAATCACGTCATGAAAAAACAGTTATTATTATTAGTTGTTACAGTACTTTTTCAGATAACTCTTTTGGGACAGGTAAACAATAACAAGGCAGATGAGGTTATCAGAACTGAAACACAGAAAAGAGATTATCAACTTCTTGCACTTCAGGCTATTGATACTACAGAGAGATATCTGTATAATCCTTCATTGATAACATCAGATGAATGGAGAAATTTCAAAAGAGAGGTGCTGACCGAATCAGCATCATGTTTTGATGATCGCGGGTTCCTTACTCTTTTTAATAAATATGGCTCTCAGCTTCCCTTCACACACTTTGGCCTGTCATTAAAAAGAGTATCGGCGCAGTCGTCAGATATGAGTACAGTAAACAGAACAAAGCCTCAGAATTTTGAGCTAAAGGTCATTGACAGCCTTACGGTTCTTTTCACAGTAAGAAGCTTCTCGGCCGGCAAAGAGGAGATAGAACCGTATATTGATACTCTTAAGTCAATGAAATACAGTAATCTCATTATTGATCTTCGTAATAACACAGGAGGCACTATTGCTTCGGCTCTGCCGCTTGCTTCATACCTTGTACAGGATACTCTATACGGTGGAGCTTTCCTTACGCAGAAATACTTTTCAAAGCATTCTCAGGTTCCCTCCACTGCAGAATATCTCTCGTTTCCGCACTTCAGTGAGGCCAGCTTCGCACTGATTATATCTGGCATTCACAACCAGGAGGGTCTTTGTCTGGTAGTAAACCCTGATGAAAACAATTTTAAAGGCAACCTTTATATATTGACTAACAGGTACACTGCAAGCACCTGTGAACCTCTGGTCTATGGGCTGCAGCAATCAGGCAGGGCAAAGCTGGTTGGTCAGAAAACCTGTGGGGCAATGCTCAATGGTGAACAGTTTATTATAGGAGGTGAATTCAACCTATGGGTGCCAACAGCTGACTTCTATGCTTCCGACGGATACCGTATAGACCGTCAGGGTGTAATTCCTGACATTGTGACAGAACCTGAAGAAGCACTAGATAAAGCACTTGAGCTGATAGGTAAAACAGAAACGGGAGGTAACGGCGACCTTTAATGACAAGCCTTTGAATGAGAGACATGATATAGTGTCTCTTTTTTTATCTGTCTGTCACATACCAGAACTGGTACTTTGTTTAATGCTGTTTATACATTTTTTAGGCTCATTTGTATAATTTTAACAATTCCAGTGTTGCAGCGTATGATTCACGGTACGGAATTTGATATTATAACTGGTTTTTAAGTGAGAGTCAAGAGACCATATAATATGGTCTGATCACTAAGAAAATTTTATTGGAAAAAAGAAAGCAGGGCATAGCCTTGAAGATGGAAAAATTTTGTTCTAAAACTAACGACAGATGAAGCACATTTTATTATTATTGTTATGCATCACTATCTCTTTGAATGTTATGTCACAGAGCAGTAATGCGCCGTACCGGGTATCGGGTCAGGTCACAGAGACCGCCACCGGTAAAAGCATTCCGTATGCCACCATTATTTTCAGTAACGACAGTATTAAAGTCAAGAAGGCAATGGCCTGTGATGCCAATGGCAGGTTTTCCCTCACTGTTGATGCGGCAGATGAATATCATCTTTCAGTTACAGCAGTAGGTTACCGGGAGATTAGTATGACAGTACAGGTCACAAACCAGGTTACTGACCTGGGACAGTTGAGTATGGATGAGGGGGTGGAGCTGCAGGAGATAACTGTCACGGCCCAGAAGCCTCTGGTGAAGATAGAGGTGGATAAGATTACCTACAATATGGAGTCTGATCCGGAGGCACAGGCAAACAATGCACTGGAGATGCTTCGTAAGGTGCCGCTGATAACGGTTGACTCTGATGAAAATATTACACTTAACGGACAGACCAATTTTAAGGTTCTGGTCAACGGTAAAAGCTCTTCGATGATGAACTCCAACCTGAAAGAGGTATTGAAG
>QKCK01000191.1 GCA_003245695.1 Bacteroidota bacterium | reverse complement strand
CTTGATAATTGTAAATGACAAAGGACATAGTATTATTAAAAAGATAATAAAGCTATAGTCAGGTTTCGTTGCTAAAAAGCATGAGATTCACCAGGAAATACCATCAGAAATAGGGCTCACATCATATGGCATAGCGTTCCGGCTTTTTGAGATCAGCTCAAATCTGCCCTTAAGGCGGATATCTTGTGAAGAACTGCCTGCCATTATTGTGAACCAGCCTGGTTCGACAATATAATTAAGGTTTCTGTCGGGCATCTGAAGGTCTTCCGGTGTAAGAGTGAATCTGACTGTTCTTTTTTCACCTGGAGCCAGAGTAATCCGTTCAAATCCCCTGAGTTCCTTTTCATACCTTATAACTGAGCTGACCTCATCCCTGATATAAAGTTGGATAACTTCATCTCCTGTCATTTTACCGGTATTTGTTATGTCAACAGAAACACTGATGGTTCCTTCTGTGACCTGTTTTTCAGGCATAATACGAAGGTCAGAGTATTCAAAAGTGGTATAACTGAGACCGTATCCGAATGGATATAACACACCGTTAACGGTAGTCTCTGAGTCTGCATGGGCGCTGGGTTTATGTGGGAAGCACATTGGTATCTGGCCAACTGATTTTGGGAATGTTACCGGGAGCTTCCCTCCGGGATTATACTCACCAAAAATAACATCGGCAATAGCTTCACTGCCATATTTGCCGGGGAACCATGCTTCAATGATTGATTTGCAATGTCTGTCTGCCCAGTTAATGGTGATAGCCCGTCCATTCATAAGCACAAGAACTACCGGAGTTCCGGTCTCTGTAACTTTCTCAAGCAGGAGTTGTTGATAACCGGCCAGGTTCAGGTCTGTGCGGGAGTGTGATTCTCCAACTATATTATTGTCTTCACCCAGTACCAGAATGGCGATATCAGCTCTACGTGCTTTATCAACAGCATCGTTGATTGCTGCTGTTTCTTCTTCAGATGGTGTACCTGGCATTATTTCACTCTCAGGCCAGTTGTTATCAGTAATATTACACCCTTTGGAATACATAATTTCAACTTCAGGGCCAACCTTTAACCTGAAAGCATCAAGGACAGAGTTGTAACTTATATTCTTAGGTCCATACCTGGAGAGTGATAATTCCTTATTGTCAGCGTTGGGGCCAGCTATCAGGATACTTCTGATTGCATCTTTTTTCAAAGGCAGAAAATGATCCTGGTTTTTAAGAAGAATGATAGACTCATATGATGCTTTCATTGATATCTTATCATTTTCCGGATCGGCAAAGATTCTGTCTGATCCGGCAGGATCGGTATTATATGGTTTGTCAAACAGACCCAACCAGAATTTTACCCATAAAACATCCCTGACTCTGCTGTCTATTAGCTCCATTGATAGTGACCCTTCTGCAATCAGTTCCCTCAACGGTAGAAGATATGATTCGGGTGTCCTGAATGTTGTTCTTACGTTCAGCCCTGCTTCAAGAGCTTGTCTTACCGCATCTTTGTAATCGGGGGCGACACGATGCTTTGACCATATGTATTCAAGGGCTTCACTGTCAGACACAACGTATCCTTTAAATCCATACTGTTGCCTTAGAAGTGTAGTAAGGAACCAGTAAGACCCGGTTACAGGGATACCGTCATAATCATTATATGAACTCATAGTACCATGGGCTTCACCTTTTGTGAAGGCTACTCTGAAGGGCTCAAGCAGCAACGTCATCATCTCATGTGGGGCAATCTGAGGATCTGTTCTGGTTGCATGATCTCTGCCACCAATAGGAATACTGTATGCTGCGAAGTGTTTGGGTGTTGATATGACATTATGCTCTTTCTGAATGGCTTTTATCTGTTGCAGGCCTAACTGGGAAACCAGATAAGGGTCTTCCCCGTAGCATTCGACAGCACGGCCCCACCGGGGATCACGTGAGACATCAAGAATAGGAGAATACACATTTGTGTACCCGGCGGCTTTGCTCTGCCTTGATGTTATCTCTCCTACCTGTGCCACAAGCTCCTTGTCCCATGTCGATCCTATTCCCACCTGTGCAGGAAAGAGTGTGGCTCCGGTGATGCAGGCTCCATAAATTCCTTCATTGGTGAAGTCAACAGGTATTCCCAAACGGGTCTCCTCAATAAACCACTTCTGTATATCATTCATAGCCATTACATGTGATGATGGTGGCCACGAGAGCAGATCTGACCTGAATCCGTTAAGCTGCTCATCAATATTTGCGATTCCGTCTTTCCATATCCTGTTTTTCCATTCTTTGGTAGGCAGTGAATCAGCAAGCACTTTTTTATACCCATAAAGAGTGGCAAGCTGACATGTCTTTTCTTCTACAGTCATCTGTCTCAAAAGATCATTTACCCTGGCCTCAATATCTAATGATGGATTTTCATAATCGTCCATTATGCCATTTTTGTTGTGGTCAATCCATCCATCTTTGTATATGGAGTTATTACCATATGGATTATATCTTGTCTGTCGCTGTGAAAAGCTGACCTGCGACACCAGAAACAAAAAGCTGAAGAAAAATAAAGAGAATTTACGTATTGATCTCATATCGGGCCTTTTTAAAGTTGGTTTTTTAAAGCAGGATGGATGATTATTGAGAGAAA
>QKCK01000330.1 GCA_003245695.1 Bacteroidota bacterium | reverse complement strand
GCCATACAGAAATGCCAACCCATCAACCTTATAAGTGTTTTCATGTACTGTACACTTGTTTTCCCTATCGTATAAAACCGGCAGTCGAACCATTATTTCACCCTCAATAATTAAATACTCAATAAAGCATCAAAATTACAGAAAATATGGAATTAAGATTCTTTTTTCCTGACTACGGTTTTATGTCAGCCATGGCTCATTTTTGTTATGAAGAGAGAGGGAGGGTTAAAGACTCAACCATACAAGACTGGAGATGGGATTTTCATCCGCAGTCCGCATTACTCTCCTGATCCCGACATAATGATGAAAATAAATAATGATTATTACTCTGCGATGCTGATATTATAACTACCCCTTGTTAAAATGAGGCCGTCAGTTTTGTTATCAGTTATTTCATAAAAACCCTTTCTCTCTCTCCCTGTGTTTACCTTCCTGCTGGTGAAATAATACCTGTCGCCATCCTGTTTACTAAGGATTAATATGAAATTTCCGCTCTCAGTTTTTATTATTGCCTCTTCAGGTAGCGCATTAACGCTATCTGCGCTGGTAATTATTTCAGACTCAACAAACTCATTGGCTACCATGTTACCGTCTTCATTATTAATGATGGATGCATAGCAATATAATGATTTTGTTTCCTCGTCAATGACCGCGCCAACAGAGTTTAACCTTGCTGAAAGCGTGTTGTCTGATCCTCCGGTTTTAATCCGTACTGACTGCCCTTTTTTAATACCTGCGATGTCGTTAGGAAAAACGGATAGCTTCACCTGAAGCATATAAGGATTCACAATCCTGATAAGCTCATTTTTTGTATCAACAGTAGCCCCGATATTTGCCTGGAGATCAGAAATGTATCCGTCGACGGGTGACGTCAGAAAATATGAGGTATAAAAATCCCCGTTCTCAATTTTGGCAGCAGACAGACCTGTTGCCTCTATTTTCAGCTTTAACCCGTTGTATTTAGCCAGTGCTACCTTGTACTCAGATTCAGCAAGTATAAAGTCTTTTTCTGACGACACTTTTTCATCATAGAGAGTCTTAACACGTTTATACTCACTCTTCAGTCTTGGTAAAACACCTGCTACCTCTGCGAATTCTCTCTGGAGGTCAATTATTTCCATTCCACCTATCTCGAGTATGACCTGGTTTTTATCTACAAACTGGCCGTTACTGCACCTGACATTTTTTACTAATCCGCCTATTGGTGCATTTACCATTGCAGCCCCGTTGGGAAGCGGGATGATATAGCCACTGCACTTCACAACGTTTTCAAATATACGTGTCTCAATTTCGCCCAGTTGCATTGAATCTGTTATAAACTGCTGTCGGGTTATTTCTATAAAACCAGCTTCCGGTTCAGATGTCTCATGTCTGTTGCCACAGGCAAGCAAGGCAAATGTTGCTGTAGCATAAAATAAAAGCAGCTTTATGTTATTCATACTTTTTATTTTGAAAGGTAATTTATCTCAAGTGTTACTTTAGTATATTCTATCAGGTTGTCAAGATAATCTGATTTCATCCTGAGAGCTGTTTCCGTGCTGTTGGCAAATTTCTGGAAGTCAATCTCTCCATTTTCAAAACCAAGTCTCGCCGCCCTGATAACTTCATCAGAAAGAGTATTGCCATGTTCATGATAGTATACTATGAGCTCTTTCAGCTTAAGATGCATATTCAGCAGCTCTTTCTGCCTCAGACGCATGAGTTCGGTTTCGTATTCTGTGAAGTTACTGGTTGCCTCCATTGCTATCTTCGATGCTTTTATTCTTGACTTCTGGGCATTGAAGAAAAGAGGTACGGAGATGCCAACCTCAAAACCCTGGTAGTATCGGGCGTCACTGAAGAAGTTTGTTCCAAGAAAGTAATTAACGGAAAGGTCGGGCAGAAGCTTGTTTTTCTCAACAGCAATGTTAGCTATGCTGAGTGCTTCCTGGTTTCTTAAATACATATAATATGGTGTAGACTCGATATCATTATCAGTAAGATCGAGAATAAGAATATCGCGTGAGATGGTGAAAGCAGAATCGTAGCACATCAGGGTCTTGAGCCTGTTCAGTGAGTTCTCACGGCTGTATTTAATATGGTTAAGCTGCTGTTTTATTTGCTGCTGTCTGGCCTCAATAGTAAGTAATTCCAGGTTGCTGATATCACCATTGCTGTTTCGCAGTGTTGCGCTTTTAAGAATAATGAGGTACAGGCTGTCGATTCTCTGGCAGATACTCAGTTTCTCACTCATAACCTGAAGCTCAACATATGTCAGGGTAACCTGTTTTATCAGTTCGTCAGTACGGATTTTCAGTTCTGTCTCTGCCCTGTTGAATTCAGCCTTTCTGGCTTTCAGTTCGGCGCTGTACAATGTTGGGAAGCTAAAACTCTGTGAGACGCCCCACACATGCAGAGGATGGTTGTTTTCAGCAATGTTATTCTGGTCGGTACCGTAAGTGATATTCGTTTTGTCAAGAGCGACAGCTGACGATATCAAGGTTTTCTGTTCGTCAGCTTTCAGTGAATATGCTCTTATCTCTTTATTATTCTGTAATGCTATATTTAAGGCCTCATCGAGTTTCATTTCGTTGTTCTGGGCAAGAGCATCGAATGAGGGTAACAGAAGC
>QKCK01000252.1 GCA_003245695.1 Bacteroidota bacterium | reverse complement strand
GTTTCAGAATTCTCCTCTCAAATTTAATTAATGTTATAGAGGTTACCAGTTGTTTAAGAAAATGAATCTGATAGAAACATATAAAGAAAGACCGCCATCTTGCGGTCTTTCTTTATTCTGAAATATGTGACCGGATTAATGAAATTATTTCTTATCAGGGACGAATACAATCTCAAGTTTGTCAGAGGCCGACAGGTATGCTGCTAATGCCTTCTTTATATCTTCTGTTGTAAGGTTTTTGAGGATATCTTCATAATTCTTTTTATCATTATTATCTATCCCTTTGGTATAATATGTTACAAGTGTTGAGGTCCAGTAATTATTGTGTTGTAAGCTTTCTTCCCGTTGTTTGATCAGGTTACTCACGGTTTTGTCAAGATCAACCTGTGTTGGCCCTTCGGTAGCTATCTTTTGCAGTTCATTGTAAATAACCTCTTTAAGCTCAGTGGCTCTCGACGGTTCGCAGTCAAAGCTTATTTGCATAACTGTTTTTTCATCCGGGATGTTCTGAGAATATGACCCGACCCTGACTCCGTATGTGCCGCTCTTTTCCTCACGTACCTTGTCAGTATAAATAATACTCAGAATACCTTTCAATACGCTGAAAGTAATATAGTTTTCAGGTAAATACTTTACTTCTCCTGTATAGTTTATGAAGACAGTGCCTTTGGGAACCTCTAGTGGAAGTCTGATTTCCTTTGATATCTGTCCTTTTGGCTGTCTTACTCCGCGATCGATCCAGTTTCCCTTTGCTTTTATTGTTGGAAGAGAGCCTATGTATTTTTCTGCCATTTCTTTTGCCTGGTCTTCCTCAATATTTCCGACAATAAAGAATGTAAATCCTGAAGCATTATTAAAAGCGGTGGAATATAAATAGTTTACATTCTGAAAGCTGATCTTCTGCATTGACTCCGGGTTCATAATAAATGTTCGCGGGTTATATCCGGTAAGATTCAGAGAAATACTATCTGACATTATACGTGAGGGAGATGTCAGTGAGTTTATGACCATTGAGTTATATCTTGACATAATTGCAGTATAAGCATCCTCATTGAAATTTGGTTTTGCAAAACGCAGGTAGAGGAGTTGCATCATTGTCTCAAAATCTTTGGGAGAGCACTTGCCGTTTATTACCTGCATTGTTTCTGACAAGCCAAGTGAAACTGCTGCTCTTTTACCTGCGAGTAACTTCTGGAGTGCTATGTTATCAAAGTCACCGGCACCATACGTTGCTACAACCGATGAGAATAGTGCTGCTGACGGCATTAGTGAATCGGCATACAGTGATGTGCCTCCCCATGTATAGCCATACAACTCAACATTGTCTTTTTCATAGTCAGCTTTTCGATATACAACTCTTGCCCCGTTTGACAGCACCCATTCAGTAGCCGAAAACTGGGGAAGCAATTTGGTCTTCACAACTTTACTGCCTGCAAGTTTATCTGTTACAAGCGACGTTACTCCTGAGAGATCTTCATAGGGACTGATATCTGCGTTCTTAATCTTCTCAATGATGCCAAGAGCTTCTGATTCTGATAAATGAATGACTCCATCCCCTTCAAGGCCTTCTACAGTTATTACCCTGTTATCTTCTTTTATAAGGTCTTTGAACATCTGAGAAACCTCCTCCAGTTTAATTCCGGCAAAGATCTCTTTTCTCAGCTCATAATTATACTCCACTGAGGCAAGGTGTGTATCAAGCAGATAAGCATTTATCACATTGTTTATATAATCGTCATTGCTTATTTTGTCCTGTTGTTTAAAGTAGCTTTCATAATTGGAGAGTGCAACTGCCCGTGCTCTGTCAAGTTCTCCCTGTGTAAAGCCATATCGGCGGGCTCTCTCCATCTCAGTCATAAGTGCTTCAAAGGCTGTTGTTTCCTGATTTTTCTGAACAAGTGCATATGCTGATATCCCCCGGTAATCCCTGGCCATATCCATGCTGTAGGTAAGGTTTCCGCGTATAAAAGGAGGATTTCCTTTCTGGAGCAGCTCATTTATACGGTTATTCAGCATAGCGTTCATAATACTGAGTGTGAGTATGCGCCTGGCATATTCCTTATCTTCAAAGAGAGTATCTATCTCTGTGTCGAGGATAGAAAATGATATTGAAGTGCCTGAGGCCTCAGGATCAGTTATAACCATAAATCTGGTACCCTTATGAGGCGGCACTAAAATTCTTGGTCGCGGTGCGGGATTCACTCCTGCAGGAATGGTTGAAAATATTGACTTGATCTTTTCTTCAACTGCATCAACGTCGATGTCTCCGACTATTGCTATGGCTTGCAGGTCAGGCCTGTACCATGTGTTATAAAAGTCTCTTAATGCATCATACGGGAACGTTTTCAATACAATTGTGTCACCTATGACATTTCTCTCAGCATATTTCGAACCCTTATATTTAAATCTCATTCTTTTTTCCATCATCCTTCTGCCTGCACTCATCCCTGTCCTCCATTCCTCGACAATAACACCGCGTTCCTTATCTATCTCCTCATCACTGAGAGTGATATAATGTGACCAGTCAGATAGTATAGTAAGGCATGTATCAATAAGGCCCGGATCTTCAACGGGCACATTACTCAGATTATATATTGTCTGGTTCAGGCTTGTTGACGCAT
>QKCK01000234.1 GCA_003245695.1 Bacteroidota bacterium | reverse complement strand
AGCCTCTATTACCTCGAATTCATTTGATGCCTCTGGTGCTACTGCCGCCTCTTCTCTCACCCCATTACTGCTATTCCTGTTTTTTGTCTCTTCTTTCATGATCGCTTTTTTTTTAAATTTTTATTCTCCGGGTTTTCTCTCAGGCTTTATTTTCCAGCTTTCTGAGGTATTCTGTTACTGATGACAGGGAGGCATTTTCAATCAATGTGCCATCAACCTCTATGTAAGGATGCTTTGGTTTCGTTGTGAGTTTTTCACACCCAAGACAGACAGCTCCTTCTACCTGAACCTTCTCTCTCAGGTCTCCCGGAAGCTGATCTTTAATGTCTTTCAGATTCTGATTTCCCATTACATAGCAATGCGTTCCTACGCAAACCCTGATTTTAATCTTTTTGTCCATTTTGTTAATTATAAGTATCTGATGCTTGTTTGTTTTAAATACTTGTCCTCAAGTATTCTGGCAATTTTTTTTATGATATTTCTCCTTATATCCAGTTCAACGGGCAGTGTCGGATCCTGGTGGGCAGTATTAATACATGTGCCGACAATAAAATCGATGACATCTGCATCCAGAAACATTTTAACGACCTCATTGGCTGTTCCCGTCATGATTACCTCCCCCTCTTTAAGATTCTCAAGGATCTCACTCACTTTACTTAGTGTCAGTATTCCTTCCGTTACCATATCTATCTCTTTGATGAAAGCAGCAGGAGGGAGGTCTGATCTGAATGACTCCAGTGGGGCTGAGGTTATCTCACGGTTAAGTTCCCTGGCGATTATCTTTGCTGTTGTACCTCCGCAAACGATCTTTTTGCCATTAAAGCCTGAAACCAGTTCTGCCATCAGTGAGTCTTTGCTTTCATTGAATGGAGGTCCCGAGCATAGAATAAGCTTTCGTGGTTTGCGACGGTATATCACTGCACAACTGGCGTCATCCTTTAGCATGAAAGAATCATTTGCTAATGCTTTACGGACAATTCCTTTTGCCATATCCATGGCAGAGATATGTTTGCTCATCATGCTTTTTCCCTTTACAAAGCCAATCAGATTTTCTATGCCCCATCCAAACGGCATGGTGCTGTTCCCTATTCCAGATTGGGTAATACCATCAGAAACTATAATCAGACGGTCATTCTCAAGAAGTGAAAATGATGAGACATCAATGTGCTTTTTGCTGTTCTGCTGGTTTACCTCAATAACCCTTCTCTCAGGGTCTATTATCTCTCCTTCTCTCTCAATGAAAAATGGTGGATTGCCGTATTCTATTACAGTAGTTACTCCGTCAAAGTCAATATCAACGAGTGTGAATGTGCTGTAACTTATATCTCTTTCAGAGTCAATGGGCAGGGTATCCATGATCCACTTTACTGAATTGATTATGGGCTCATGCATTAACCTGAAGTTCAGGTTCATGGCAGCGGTAAGAGTGGAAAGAACACTTGCTTTTATCCCGCTTCCAAGACCATCAGAGAGTACTGCTATATAACGCTCTTCTCCTGACATCTTTCGTGATAATACGGTATCGCCACATATGCATCTGCCATGTTTCTCTTTACGATATGAGCCAATCTCTATGATGTAATCCCTTGCACTCATTTCTCCTCAGTCTCATTCTCGTTATCCACTGACTCAACAATGGAGTTGAGCATTGATTCAGTATAGGCTGCATTCTCTCCAAGGAGAAACGCAATCTTCTGCACTACCTCCATGTTCTGATGAATTACCTGTCGACTTGTC
Organism: Bacteroidota bacterium; assembly: GCA_003245695.1. Lineage (GTDB taxonomy): Bacteria > Bacteroidota > Bacteroidia > Bacteroidales > VadinHA17 > SR-FBR-E99. Next base: position 8,281 of record QKCK01000234.1, on the reverse strand, counting down.
TTAAGTATATGTTCTTTCTGTACCTCAGGGTCCTGTAGATCACGTATTATCCCACAGACAATCTTGTGTGGCTGGATGGTTATCACAGAGACATTAAGCAGGAGCCCGTTTTCCTTTATTCTTCTCTCCACCATCTCTTCTCCTGAATGAAGTACTGAGTTGAAAAGGCGATGAAATGAGACTGCTTTTTTCAGGTCACTTCCTTCGATACTTCCTACAGATGTTAGTATTTCCGGAAACCCTTTTCCGATTATCTCTGTGAAGATGTTGTTTGCATCTATTATCCTTAGTGTGTCATCAACCACTACAACACCATATGGTATTTTCTTTAGAAGCACTGATGCCTTGTCCTGTGCCACTCGCCTGGTGTATGAGACACACATTATGCGCTCTGCCTTTCCTCTTAACATTGCGACAGCAAAATCGCGGCAGCTGTCGTAACCGCATCCGCCACAATTGAGTTCATCACTGTCAGAGAATTTGCCGCTTGCCCTCAGCGCGTTTGTGATCTCTGTTTCAGAAGCCCTGGTTATCTCCAGAGGGTTATTCTGATTATGATCAACGGCTATCTCTGTGTCATATCCTTTGAAGTACTCTGATACAACTCTTTTGCCGGCTTCATTTATTATCTTTTGCCTTTTGTTTGCTTCTGAAGAGCTGTCTATAATGCACGGACCTTTAACACATCCGCCCTCGCATATCATCAACTCAAGAAACAGTGAGCCCTTTAGCCTGCCTTCACTTAGATCATTCAGTACTTCTTTTACTCTCTTTACTCCAGAAAATGACATAAAGGAACCATCAGTCAGGGTGGTTTGCTCTCTCATTGCTGCAATCATCCCGCCATCAACAGGGAAATAGCTTCCTTTCCCTGATCCTGACGGGATGAAGGTGTCATCAGTTTCAGTCTTATGCAGTTCCCAGTCAGGATAATACAGATCAAGAAGATTCCGCAGGTCACTGAATGTAAGAGCCAGGTCTGTAAGCTCCGGATCGTTGTCTGACTCGCACTTCTTGGCTATACAAGGTCCAAAGAATACACTCCTGATCTCCGCTCCATATACCTCTTTTAACATCTTTGCATGTGCCTGCATCGGTGAAAGAACAGGGGCAATCTTGTCAGTCAGTTGTGGATAAAACCTGTTTATCATTAGTACCACAGAAGGGCAGCATGAAGATATTACTACCTCTCCGTGTCTCTTCTGAACTATCTTTAAGGTTTCTCTTGAAACTATTTCGGCTCCCAGGGCTGTCTCTGATACTCCCATGAATCCGATCTTCTTTAATGCTCCGGTAATTACCTCTTCCTTTATTCCGGGGAATTCACTTATATATGAAGGTGCAAGCGATGCTATTACCTTTTCTCCCTTATCAAGGGCATCTGTAAGAAGCTGAATATCATTTCTCACTTTCTTTGCTCCGGCGGGGCATACCTGAACACAATGTCCACAATAGATACACTCTGCAGGAATAACAGATGCACTTCCTCCCTCAATTTTAATAGCCTTCACCGGACATTGTCTGAGACACTTATAGCAGTCCTGACAGTTATTGTTCTCAGTATATATAGGATTAATCTCCTCCTTATGCCTTCCCTCAATTTTAATTGATCTCAACTGCGAACCCCTGCTTGTCTCTTTCTGAAATTTCATTATCTGTGATTCTTCGGTGGCAATAATGCTACTGTTATTTGACTAACAGTAAGGCAATGGATGTGCCAAATCAATTAAGCGACAGTATTACAGTGGAATAAGACTTTTTGTTCTTTGGGTGTTTTTAAGTGAGTGTCCTGAATTATGACAACATGATCAAAATGGCGTGTTCAAAAAAATGACGCTGTCCTGAATAAGGACAGCGTCACTTTTTATCGTTGCGGCAACCATGAGATTGCGCTTTCTGACTGTGTGACCTGATTGTGCGGTGGAGGCTGATTTTATTACTCCTTCCCCGGCAGCTATATCAACTACGGGTTTCTCTTACTCTTCTTTGACGAAAACAGCAACAGGATATTTGCCGTTCTTCATTAGTGTCAGCTTCTCTCCCTCTAATGAAAACCTGTTTACACTGCTGAGAGTTTTCAGAAACACATCTTCAACACTCATATCAGGACAGGCTTTTTTTGTGGCACCAATACCGGAAAGAGTTATCCAATCATCGTTTGTTATGCCAAATTTGCCAAAGAAACTGTTACATCCGGAGTTTCCTGAGAAGCTGTTGTTCTCATCAGAGAAGATGATGAATACTTCAGGATAGCCTGGATTACTCTCTGTAATTCTGATGCCGTTTATTTCAGTGAGTTTCCATTTTACACCGCTCAGTCCGGAGTTATTTATAATGATTTCAATTTTCTCTGTTGATGAGTCATCCATTACCGCGAACTCATTTTCATCCTCTTCATCAGCAACCTCAAAAACTACTACTTCATTATTATCCGGGTCCTCTGTTACAATTTCAACCACTGACTCTCCAAAGAGGTCCTCATCAGCAAAATCATATTGTTCTTCTGCCTCTTCAATAAAATCTAAAAATGGGTTTATTGTTATCTCTTCACCGGTAACAGCAGTCATTACCCCTTTTGCTTTTATCCCTTCCGCCTCAATGTTTATTTTTATTTTGATCCGGTCATAGTATGAGCAATAGATACTATTGGCTATGTCGAATCTGACTTTCCCTTTTCCTTTCCCGTAAAGTGTCGCAGTGTTATCTCCTTCATTAAAGTTTAGAGTCAGCTCTTCTTTCACATCCATATAGACAAAACCATTAGTGATTTTAGTAACCTTGAAATTGCAGGTTATACTCATTTCAGCATCATTTATGCCCTGGAGAGGGAGGCTGAAAGGGATTCTCTGAGTAAACCTGTCACCTGCCGAAAGAGGGTGGTCAGGGAATTTGATTTTTTCCTGAATCAATTCAACTGCGTGCGCAATCATCTGTTTCATGCTTTCACTCACAGAGATCCCTTTAATGGATCTTATCTCCAGATGATTCTCGTTATCAACGTATCCTGAAAGAACAAGGTTGTCAAGAAGAGAATCCTCTTTCTCAGTCTCTCCTGCAATTGTCGTTTCAGAATTATTACCTGTTAAACGATACTGAAAAGGAAAGCCATTCTCTTTTCTGCTTCCGGTAGTGATGACAGCTTCCTTTGCTGTTGTATTCTGAACCTTCATAGGTGTAGTTACACCAGACTCCTTTAACAACTCTCTTGTTTCCTTGTCAACATCAAACCTGATCTCTCCTCTGATTGATGATTTAGTAATTATGTCATACCTTTTCTCAGGCAGATATGCTGTTTTCAGTGTTACATTCTTCTGCGAAAAGAGTAGTGGATATAACAAAAAGCAAAGGATGCCGGATAATACAATTTTTTTCATCTCTGATTGTCTTTTAGTAACTCATTTATTGCTTTTTCTGCCATCGGAGCCATTACCTCATAACCCGCTTTATTGGGATGTACTCCGTCATAAGTAAGTTCAGATCTCAGGCCCTTTCTCTCATCAACCATCGCTGAGTAATAATCGAGGTAGTAAAAGCCATTTATTACGGCAAACTCTTTTATCATTTTGTTCAGGGAGACGATTTTTTCTGCAGGTTCAAGCCCGGGTCTCCATGGATAATCATATGCAGGAAGGACAGAACATAATATTACTTTTATTCCGTTGGCTTTTGCAAGTTCTGACATTGAAATTATGTTATCCATTATCATTTCAGGTGTTGAAGGCCCGGTGTTTCCTGCTATGTCATTTGTGCCGGCAAGTATTATCACTGCCTGGGGATGCAGATTAATTACATCAGATCTGAAACGTAACAACATCTGTGGCGTTGTCTGGCCACTTATACCTCTGTTTATATATGATCGCCCTTCAAAGAACTCAGGATATAGATTCCTCCATCCTTCAGTTATTGAGTTACCCATGAATACAATACGTAGTTCCCCGGGTAAAGGTGCCGGCATTTCTTTGTTTTCATTGCAGAAACGACCCAGATTTGCCCAATCCTGTGCCTCTGCTATTCTACCTGATGACATGACAACAATTACTAAAACTAAAATCCTTAATGTTTTCATAACTCTTTATGAGATATTGATTAATCTCTTCCTCCCTGCAAAAATAGGTAGAGAATGTGATAAAAGTATTCTTTTATAATATCAATAGCAATTTGTTAATAATTATTGTTGAAAATTTGTAATACGTATGATCTAATATGTGTAACAAATTTCTATATCTTTATTTGGTGAAAAGATAACTGCTAAATTTTGGATAACCAACAACCTTTCTATGAAGAGACTACTGTTTTTATTTCTAATGCTTTACAGCATTGCCATCTCTGCTCAGAACAGTGAGTTCAGGGCATCATGGGTAATTACCTGGGATTATATCAGTGCCTCCAGTACTGTGGAGGAGAATAAGGCCCGGATTATTCAGATACTTGAGAATCACAAGAAAGCCAACATGAATGCAGTGTTATGGCAGGTCAGACAATCAGGTTCGGTATATTATCAATCGTCGTATGAGCCATGGGGTTCTTATGCCGGTGGTGTTGATCCTGGTTTTGACCCCCTTGCTTTTGTTATCGAAGAGGCTCATAAACGTGGTATGGAGGTTCATGCATGGTTCAATACCTTCATGATTTCATCCATGGCTGCAGATCGTGTCACGGCCCAGCATCCCGATTGGATATGCACAAATGGTGATGGGACGGCAATGACAAAATATTATGCCTTGTCACCGGGTATTGAAGCTGTACGTGAGTATACCCGTGATGTTGCAATGGAGATAGTAAACAATTATGACATTGATGGTTTACACCTTGATTATATCCGCTGGAATGAGTATGACAATGCTGACATGACCACAACCAAAAAGAGCGAAGAGTTTCCTCTTGATGGAATGATAAGTGAGGAGAAGCTGACGCGACTTAAATCGCTGAAATCGGAAACGACAAGGTTCATCTTTGATCAGTATCATCCTTATAGTGGCGGTGTCCCCTCAGGTTATTCATCATGGGCTGACTGGAGAAGAGCGAGCGTGACTGAATTTGTTGAGATGCTTCACGATTCGATCCAGCAGGTGAAGCCATATGTCAGGCTATCAGCGGCTGCACTGGGAAAATATATGCTGGGCGGTGAAACAGGTTGGAACGGATATTATGTTGTTTTTCAGGATGCTGCCTTGTGGTTCAATCAGGGGTATGTTGACCAGTTAACTCCAATGCACTATCACTGGCTGACAGGCAGTGCTTTTCTTAGTGAACTTGAAAGCGACTGGGAGCCTTACATCGGAACAGGAATATCTGCTGGAAGAATGTATACTGTGGGACCGGGATCTTATATCCTGGTTAACAATGATGTCCTGGAGAATCATGAACAGATCGTCACCAGTTGCCGAACAAAGGATTGGGTTGACGGGTTCCAGTTCTTCAGTTATGGCACATGGCGCGATAATAACTACTTTTCCACTGCTGCAGAGTCATTCTTCAGCAGAAAAACACGCATCAGGGAGATTCAGATGATGACAGCTCCTGCTGAGCCTTCTCTCTCTATCGCAAAGATTGATTCACTGCACTATTCTCTTACTGTTACACCAGGCGATTTAGGAAACCGCTGGTATGTGATCTACCGTTCAGCTGATGCCACCTTTGACTCCGAAAATGATGATATCATATTCACTACATTCGGTAATAGTGAGTTTACAACAGATGATCAGTTCTCAGGTCTACAGAATTATAATGGCAAATACTATTATTTTGCACTTGCATATAACCGTTATTGGAATGGATCACAGCCATCTGCCTCTGTTATAACTGATGATATTCCTTCCCTGGCACCTGTTGTGACTGCAACCACTCCTGATGAAAATGGTTCAATAGCTGTTTCCGATGCTATTGCTTTTACTTTCAGTAAGACGATGGATGAATCTTCACTTGCAGGCGCGTTTCAGATATCTCCATCAGCTGCCACATCTTTTATCTGGTCAGCCGAGGGCAAAATCTTAACTGTCTCTTTCCCTGGCAATCTTAGTTATGACACAGACTATACTGTTACTCTCGGTAGTAATCTCACCGATGTAAACGGAAAGGCTCTTGATGGTGATGGTGATGGAGTGCCAGGAGAAGATTTTGTCCTTAATTTCATGACCTCTCCACAGGATAGTAGGGGTCCTGAAATTAAAAGCAGTACTGTTGCAGACATGGCTACCGGTGTTGATATCGGATCGGTTTTCAGCTTCGCCTTTGATGAGTTGATATTGGGAAGCAGCTTAACAGCTTCTTCTATCTCCTTTGAAACCAGCACCGGGCAGAGCGTATCATTTAAATACTCTGTTTATCAGATCGACGGAACCCGGACTGTTGTCTCTGTTCAGCCAGATGACGTTCTTGATTACTCAAAAGACTATCTTCTAACTTTTGACGGATCAATCAGTGATATACTTGGTAATACAATAGGCAGTGACATTGTCTGGCACTTCAGAACATCAACATGGGGTTATTCATCAGAAAAAATCATAGATGAGTTTTCAGCTGTGACATCGTGGAAAGCACCTACCTATAGCGGTTCAACAGTGGGCGTGATATCTGCATCGTGCACATTTTCGTTGAATACTGATTATGCTTTACCGGCAGCGGCAGCGAAAAATTCATCGGCCCTCGCCTTTGAATGGAACCCTGATGTTACATCCCATCTTATCAGAGAATACCTCGACCCAGCTTCTACCCCGGGTCTGGTGACTTTTGATACTACTTACGTTCTTCAGGTGTATATCTATGGTGACAGCTCCAATACCAAATTCAGGTTCTGCATTGATGAAAATGACGGAGCTGCTTATACTGATCATGAGGTGTCAACCTGGTATACAATTAACTGGTATGGATGGAAACTCGTTGAGTGGAAAATGAGCGATGCCTCCTCAATTGGATCATGGATAAGCGCTAATAACACCCTTGCCGGCCCATATTACCGCACCGACAGTTATCAGCTCTCAATGGACAGCCAGTCCGATGTTTCCGGCATACTCTATTTTGACCGCTACCGGGCCGTTAAAAAAACAAATCATTCTACAGGGATTGAAAATGTCACTTTTGATGATGATATAATAAGCTGCAGACCAAACCCGTCATCCGGACAGTCTAACCTTGTCCTGAAAATTACAGAGGATGATAAATATACTGTTAATGTATATAATCTTGGAGGACAACTTATTGATGTGCTTTTGAGTGAGGATCTTCCGGTAGGAGAGTACTGCTATCCATTTGGAGAAAGATATAAATCAGGTGTTTATATTATTGAGATAAGAACAAGGACTGCCCGGAGGTGTATCCGGTTTATAAAATCCTGATTTTTCAGGTATACACATTTATTAGTTTTAGGGTTACACTGGTATGATGGGTTTTATAAACCCATCATACTTTTTTTAATGTGCGCCCCATTTTATTGGATTTCAACCATTTAGATATCTTTATATTGGTCTGCATGGTAAAGAGTTTTCAGATGAATAGTGATGAAAAACAGATCGACATCAATGATTTGTGGAAAGATGTATGATCAGTTTCAACCTTCATTATTTAAAACATATGTCTGAAGTTAATACCAATGTTAAAGTATTATGATGAAACAGATTGTTCTCCTTTTATTTTTCTCCGATAACCCATAACAGTGACTGTCATCGAAATGATTATCATTGTTTCACCCGCAATGAACAACAGCCAGTTGAACTTTCCGGGAATGAAGTTCAGCAATTCTTCCGGTAGCTGGTATCCATCATAGCTGTGCGATATGGGATTCTTCAGCAGCAGTAATGTGTAGTCTTCCAGAAAGGACGCCAGGATGAAAAATGCCCCGGCAAAAAGCAAGATTATCTCACTTTTTTTTAATAATGGGGGAGAGGTATTATACCCGACCTTTCTATAGATGATAAACAGCACTATCATTGTCACAGAGCAGATAACAGGCGCAATAACCGGCGAAATCCAGGGTATTGGTATCAGAAAAAGGAGATCCCAGGTAAGAAGTGAATCAGGCCAGTTGACAAGCAATTTTAGCCCAACATAGTAAACAATATCCCATATCCCGAATACCAGGAGGAAGTATGCAAATCTCATTATTCTGTTTCTTCCGGCAATAATACCAACTGCGGCAAGCATTACTATCGTTGCTGCTTCTCTGGCCCATTCTGCATACAAAACTCCCTGCGGTATCTGTTTCATCGGGAAGGCAAAGCCTTCAGGGAAATATAAGAGTCTGAGATAATATGCAACAACAGCCTCTAGAATTCCCATTGAAATG
>QKCK01000333.1 GCA_003245695.1 Bacteroidota bacterium | reverse complement strand
AGTGATATGATACATCACCAACAGATAGCCACTCCACTCCATGATATTATTGCCGGTCTCTGTTTCGCTCTGGCCCGCAACTTCAAAAGTAACGTTGCAAGAAGAAAGGAGATTCTGACCCCGGTCCTGTTTACCGGTGGTGTAGCCGCAAACACAGGGATGGTCAGAGCTTTCCGCGAAACACTTCTGCTTGAAGATGGCTGTCTGATAATACCTCCATATCATGCCTCAATGGGAGCTATAGGCGCTGTAATGCATTCTCACAGCCATAACTCACTCATCAGTAATTACAAGGGTCTTTCCATTCTTGAAGATTATCTTAAAAGCAAGGCTGGAAGTTATATATCTCTCCCGCAACTTCATGATACTGGCTCCTTGTACAGGAAAGAGCTCTTTTCCCCTGTCAGATCTAATGGACGCATACCTGTTTTCCTTGGACTTGATATAGGATCGCTCAGTACTAATGTAGTTCTCATTGATGAAAATCACAGGGTCATTGCCCGCAGATACCTGCCTACAGCCGGTAAACCACTCGAAGCAATACAAAGAGGACTTACAGAGATATATGATGAAGTTGGTAATGAGGTAGTTGTATTAGGAGCTGGAACCACCGGCTCAGGGCGCTATCTAACCGGTGACTTCATAGGTGCTGATACTATACAGAATGAGATAACAGCACAGGCAACAGCAGCTATTGACTATGACCCTACTGTTGATACTATTTTCGAGATCGGTGGTCAGGACTCAAAATACATAAGCATAGAAAATGGCGTTGTCGTTGATTTTGAGATGAATAAGGTTTGTGCAGCAGGCACCGGCTCATTCCTCGAAGAACAGGCTGAGAAACTCAATATAAACATCGTTGAGGAATTCGGCAATATGGCACTCAAGGCTGATTCTCCGGTCAAAATGGGTGACAGGTGCACCGTGTTTATGGAATCTGACCTTAACTCATTTATGCAAAAAGGTGCCAGAAATGACAACCTTGTTGGGGGATTGGCATATTCTATCGTTTACAACTACCTGCAGAAAGTTGTTGCTGAAAGAAGAATAGGGAATAAAATATTTTTCCAGGGAGGAGTAACAAATAACAGGGCTGTTGTTGCCGCTTTTGAGCAGGTGCTTGGCAAAAAGATAATAATACCACCGCACTTTGATGTTACCGGTGCCATAGGCGCTGCCATACTTGCTCAGAACTCTATGCAACCGGGTGAAAAAACATCCTTTAAAGGATTTGGTATCCGTAATGCTGAATACGGTATTGAGAGATTCACCTGCAAGAGTTGCACAAACCAGTGCGAAATCAGAAAGGTGAAGATAAAAGGCGAGTCAAAGGCATTATTTTATGGCGGACGGTGTGAGAAATATGAGACAGATAACCGCCGTAAAGTGAAATCTGACATCCCGAATCTATTTAAAAAGAGAACTGAATTGCTAATGCAGGGCTTCAGTGAAAGTAATGACCAGGACAAGCCAACTATCGGTATACCACGGGCCCTGATGCTATTTTATCAGAACTTCCCATTCTGGAGGACTTTCTTTGAAGATCTGGGATTCAAAATTATCCTTTCAAGAGAATCTGACAAACAGATGGTCACACAAGCCGTGGAGTCTATCACGGCTGAGTATTGTCTCCCTGTTGAATTGATCCATGGTCATGTACTTGACCTTATCAGAAAAGATGTTGACTACATCTTTCTGCCCTTCGTTGTTAATGGTAAGAAAACAGAGGGTAATAAAACACTTAACTGTAACTGCCCATGGATACAGTCAAATCCGTTTATGATAAGGGCAGCCTTGAAAGGCCGCATAGATGAGAATAAGCTTCTCACTCCTACCATTCATTTCAGATTCTTTGAAAGAGCAATGGTTAAAGAGCTGACTGAATACTTCAATGAGAGATTCGGTTTGGGCAAAGGAGAGATAAGGAAAGCAATTTACAGGGCTGATAATGCACAGAAGGCTTTTGAGAAAAGCCTGACAGACTATGGTAAAACTGTGATTGACAATATTCCGCCAGACTGTACCCCGGTTGTTGTGCTTGGCCGCCCATATAACAGTTCTGACCCGCAACTAAACCTCGATTTAACCGAGAAACTCCTTTCACACAGGGTAATGCCAATACCTGTTGACATGCTCGACCTATCAGGTTATAATATCTTTTCAAGCTACAGGAATATGTACTGGCCCAATGGTCAGAAGATCATTGCAGCAGCTCAGTTTGTGGCAGAACATGACAATTTCCATGCAGTATACATCAGCAATTTCAGATGTGGCCCCGACTCTTTTGTATGGCATTATGTAACAGAGGAACTTAAAAACAAACCTTTTCTCCATCTGGAGATAGACGAACACTCGGCTGATGCTGGAATGGTAACACGTATTGAAGCATTCCTCGATAGCCTTAAAGGTTCTGTGGTAAACAAAAAGGAGAATGCCAGAATATTCAGACCCAGACCATCACCTTCATCACCTCAGGATGGAAGAGTTCTCTATTTCCCCTACATGAACCCTACTGCCTACCTGATATCGGCTGCTGCCCGTAGTGTGGGTGTCAGATCAGAGGTGCTGCCAATGCAGGACCCGACTGACATTGAACTGGGAAGAAAATACACCTCATCAAAAGAGTGCTTTCCAATGATATGTACTACAGGAAGCTTTTTGAAGAAGCTGATGGAACCCGGTGCTGACCCCTCTAAAATATCCTTCTTCATGCCTGACCATAACGGCCCCTGCAGGTTCGGCCAATATAATCAGTTTCAAAGAATACTGTTTGACAGACTAGGGTTTGAAAAGGCAGAGTTAATAACGCCATCAAATGACACTTCATATCAGGATATTGCCGGCAAATACGGACAGAGATTCAGAATCAATGCCTGGAGAGGCTTCGTGGCATCTGACTTCCTTAACAGACTTTACCGTGAGACAAGACCATATGAGATAAACAAGGGCGATTGTGATATAATGTTTAAAAAGGCCATTAAGAAACTTGAATATAGCATTGAGAATGGAGCCTCTGACCTGCACAGGGTACTTACAGGTATAGCTCACGAATTCAACGGAATATCTGTTGACAAATCAGTCAGAAAACCCGTTGTAGCTATACTTGGTGAGATATTCATGCGTGATAACGCCGGATGTAATGGTAATATGGCAAACAGACTTGAGGAGTTAGGGGTTGAAGTAATGATAGGCTCTTTTGCAGAATGGCTCGAATATTCAACATATCGTTTCAAGCGTGACAGCAGATGGAAAAACGATAAAAAAGGGATAATCAAAGCCGGGATACAGAACCTCGGCCAGCAATATCTTGCCAACTCTCTGCTTAAAGGGATAAAAAATCTCACTGATACTGAGAAAGATATCTCCCTTCATGAAATGTTATCACTGTGTGATTCATATATAAACAGGGATTATGACGGTGACCCTCCCATAGCTATAGGATCCTCAGTGGCTCTTGCAGACAGAGGCATATCAGGCATCGCTGCCATACTGCCGTTTACATGTATGCCGGGCACACTGATTGCTTCAGTAAGTGATCTATTCAGAAAAGAACACAATAATCTTCCGTTCATAAATATAGCATACGACGGACAAGACACCGTAGCACTTGAGACAAGGCTTCAGGCTTTTGTTTTTCAGGTAAAGGAATACAACTCAGAACAGGCAAAAGAAAAGAGAAAGGAGAAGCTAGTCGTGCGTTAACCTTATCAACGCCTCCCAATCAATAATCTTTATATTCCTGTTCTTTGCATTTATAAGACCAGCTTCTTCAAGACTCGCAAGCGCTCTGGCCAGTGACGGACGTGTAACTCCGAAATAATCAGCCAGTTGCTCCTGCGTCTTGTCAAGTGTCACTCTGTTTTCTTCCTTTAATGGCAGGTTCAGAATATAATGAGCCAGTTTCCCTTTGATGGTCCTGAATGACAAAAACCTTAACCTGCCCGAAAGAAACATAGCCTTACTGCATACAACACTCAGATAGTTTGATAAAACTGTTGCATTTGACTGCATCAGCCTCATAAAATCCCCTTTTGAAATTACAAGCATCTCAGAATCCACATTGGCAACAACATTGACCGGATACCGGCTTCCGGGTCCAAAAATGAATGCAGCTGCAAGAGCCATTGGCGGCCGTATGTCCTCTATCTTTATCCTCTTGCCTGTCATGTCAACCATCTCTCCCCTTACCTCACCTGATATAACAATCATCAAAGAGGCAATCTCATCATCAGCAAGAGCCACTACCGTTCCTTCATGATATGATCTGATCTTATAGTTTGAACGATGGAGCAGATCATCAAGTTCATCTTCTCTTACCCCTTTGAAAATAGGCGAATTTTTCAACACAGGATATTTCATGCTTTTTCTTTCAAAGTTAGCTTTTTTCATTATTGTAACATATGATACAAATTATTAAAACAATATGGGAGAACTTTGTTGCATAAAAAGAAACATTATGACAAGGGATATTATAAAAATAGATGAGGAGAAATGCACAGGATGTGGTGTCTGCGTACCAAACTGTCACGAGGGAGCACTACAGGTGATTGACGGTAAAGTAAGACTTGTCTCTGAGCTGATGTGTGACGGACTTGGAGCATGTATAGGCCATTGTCCGGAAGGAGCAATCACCATTGAAAAACGGGAGGCTGAACCATACAATGAGGTAGCAGTTATAAAAGAGATGGCACCTAAAGGAGCAAATACCCTAATTGCTCACCTCAAACACCTGAAAGAACATGGCGAGAACGGATACTTTAAGGAGGGGATTACCTGGCTAAGGATCAATGGCAGCAAGTATGATATAAACATAACAGAGGTTGTGGAAGCAATAACAGAGAACAACAATGGGCATAACCACATTCATGGCGGTTCATGTCCGGGTAGCAGGGAAAGAGTCTTCTCAATAAACGATGATATCAAACCCTCTGTCGATCATGTACCGTCAGCTTTAAGACACTGGCCGGTACAAATGCATCTTATAAATCCCAATGCACCTGTTTACAGGGAGAGTGATCTTATTCTTGCTGCCGATTGTGTTGCGTTCTCCCTGGGATCATTCCACAACAGCTTTCTAAAGGGACATTCACTGGCAATAGCATGTCCCAAGCTTGATTCAGGAACAGAAGTTTATATAGAGAAACTGGGAACTCTCATCAATGATGCAAAGATAAACACAATAACAGTTATGATAATGGAAGTACCCTGTTGTGGTGGTCTTATTCAATTGGTTAAGGCAGCACTGCAGAAAAGCACCAGGAAAGTTCCGGTCAAACAGATAGTTGTAAGCATAGAGGGAAAGATACTCCGTGATGAGTGGATCTGATTTTCAACAATAATATCAACTAATAAAAACTAAAGCTATGAGTATGTTTTGTTATCAATGTCAGGAGACAGCAAAAGGCACAGGATGCACAGTTCGTGGTGTATGCGGAAAGACAGATGATGTTGCACAGATGCAGGACCTTCTTGTTTATGTAACTAAAGGAATATCTATCCTTGGTACCATTGCCAGGGAGAATGGTTATTCCAGTAGCGTTACAGACCGTTACGTAATGGAGGCCCTTTTCACCACCATTACCAATGCCAACTTTGACAAATCAAAGATCATGAACAAGGTCAGTGAAGGTATTGAGATCCGAGAAATGCTAAAGAAAGAAATGAAAGCAAAAGGGATTCCCATACCCGGAAAGCTTCACAGCAGTACCACCTGGACACCATCATCAGAGGATGATATGGTAAAAAAGGCTTCGCTCGTAGGAATACTGGGAGCGGAAAACGAAGATATACGCTCGCTGCGTGAACTTGTCACCTATGGTGTCAAAGGAATCGCTGCATATGCAGAACATGCTTCAAATCTGGGTTATGAGAATGATGCCGTCAGTGGCTTTATGCAGAAAGCTCTTGCCTCTGTAACTGACGATACCCTGACTGTAGAACAGCTTGTAGGATTGGTGATGGAGACAGGTAAACACGGTGTGGATGTGATGTCACTCCTTGATAAAGCAAATACAACCACATACGGTAACCCCGAGATAACAACTGTAAATATAGGTGTAAGAAACAACCCCGCAATACTCATCAGCGGACATGATCTGAAAGACATGGAAGAGCTGCTTCGCCAGACCGAGGGAACAGGTGTTGATGTTTATACACATAGCGAGATGCTTCCGGCTAACTATTACCCTGCTTTCAAGAAATACAGCCACTTTGTTGGTAACTATGGGAACTCATGGTGGAAGCAGACCTCTGAATTTGAGACGTTCAATGGGCCTGTCCTGTTCACCACCAACTGTATTGTTCCACCAAAAGAGTCATATAAAGACAGGGTATATACCACAGGTTCAGCCGGTTTTGAAGGCTTCCCCCATATAGCCGACAGAGAGGCAGGAAAAGAAAAAGACTTTTCTCCGATCATTGAACATGCCAGACGATGTGCTTCACCAACAGAGATAGAGACAGGAACAATTACTGGCGGCTTTGCTCATAACCAGGTTCTGCAACTGGCCGATAAGGTTGTGGATGCCGTAAAGAGCGGTGCCATAAGAAAATTCTTTGTGATGGCCGGCTGTGACGGACGAATGAAAAGCAGGGACTATTATACAGAGTTTGCCCGGAAACTGCCAAAAGACACAGTAATCCTTACAGCAGGATGCGCCAAGTACCGTTACAATAAGCTGGAACTGGGCGATATCAATGGCATACCACGTGTTCTTGATGCCGGCCAGTGTAATGACTCATACTCACTGGCAGTAATAGCTCTTACTCTTAAAGATGTATTTAAGCTTAATGACATAAATGATCTTCCGATAGCTTATAACATTGCATGGTATGAACAGAAAGCCGTGATTGTGCTTCTGGCTCTGCTGTATCTCGGAGTAAAGAATATACATCTGGGTCCTACCCTGCCGGGATTCCTATCTCTAAACCTAGCAAACGTACTTGTAAATAACTTTGGAATTGCCGGTATCACAACACCGGACGAGGATATGAAGATATTTCTCGGTTAAAATAATGATCCATATAAAAAGAGGAACGCGCCCTGAGCGCGTTTTTCTTTTAATTGATTACAGTCATCTCATCAATAAGATAGCCTGCTCCGGCATATTTATCTATAAGGAAGAGAGCATATCGTATATCGAGGCTTATATTTCTGCTCTGGGCCGGGTTATACATAATATCACTTGCCACACCCTCCCAGGCACGATCGAAGTTTATTCCAATGAGTTGTCCCTCTGCATTCAGCACCGGGCTGCCTGAATTGCCTCCGGTGGTATGATTATTGGCAATAAAGCAGACATTCATTTTCCCATTGTCACCATAGCGGCCATAATCACTGTTATGGTAAAGCACCTTAAGCCTGTCAGGCACGTCATAATCATATATGGCAGGATTGTCCTTCTCAATGATACCTCTGACAGTGGTTGTCTCCTCAAAACGTACAGCATCACGTGACTCATATCCCATAACCTGGCCATATGTTACGCGAAGGGTGAAATTAGCATCCGGATAAAATACCCTTGCTGTATCATACTCCATAAGTCCAGCCATATACTTTTTGTTGAGTTTCTCAAGCTCTGAATTCATTAGGGAGAGCTCATCCTTAACCTGTGTATCAATAAGATCGGCGGCACTCTTTGCCAGAATAAAAAGAGGATCAGAGGTAATTATCTTTATATCACTTTTATTAAAACCTGCTAACAACTTCTGAAGTTTCAGCGAATCGGTAAAGAGAGATGTGGCATACAGAGCATTTGCCATAGCAGTGAAATCCCCATTGTATTTATCTGATAACTCATGGAAAGCCAGGGCTTGCCATTGCTGATCAATGGTGGCAGAATATAACTTCATTGTAGCTTCGAATATTCTGCGGTCAGTAGAGAGATTTGTATTTCTGAAGAATGATTTCACACTGTTTTTAAGGCGTGCCAGTTCAACCTGCAGTGCCGGGTCTTTTCTGTCTGCCATCTCTGTAAGCTTATTGAATGATATGGCAAAATTCAGTATATCAGCCCCAGAGACAAAAACCTCACGTGTATAGTTATTTACAAGATAATAGGTTTTATACTTCTCATATATGGTCTTATAGTTACCGAGTATGTTTCCATATTCTGCACTTCTTGAATCATCTGAATCAGCCCAATGCTGGAACCCTTCCTCATACTCAGCCTTTTTCTCAACAGCTTTCATCTTGTCAAGACCCTGTATCTCACCTATCCACTTTTTCCATGAGTTAGCCAGACCAGACTTCTTGGATGAATATTGTATTCTTATCAGAGGATCTGTAGCCATATCCTGCTCCATAATTGATATTTTGGCATCACGGATGCTAATAAGCTTCGGGTTAATGTCATCCTTTATCATCTTTATATAAACTGAAGGAGCATACTCCTGTGTTCTTCCCGGATAGCCAAAGACCATTGTAAAATCGCCCTCCTTTACACCCTTAAGTGAGATTGGAAAATGGTATGCAGGTTTATATGGCATATTGTTTTTAGAATACTCAGCCGGTTCATTGTCAGCACTGGCATAAACCCTGAACAATGAAAAGTCTCCGGTATGCCTTGGCCATATCCAGTTATCAGTCTCGCCCCCAAACTTACCTATGGCACTTGGTGGTGCTCCGACAAGCCTCACGTCCCTGAATACTTCATTTACAAAGAGAAAATACTGGTTACCCATATAGAATGGCTTTACCTGTGCTTCATAATGAGTTCCCTTTACAGCTGTTTCACATATTCTTACAATATTGTTTTCAATAAGAGCATCTCTTTCAGTATCATCCATATTGTCACTGACACCTTCCAGTACTTTCTCAGTTACATCTTCCATGTACTTCAGAAGTGTAACAGTAAGCCCTGGGTTTGTAAGCTCTTCTGCCTGATTCATGGCCCAAAATCCATCGGTAAGATAATCATGGTCAAGGGAAGAATGTCTTTGTATTGTTCCATAACCGCAGTGATGATTGGTAATTATCAATCCCTTATCGGATATAAACTCACCAGTGCATCCTCCGCCAAAAATCACTACTGCATCTTTCATTGAAGCTTTATTGATGCTGTAAATATCTTCGGCAGTTAGTTTGAATCCCTTCTCCTGCATCAACTTAATATTGTATTTCTCAATCAATATGGGTATCCACATGCCTTCATCAGCTTTCACCATATGAGTCGACATCAGAATAAAAAGAATCATGATTGGAAGAAAAAGCTTTTTCATTTTTTGAATTTTTGATTTAAGAAATAAAGGCAGCCAATCGTTCCATAAGGTCGCCCACAGGCATGCCTACTACATTATAGTATGAACCAGAAATAGATGTTATTCCGGTGAGTCCTATCCTTTCCTGAATACCATATGCTCCGGCTTTGTCAAACGGCTTAAAATCCGATATATAGCAATCAATCTCATCATCGTCCAGTTCTCTGAATGTCACACGAGTTGAAACAGAGAAAAGATCCTTTTTGTAAGGATTCCTGATTGATATTCCGGTTATAACCTCATGTTCACAACCTGAAAGCATCCTGAGAAATCTGAAGGCCTCATCGTAGTCAGCGGGTTTGCCAAGAAGAGTGTTATTACACCATACTATTGTGTCAGCTGTAACAAGAATGTCGTTCTCTGCCAGGCTACCACTGAATGCATCTGCTTTTGCTCCGGCCAGATACTCTGCAATCTCTCTGCCCCTGAGTTTTAATGGGTAGACTTCATCACAGTTGATATTGGCGGTTCTGAATGATATTCCTGCCTCCCTGAGGAGTTGACGCCTTCTGGGAGATGCTGACCCCAGGATAATATTAAATCGCTCTAATCGGTCTGTCAGCATTATATGATATAATTACCTGAAGTTATGATATAACCAGCAACAACAGAATAGAAGATACCGGCTAGCATTATCAGCTTGACCATCCTGCTTGCTTTATGGAGGCCTGTTCTGGTATTGCTTCGCAATAAAACCAAACCCACATAAATAAAGGGTATAAAAATAAACAGCGTTATATAACCCAGTGTAAGTAAGTC
>QKCK01000148.1 GCA_003245695.1 Bacteroidota bacterium | reverse complement strand
TCAGCATTACAACTGTACCCAAAGAAAACATCAAACGAGGCCAATAGAGCATAATAATAAGGGGCAGTATCAGAAGAAGCTGTCTGAGGAAGAAAAGCAGCAGACCACAATTTTCAGACTTCGCCTTACCCTCCCTGAATACTGATGACGCTACGGCAAAAAATGTTATCAATGCAAAGAACTTCACTGAATGGGTAAAAAAAGATGCTATCAGAAGCGCTGAAACGAGAGTATGTCCTGAATGAGTTAACAAAGTTACTGATTTGTCAACTGAGATATAGACCATATCTATAGTAATAAGTGTTAAAACTGCCATAGATACAGTAATCACTGGCAAACTGAATGAAAAGAGCGCCTCTGCTGTCAGACTGAAAAAAAACAGAGTCACTGCAGCTATCTCACGGCTTAACGGGGAGCTCTTCAGGTTCAGAAAAGCACGCCAGGCTCTCTCTTTCTTCCCAAGATGCATTACAGATACTGAAAGAGCAATAAGCAGAAGGGAAAGAGATAAGATTATATTTGATCCATTATGATCTGATATCCTGCCAATAGTAAACCCTGAGGTAATGGTAACAAGAATTGAAAACAGTATCAGGCTCCATTCCCTTTTAAGCAGTGAGAATGTTTCATCTGAATGGCTGACATAATCATTATCTGTCTCAGGGTACTCTTCCTGTTTAAAATCCCGTCCTCGTCCTGAAACAGATAATGAAGGTTTTATTGCTGTTTGAGGTATTAAGGATGAATTGCTAATAAAAAGGTCATTCTGTGAAAACTTCAGGGCACCTGTAGGACATGCAGTTACACAGGCCGGTTTCAATCCTTCAGCCAGTCTGTTTAGACACATATTACATTTCTCTATATGTCTTTTCTGAACATTCATCTTTGGGGCATCAAACGGACAGCGCCATGTGCAGAAGCTGCAACCGATACATTTTGAAACGTCGTGTATTACCGCATTATATGTTTCATCACGTCTATATGCACCGGCAGGGCATCCGGTAAGACACAAAGGATCGTTGCAATGGTTACATGCCAGAGACAGGTTAATAACACTCAGAGTTGACAGCATATCCTTATTATACTGATATAGGCTTCGCGTCCCGGTCAGAAAACCATTCTCCAGGCTACAGGCTGAGACACAAGCCTTACAAGCAACACACAGATCAGAGTCAAATAAAAAACCTGCTTTCATTTGTCAATCCTTTCTATCCTAACAAAGTTATCATGAAAAGCAGCGCCGTAGCCCATATCTGTCTCCTTTGGTGATATGAGTGCGTTCACACCTCCGCCTTCATTCTTCCAGATACCGTTAGGAAAGACAATCATCCCTTCAGATACTCTGCCACTTATATGAATATTTCCCCTTAGGCTGCCATAATCATTACTGATGATTACATAATCGCCTTCACAAAGGCCAAGATTACTTGCATCAGCGTTTGATATCTCAAAAGAAGGCGCAGAAACTATTGCCTTAATCGAATCAAGATTTCCAAACTGTGAATGAATCCTTGAACCAATGCAAGGGGTGAGCAATCTAAGTTCATTTCTCTCATGCTGTGTCGTGCCTGATTTTACATAACCCGGTAGTTCTGACACCCCCCACAACTCAGCAGCAGTATCAGAAAAAAGCTCAATCTTCCCTGATGGGGTTTCGAATATCATTGACTCATATGCTATCTCTTCATAGCCGGGAGCTAAAAGTGGTCCGTTTTTAAGATCATCAAAATTGACCTTTCCATGACTGTTTATGCGCAATGAGAGCCATTTATCAAAATTTTCATTACCTGGCGAGGGGAAATAGCCTTCCTCATCAGGGATATCAAGAAGTCTCAGAAGATGAAAATATATCTCGCTTTCCGGCATCACATCGCCGGGATATGGTATAAATGCAGGCCTGTATTGTATATATGGATGCCAGTATGAGCCAATAACATCAGGTTGTTCAAAAACCCCCTTTGCAGGCAAAACTATATCGGCAAGTCTTGCAGTATCAGTCATAAACTGTTCAATCACCACCTTGAACTCAATATTCTCAATTACCCTGATTACATTGTCTGAATCAGGCAATTGAGTAACAGGATTACCACGCTCAAACCAGGCGAATTTAATCGCCGGATCTTTAATTGAATCAACACACTCAGCGAATCTGGGCATTGATACACATCTTCTGAACGGAGCATCAGCCTGTTTATCCGGATAATATGAAAGAGGTTCTTTCAGCGAATCAAAAATATAACTCTGAAGATTTGCATAGTTGAAACCGCAACCACTCCTTCCTGTCTTTCCGGTTATGGCTATTATTGATAGAATTGCCCGTATTGTCTGTCCACCGTTAGAGTACCTCTGCAAGCCATATCCTGCACTGATAGTAACGTTTTTTGTTGTGCCTATCATATGGGCTATTTTTTGTATAGCCTCCGCCGGCACTCCTGTTATTGATTCGGCATCTTCAGCTGTAATAGTAAGTGATTTACGGAATTCTTCATAACCCTTTACATATTTTGACACAAAATCATTATCGACAAGATTTTCAATGACAATAGTATTTGCAATGGCCAATGCAAGAGCAGCATCGGTTCCAGGAGTTGGTCTGACAATTATATCAGCTTTATCAGATGTGGGTGTCCGTCGCGGGTCAATAACAA
>QKCK01000344.1 GCA_003245695.1 Bacteroidota bacterium | reverse complement strand
GATATTTTTCGCAGATATCTTTTGCCATATTCCTTACTGTGTTGTCAAACGAACGTGAGGCATTTTCAATGAGCTTTGTATCAGCCGTGTCATATGCATTGAGCAGATGCTCATATGCATCTTTCGGGAACTTGGCATCAACAGGCAGATATACGGCAGAGAGAATCTCATCCTTACCGGGAAGCTTTATTGCAAATTCAACTGAATCGTTGCTCCCCTTCTTGGTCTTTACATTAGCTTCATATTGCTCAGGAGCAAGAATCTGTTCCAGTAACATCTCAAGCTGTACCTCACCAACACCTCCTCTGGTCTTTACATTGCTCAATACCTTTTTCAACCCTCCAACATCCTGGGCGAGGCTTTTCATTTCTCCCAGACCCTCCTGAACAGACTGAAGCTGCTTGCCAACAGTCTCAAAAGACTGGGTAAGCCTCTCATTGAGAGTCTTCTGCAACTTCTCATCCACAGTCTCACGCATCTGTTCAAGCTTTTTCTCAGTGTTTGCGATCAGCTCAGCCTGTTTTATATCCATCTGGCTGAATTTCTCCTTCTGTGTGCTGTTTATTTCCTGCAGTTTATCCTCTACAGTTTTATTGAAACTACTCATCATCTGCTGGTCTGACTCAGCTAGGGCCTTTAATTGATCAAGCTGTGTCTTTGAGATACCATTGAGTGTCTCAAGCAATATTTTCTGAAGGTTTGACAGCGTCTGAGCCAGCTCCTGCCGGTTCTCCTTGCTCTCATCCCTTATGAGAGGTTCAAGCCGGTCAAGCCTTCTCTCAAAAGACTCAATCCTTGAATGAAGATATTCATCCTTTCGCCCGGGACGGAGTACAAACAACAGAATAATTACCAACACCAGCAGTAATATCGAAATGATCAGTAAAATTGTTTCCATAAAAAGATTATTCTAAATCAGCCTCTGAAGAAATATATACCGGATCTGAACTTTTAATCCGGATGTTGTCAGGCAAACTTAGAAGATTTTTTTGTATTGTGCCTGATTGTTTGAAAGAAATGACCCTGATGAATTTTATGAGCTTTGTCAGAGAAACAATAACCATCTTTTTACCTGATATTATCTCTGAAGTGTCACATAAATGCGTCTGTTTTGCAGGGTAGATGGTTAAAAAATGTTATTTATTGCCTATTGGGGAGCTCGGAGTTATATAAGTTGTATGATATTAATAAATTTGCAAGCTGCAGGAAAGGACATGTAAAATTCAGCATATCGAAAAACATTACCCCGTTTAGTCTTAGAATAGGTGAGGGCTTATGGCCTGAGTTTGTTTAAGACTGTAGTTTAACATTATAAAAGGTTAGAGTTAAATACGATCCGTAGCTTTCATCTCAGACAGTATAATATTGGGTTAAAAACTTTCTGGTAGATGAAGCGTCAAATGTCAGGAGGAGATTTAGGGCTCTTTCGGGAAAAGATCAGGATTATAAAACGGGGGAAAAGGCCTCCCGAAGCCATTCGGGAGGCCTTTAATTTCGAATCTCAGCTACTTGTTATGATATCACTTAGTGCTTTCATTTTTCTGAAACCACATATACCATGAAAGTTTATAGTAGCCATCAGGTACCTTCTCTGTACTCTGGTCAGTAACCGGCGGAGTGCTGATAAGAAGGTCATTGCCTGCTGTCCAGTTGGCAGGCACAAGGTTATTTTCATTTTTTGCTGCCTGCAGTGCAGTTACTGTTCTTACCAGTTCATCTGTGTTTCTACCCACGCTCATGGGGTAGAAGAAGACAGCCTGGATGATATTGTCAGGGTCAATAATAAATACTCCCCTTACATCCTTGGTGTTGTTTGTTTCCGGATGTATCATTCCATATAATTTCGAAACGGCAAGTGATTCGTCGGCGATAAGAGGAAATTTAATCTTCTGTGCAGGTCGCCCTTTATATACAATCTCTTCAAGTGACTTTTTCCATTGAAGATGCCGGTCAAGATTATCTGTTGAAATCACTGCTATTTTAACCTTCATTTTTTCAAACTCCTTCTGGAGGTTAGCAAGCTCAAGTAACTCTGTTGAACAGACAGGAGTGAAATCCTGAGGATGGCTGAAGAGTATCTTCCAGTTTCTTCCGTAATCATCGGGGAAGTTTATTGTACCATCAGTGGTATTTGCAGTAAAGGAAGGTGCTTTTTCACCAATAAGAGGGATCCTGAAGTTTCTGTCGTTTCTCTCCTGTGACCATGCAAGGTTAACTGAGAGTGCAATCAGTGCGAGTAATAAAGTCATCTTTTTCATACCTGTATCCTTTAAGTTAATAACATAAATTAGTAATGAAGAGATGCCTTATCAACTCCCTGTTGATACCCTTGTTCATTTGCAAGTGCTAAAAATGATTAAAAACCGGTTGAGGGTAAATTAAACGATACACCTCTGTCTGTCGGCCTGTGGAGTAATTGTTCGATGAAAAGATTCTTTATCATTATATACTCCCATCAAATATTTAATACTCTTTTTAATCAGGTATGACTTATTGATACGCGAGGTTTCTTTTCTTATATTGTAAATCAAATAGAATACCTGAACATAGTAATGTAAATATTGACATTCCGTTTTCCGGATATAATCTGACAGAAGGAGTAAGGTGAGAAACCGGTTAGAAGAATCATGGATAGCAATATAATATGG
>QKCK01000003.1 GCA_003245695.1 Bacteroidota bacterium | reverse complement strand
TTTGCTGATAAAATCCATCAAAGAGCTGCTTATAAAATGAGATAACATCATGGACATGGAAAGAGCTGAAAGCATTAAAGATGTTATAATAATATGTTTGTTGATATTATTGACTTTTGGGGGATTTACGATACGGGATATAAATAAAAAGAATGAATTTCGGAAGGGACCTTTATGTAGAACAGAGACTACTTGGATAAGGAGGGGATCAGACGCAGATGGTCAAAGAGTGATTCGTTATAAGTTTATAGTAGGTAATAAAACATACAAAGGAACCGTTTGGTATGGCTCTCTGGATGAATCAGGAATTAAAAAAACGATGGTTGTAGAATATGTATGTAATAATCCTAGAAACAATAAACTAGAGCTTCCAGAACTGTAGGGAATATAGCTATAAATCAGACAGATACTGCATTGCAACAAGAGTATCTTTGTCAGGAGCTGTTCTTCGACCGCCGTTCGGGGTCGCAGGGCAGGGTGGTGATGCATTGTGTTACAGGGCTGCGATGCCTCCGGCATCGGTGGATGTTTAATGTAGCTGGTTATATGTGGTGGAAATTATGTGTCTGGTGTTCTGTGTGGAATATCTTACGTGACTCCTGCCAACGACGGAATTGGATAAATCCCGGTATGGCCTTCGTAGATGGCCATATTATTGTAGAACGTGGTTAATACCACATGACCGGATCTTCGTAGATGATCCGATTATGTCATGCCAGGGGGCAATAATCTGATGGTCTACGACCATCATGGTTTTGGGGTTGGCATTGGTCTACAATAGTTGGATGCTCTACGAGCATCATTTGTTCTTCTGCCTGGAGCATTGGTGTTAATATTCAGCACCTCCGGCTCTGAGGTATCACTTTGTGTATTAACCACCCCGGATTGTTTACACGGTGTTATTCATATCAGGCCCCTTCAGGGCTGAGGCATCTTCCATTAATTCCTTTTTTGTCCGTAGGATATACGTTATTGAAGCTATGTTACGGCATGTGCAGTAGATACCACCCCGCCCTCCCTATGGTCGGGCACCCCTTCCCGATGGATCGGGACAGGCTCTAAACCAGGAGGGGAAACCTACCCGATGGAGATTCCGCCTGATCCGTCGTGTAACACTTAACAAAAAAGGACGCTCATCACGTCCCTTTTATATTCTATGGCATTGTCAACATATTCAATCCGGTTAAAACCCCGGGCTTCACATGTTACCAGCCTTTCTCCTTTCTCCTTTGGTCTTTCTCCTTTGGCCTACTTCTGTTTCATCTTGGCCTCCATGCAGAGGGTTGCATGAGGCACAGCACGCAGACGCTCTTTGGATATCAGTGTGCCTGTCTCGCGGCAGATGCCGTAGGTCTTGTTTTCAATACGTACAAGGGCCGCCTGCAGATGCTGAATGAACTTAAGCTGCCTCTGTGCCAGCCTTCCGGCCTCTTCCTTTGACAGGGTAGTGGCGCCCTCCTCCAATACCTTAAAGGTAGGAGAGGTGTCCATTGTATCGTTGTTGTCCTCGTGAGTTATACTAGCTTTCAATACCTCGTAGTCTCTCTTGGCCTTTTCAAGCTTTGCCATGATGATTTGTCTGAATTCCTCAAGCTCATCATCCGAATATCTGGTTTTTTCTGCCATGGCTACCGGTTTTTTAAGATTTCTGCCAAAGATAATATAAAAAGAGAAATATTATACGTGATGTTAATAAGTGAAAGCCACTGTTAATGATATTTTTAATCAATGTTTAATGACTGTATTACAGTATGTTTCAATTAGACCTTACTCTTTTCAGGAGTATATTCGACATACTTTTGAAAAAATATCTTACCTCGGTTCTGAAAGGGTGTTTATCCCATGCATCGAGGAACTGTATTTCAGAGCGTTGTATCTCATCGAGGTTTTTGGGCAGGTCGGCATAGAATGGTGGTATGAGGCCTGGTTTATATTTTACTCTCCGTTCTCTGAGTTCGTCGGCATAGAGGTTGAAATAGTGTTTTGACAGTGGTCTCACACCCACCAGTTTCATCTCCCCGGCGAAGTAATTGGCTATCATAGGCAGCTCATCGAGCCATATACGGCGGCAGAACCTTCCCCATGATGTTATGCGGAAGTCGTGTTTGAGTTTCCCCCCCTGTTGCAGATCATGAAGCAGGTACACATAGTCCTGGATATATTCTGAATAAGGGTGCATGGTACGCAGTTTATAGGCTTTGAAAGGTTTGCCCTGGTATCCTATTCGTGACAAAGCTATTATCATTCCATAGCCATTTTCGTTTTTGGGCAGGGGTAATGATCGTTTTTTTGAAAGAATACATAATATATTACCTGCAAATTTCTCTTTTCTTATTTCAAAGCCGGCACGACAGAGTCTGCCCAGGGCCTCTGCCCTTGACAGGGGTGGGTTTGATCCGCCGGTGAAGTACAGCCATAATTTTCGTGACAGACGCAGGCGTGGCAGTACTCTGTTAATAAGGAAGTCAAACGGGGCAATGAAATAGTAAATGCCAAAAGGAAGGTTGTTGCTTAGTCTTATTTTTCTCTGTTCGAGGGTCTCAACACAGCACACAAAAGAGCCATTTCCTGAGAGGCGTTTGTTTACCATCTCCAGGAAGTCATCCAATTGCCTGATGCTGTTCATGGTCTTCAGGTTTATTATGCAGCTGTAGTCGCCTTCAGGCAATGACATGATATTAAAAATCTCATTGGTAGATACCACTGACAGTCGGGTCATCTCTGTGCAGTTTACCATTGAGGCTATCGCCTCTGCCTTCTCTTTGCTTGTGCCCTGAAGTAACAGTTCAGTGAACTCCGCGTTTGGGGTTATATCATTCATCTGGGGCAGATGAACTGACTCAACCAGTTCCTTTTCTGTTAGCTGGGGTGCCTCCGGCTCCTGCACTGCTGCCTTACGAAAGGAGACATACAGAGCGCCAATGACTATCTCAAGCATAGTAGCGGTGAGCGCTGTGCCAAGGACAACGGCCCTGGAATAGGTGTACTCCCTGAAGATATACATTATCAGTGCGGCAACAGATATGGAGATGATATTACTTGTCACCACCCTGGCAAACATGCTTTTCATGTTTATGATCTTGCCCCTGCCAATTTTGCCGTTAAGAATTGAGACAATGATCCATGTACCTGTCAGTACCAGGAAAACAGGATAATGGGTGAGGGTATAACGATGAAGTCCTGCAGGCTTCAGTGAAGCCATAAAGAGAAATGATACAATGAGTATTAAAAAATCAGCCAAGAGGCTGTAAAACCTGAACTTCCTGTTTTCCATATCCCCGCTTTTCTCTTGCAAGATATCAAAAAATAAGCTTGCATGTTAAAATCTAAACCACATATGAAGGCTTTTGTTCAAGGCGAGTTTTACAAAAGTCAGGATGTCATTTAAGATTATCCTGCATTTTTCATGATGTGGATGCTGTTTTCAAGTGACGGCAGTGCTTACAAAAAGAGAAAAGTAGCCATATATTTAAACTTTCAGAGAGCCACTTTATAATTATATTTGCATAAAAGCGTTCCCAATGAGAAATTGTCTGGTCTGGGTTTATATAAGTGTTATTCTGTTGCCATTGGCAGAGGTGACCTATTCTCAGTCAGTATATCTCCCTGCATCAGATTATGGTGTATATCTATTTCTTGATGAGCTTGCCTCTGAGGGAGTTATAGATCTCAACAGCGCAGTGAAGCCTCTTGACAGGAGGCAGATAGCTATCTCTCTTACGGAGGCTTACAACAGCAGGGAGAGGCTTAACGGCAGACAAAATGATGAGCTCAGTTTTTACCTCAGGGGCTACGCTGTTGAGTTATCACAGTTGGATGGCACAGCGGAGGTGATTCAGCCTGGTATTATACCTTCTGGTCGTCTCAGTCTGTTGTATAATCCTGCCTCAGCAGTGTGGCGTGATTCGTTATTCTCTTTTACTTTTGAGCCCATCCTTGGAGCAGAGGCAGGATATAATTCTGAAGGGCGCTGTCTTACATGGCGCAATGGAGCGCGTATATATGGTTCAGCAGGACACTGGGGATATTATGCCGCCTTGCGGGATAATCATCAGGAGCCCCTGTTGTCATTACCTGTTTATCTTACCCGGCAATCATCAGGTCATATCAAGGGAGGAACAGACTGGAGTGAGATGACTGGTGGCATTACATGGTCATGGCGATGGGGTACCATCGGACTGCTTAAAGAGTCTCCTGTTTGGGGTAATAATTACGCAGGTGCTAATATCTTCTCGGGCAGGGCCCCCTCTTTTATGCAGGCGAAGCTTAATATAAAACCCGCACCATGGCTTGAGATGACTTACTTTTATGGCTGGCTCAATTCAATGGTAGTTGACTCAACAAGGTCATACTGGGTGACAAATGCATATGGAACAGATTACAGGGAAGTATATCACAGAAAATATATTGCTGCATCTCTATTTACTATAACTCCCTTCGAAAGACTGAATATTTCTGTAGGTAACAGTGTGGTATGGTCTGACCCCCGCATCAGCCCCTATTACCTCATTCCTATATTCTTCTATAAATCTGTTGATCATGGTGTTAACTCTGGCATTGACAATAGTAACTCCCAGATGTTTATTGACATAAGCACAAGGCAGATAAAACATCTCCATCTGTATGGCACTCTCTTTATTGACGAGATGTCTACGGCACGCTTCAGGACATCAGATTACAACTTCTTCAGCTGGAAAGGTGGCATAAGGGCCGGCAATATAAAACCTCTTAAAAATCTGTGGTTTACTGCCGAGTGTACATTTACATATCCCCTTACTTATCAGCATTATGTTCCTGTTCTCACTTTTGAAAACCAGGGATATAATCTTGGTCATTACCTGAGGGATAATACCAGGGAATGGTATCTGGCTTTAGATTACCGACCTCTGCGTACGATGAACATCAGGCTATGGTACAACAGGGCGGAGAGGGGAGAAGACTTTACATCGGTTGGCGGGTCACGCGTAGGTCTGCCATATATCAATCCGGTAGTATGGAAGAGCGAGAGGGGTGGTATTGATGTCTCATGGCAGATAACAGGAGGCATTTATCTATCAGCTGCTTTCACTGCTTCAGAAGTTACCGGGGAGGATTCATGGACACCACAATGGTTGTGGGGAAGAAAGAACACCATAAAGGGTGGTTTAACATGGGGTTTTTAGCGGTTTGTTCAGATGGTATTATTAAATTTATGATATAATTTTTATAAGGTGACAGAGGAAAGAACAGAGAACATAATTGCTACCTCAGACGTTATTCCACCAAAAGTGTCAAAGCGCCAATGGTATGCAGTTTATACTCAGTCGCGGGCCGAAAAAAAGGTTGTTAAACGGCTTGAAGAAGAGGGGTTAGAGGCATTCCTGCCACTACAGAAATGCATAAGAAAGTGGTCTGACAGAAAGAAAATCATAGATCGTCCTATAATAAGCTCTTATGTCTTTGTAAACATACGGAAGAGGGATTTTGTTACAGTGATGAAGACTATGGGAGTCGTTAAGTTCATTATGTTTGAAGGGGAGCCGGTAACAATCCCTGAACAACAGATAGTGAACCTTAAGATTCTGAGTAACAGTGAAGTGGATGTTGTGGTGTCAGGAGAGGTGTTCATTAAGGGTGATATGGTAGAGGTACTCTATGGATCGCTGACAGGACTGAAAGGTGAGTTGATAAGAGTTGGAAACAAGCGCAAGGTAGTTATGAGGATCATCAGTTCTGATCTTAACCTGA
The DNA here is from genome assembly GCA_003245695.1 of Bacteroidota bacterium. Taxonomy (GTDB): domain Bacteria; phylum Bacteroidota; class Bacteroidia; order Bacteroidales; family VadinHA17; genus SR-FBR-E99. The sequence continues at coordinate 4,356 of QKCK01000003.1, read as the reverse complement.
CGGTTGATATACAAAAGATAGCTATCCGGAAAATTATGGCCAGTGAGTCTTTATCAGGAAGCGCTGCCCTGAAACCAGTGACAAATAAAAAAAGCAAAATATAATGAAAAGAGTATTCCTTATTTCTCTCTCTGTCCTGATAATGTCAGGATGTGCAACAAAAAAAGATCTTGCCTACCTTAATAACCTGAGTGAGACGGGTGGGGAGGGATATTTTACAATGGAGGTTCCTTATTATAAGATACAGCCACGCGATGTTCTGTATGTCTCAGTCAAGACACAGACGCCTGAGGGCTCACTTGATGAGGTACTGATGAGTCGCTCGTCAGCGAGTTCGTCATATCTGATGCAGAATGAAGCTTCCCAGTTTGTCTCGGGATATAGTGTTGACCCTCAGGGAATGCTTAATGTGCCGTTGTTAGGAGAGATACCTGTTGCAGGTAAGGATATATATGAGATACGTAATCTGATACAGACACATGCTGACTCTCTCTTCCGTCATGCATATGTTGAGGTTCGGTTACTGAGTTATAAATTTACTGTGATAGGCGAGGTGCGGACTCCGGGCACCTATGTAAACTATAATGATCAGCTCACTGTTCTGGAGGCCATTGGACGTGCAGGGGGTATTTCAGACGCCGGGAGCCGTCGCGAGATACTCGTGGTCAGACCAGTGGATAAAAAGACACTTACCTATAAGATAAACCTGCAGGATAAGAGTCTTCTAGAGTCTCCTGCCTATTTTCTCTCTCCCAATGATGTTGTGATAGTGCAGGCCAGCTCAAAGAAAATATTCAATCTTAATCTTCCCACATATACATTTATAGTTACAACGGTGTCAAGTGCCCTCACTGCAACAATTTTATACCTTCACTATTTTAACACAACAAGCAACTAATAGTTAGTGTGGCACACATGCTTGTATGAGACAGTCAGGAGATAAACCAATTGACAGATACATGGAGAATCAGGAAAAATATTCACCGGTAATAGAGAATGAAGCTATTGATTTTCACAGGTTTCTCTCACTCTTTTTAAGCAATTGGTATTGGTTTGCGGCTGCAATGTTTATTGCGGTGACCATTGCATACGGAATAAACAGGTATGCAGAGGAGATATATACTGTACAGAGCTCTATACTCATTAAGGATGATCAGGCCGGGGGTGGCTTTGCTGAGATAGATAAGATCATACCTGGCGGCGACATCTTCAGGTCATCGAAGAATCTTGAGAACGAGATAGGTATACTACGGTCATTCAGTCTGAATACCCGGGTCATGCAGGAGCTGAAGGAGTTTCATGTGGTATATACAGGGGTAGGTCGCAGAGGCATAGTGGAGAGCCGTCTCTATAAGAGCTGTCCCTTTATTGTCATGTATGACACGCTTCAGGGTCAGCCCATGGGATTAAGGGTTTGGATCAGGATAATCTCCTCCGAAAAGTTCCTGATGTCGATAGAGGAGAAGGATTACGAGCAGGAGCATCTTTTTGGCGAGGAGGTACAGGTGTATGGTTTCAGATTCACCCTGGTGCCACGTGATACCTCCATCGCGGTGTATAATCCCGGGGAGTCAAATAAGTTTTACTTTTATTTCATAAGTCCTTATGTACTGGCAAACCAGTATCGTTCAAAGCTATCTGTTCAACCTATAAAGGAGGATGCTACGCTGGTTACTTTGGCAGTCTCTGGCCCGGCACCTGTTCAGGAGGCCGAATACCTTAACAAACTGATGGAGCTTTATAACCTTCAGGGTCTTGAATATAAGAATGAGACAGCACGTAAGACCATTGAGTTTATTGATGAACAGCTGGGACTCATATCTGACTCTCTTTATAATGCAGAGAACAGCATGGAGAACTTCAGGCTTGAGAACAGGTTTGTTGATCTCACTGTTGAGGGTACTATGGCCCTGCAGCGGCTTGAGAAGTATGAGAATGAGAAGGCAGAGCTGGGTCTTCAGATGCAATACTATCAATATCTTCTGCGCTATGTAGAGACACAGAATGAGAGCGGGAGCATTGTGAGCCCTGGAGTGCTGGGTAGTAACGTTGACCCTGTGCTTGTACGTCTTGTTGATGATCTGGGCCAGCTGCAGCTGCAACGCAAACAGGTGGAGTTCACTGTTAAGGATGATGTGCCTGCAGTACGGCTTATGGATGAAAGGATAAACCAGATAAGAGCATCAATAAAGGATAATGTTGTAAACAGCATTGCACAACTGCGTATATCCATAAGTAACGTGGAGGAGAGGGTCAACGGGGTAAACCGACAGATGGGTAAGCTGCCGGGCACAGAGAGAAGACTGATACAGATACAGCGCACCTTTGATCTTAACAACACTGTATATACCTTTTTACTTGAGAAGCGTGCTGAGGCTGCTATTGCAAGAGCCTCAGAGGTATCCGATAACCGCACTATCGACACCGCTGTACCTTTCAATGCCATTAAGATAAAACCCAGGACCAGGAAGAACTATATGCTTGCCTTCATCCTCGGGCTGGTAGCTCCGGCAGTGGCTATTGTTATCATTGACCTGATGAATAACAAGGTTATTGACAGAAAGGATATAGAGAGGGTAACAGGTATACCTATTGTGGGTTATATCAGTCACAGCAGCTATAATACTGAGCTGCCTGTAGTGGCAAAACCCGGCAGCACCCTCGCAGAGAGTTTCCGCAGCATACGAACTTCACTCCGCTATTTCATCAGTGAGGATGCCCCTTCCGTAATAGCCATAAGCTCTACTGTCAGTGGTGAGGGAAAGACCTTTGTGGCAACAAACCTTGCATCCATAATATCAATGCTGGGCAAGAAGACACTCCTGATAGGTCTCGATCTGAGGAAGCCACGTATACATAAAATTCTGGGACTCGAAAACACCTCAGGCATGAGCACATACCTGAGTGGTGTAAGCAGCTTTGATGAGGTGGTAAAGAAAACAGAGATAGAAAACCTCTGGTATGCACCCTCAGGGCCTGTGCCACCAAACCCCGCAGAACTTATTGAGAGAAGAGCCATGTCAACCTTCCTTGAAGAGGCAAAGACAAAATTTGACTTTATAATCCTCGATACACCTCCTATTGCAATCGTGACTGACGCCCTGTTATTATCGGTACACGCTGATATCATGCTCTTTGTTGTACGTCAGCGCTACTCATCACGTAGTACCCTTACTCTGATAGAAGATATAAGGCGTAACAGCGATATGAAAGGCATGGGAATAATTGTCAACGATATCTCAATGTCAGGTTACTATGGTTACGGTCTCCGTTATGGCTACACCATGGGCTATTCATATGGCTATAGCTACGGCTACAACTATTACGGACAGGCTTATTACGGCCGCAGAAAAGAGAGCTCAGGCGAATATTACACCGATGATTAACCACAATGCTGCATAGCCTCCCAGCTACGCAATATTTGACCTGCGGTAATAGCAATCGTAAATAAATATTATCTTTGGCAGAGGAAAACACTGGCTCTGTTAAAAGCTGCACGTCTGAGTGAATCAGATAATCATCTTCTGCCTCTTAAACTTTTTTATGTGCAGGTGGTTGTTTATATTTACTTGTGTGCTTTCCTTGACATGGTTATTATATCAAAACAAAAGGAGTTTAAAAATATTACCGTTTAACAACGGTCTTTTTGCATAAAAATCATTTAGAGAGCAGGTTAGGAAGAAAAGACATGTGACTGACCAGGGGGGACCCTGCACCGGACCCTGCCGAATGACTGCAATCAGACTAATACTGGCTATCGAAATCAAATAAATATTTCAGTAAATGAAAAGACACTTACCCCTTTTGATTCTGATGTTGTTTGTATCATTGACTCTCAACGGACAAGGCAATAAAATTGCCAGCAGGCCTGCAGTAAGGTATGACTGGCGTCCAGGTATGGTGAATACCCCTGAGTTAAGCTATGGCTTCGGTTTGTCAGAGACAAGTGTAGCCTATTCACATCATTATTTTGGTATTACAAATATTACAGGATATCAGTTTTCGCGTAATGCAAAGATTGGCATTGGCTATGGTGTTCAGCCTCATAATGAAGGGTTGCTGCTCCCAATATTTGTTGATGCACGCGTCAGCCCCAGCAGCGGCGTGGCTGCTCCTTTCCTTGCCGCCAGCGGCGGTGTTGCCATGAGCCCCGGCAGTTTTAGCAGTGAGTCCAGGATCTTCTTTGCTGCATCAGGCGGCGTCAGGTATGTGGTTGCTAAAAAGAGGAGCGTCAGTTTCTCAATAGGGCTACTCTCCCAGGCAGGTGGTGTTGAAGGACGATCATCCTTCTTCCAGCTGAAGGCAGGCGTTGAGTTCAAAGGCGGTGAGTGGAGCCTGTAGTGAGCTTCTTTCTCT
>QKCK01000103.1 GCA_003245695.1 Bacteroidota bacterium | reverse complement strand
GGTACTATTTCGTTGACAACAGTAGCAAATTCATGTCCGTCAAGCAGATCAATTTTGTGTTGAAGCCGTTGTATCCCAAATTCTGAGGAGAAGACTATCTTGGGAGCTGTCTGGCCCTGTTTCGTTGTAATTATTATAACACCGTTGGCTCCCCGCGAACCATAAATAGCAGTTGCCGAAGCGTCTTTTAGTACCTCCATCGACTCAATGTCAAAGCTGCTGAGGAAGGAGATATTATCCAGTATATTCCCATCTACAACATATATAGGAGAGCTCTCGTTGAGAGTTCCCACCCCTCTTACACGGATAACCGGTGAGGAACCAGGCGATCCTGACAGACTTGTAACCTGCAGACCCGATACTTTGCCCTGAAGCGCATATTCTGAGGCTGATGATGATATTTTTGTCAAGTCAGACCCTCTTACTGAACTGACTGATCCTGTGAGATCACTCTTACGCTGAATGCCGTATCCAACAACTACCAGCTCATTCAGCATCACTTCCTCTTCCTGCATTACTATGTTAATTACTGTTTCTCCTTTTACCGGTTTTATTACTGTCTGATAACCTATAAAAGAGAAGGAAAGATGCATTGTGTCAGAAGGTACCTCTATTGTATACCTGCCATCAGGGCCGGTAGCAGTGGCAATAGTAGTTCCTCTGACCAGAACTGTCACGCCTGGCAGAGGTTGACTTGTGACGCCGTCTTTAACTGTTCCGTTAATCTTTAGCTGTGGAAAAAGCGAAACCGGGATAAACAGGTACAGTATAAATAATGTCAGTTTCTTTATCATAGGTGTTTTGTTTAGGCTTGTTGGTCAGGTAAATTTAAAAACCAATAGTTACATGGGGAAAAAACAGTAATCATCAAAATTACTTCACCTCAAAAACGGGATTGCAACAACAACCACGTTTTACTACATCAAAAAAATTTTTTATGCCTTAAAAATATTGATGCAGAGGAGTATGTGCTATCTGTTTTTTTATAAAAGATACAAATAAATGAGTCGTGGTATTGCGATAGCGTATGCAAAAGTAGTGTAAAACCTATGGTAAAATTATCAGAAGGCAAGGATATAGTCAGTCAGATTCTGGTCAGCAGGCAGATTAAGTCTCTTTCTTAAACGGTATCTTCTTTCTTCAACACCCCTGACAGTAATATTAATCAGTGGAGCTATCTCTTTTGAAGAGAGATTCATCCTGAGGTAAGCACAAAGACGGAGATCACTGGGGGTAAGTGATGGGTATTCGCTCTTCAGTCGCTTGAAGAAATTTTCATGTGCCTGATCAAAAAGACGCTCAAACATCTCCCAGTCATGTTCGTTTTCTATATTCTGATTTATAAGTCTTTTGAGACGGTCATAGTATTTGTTTGGCATTCTGTATCCCAGTTCTGCCTTTAGATTTTCGAGCTCATCGTCGATCTCAATAAGAAGTTCATTCTTTTTTATTATCGACATAGTACTGTTGGCAAGCTGGGAGTTCTTGTGTGATATCTCGGCCTGAAGGTTCTCATGTGAAAGCCTTATGATTTTCTGCTCTGCCTTTTCTTTTTCAAGCCTCGTTTTTTCCTGCTCTCTTTTTATCAGCAGTTCTCTGTGCCTGAGCAGTCTCTTACGGAAGTATGCTCTCAATAAAATAAGCGAACAGATAAATAGTGCAGAATAGCAGATATATGCCGTGATTGAGATAAACCATGGCGGCTTTATCCTGAATGGGAGTATAGCTGGTTGTGTGACTAATCCTTTTGAATTAAGAGTGCGTACCCTGAGCAGGTAATTACCAGCAGGCAGCCTTGAGTACGTCACCTCGGAAGACGATGCCCATTCGCTCCACCCTTTGTCAAGTCCTTCCAGCATGTACTGATAGTATTTTCTCTTGCCTGCCGGCTCGTCAGACGAAAAAGAGACAAACAGGGTGTTATGGCTGTTAGGTATCTGAGCCTTCTGATCAGTAGCAACATCAATTCTTTTCAGATGCCCATTATTCCTGATAAAACTAATGTTTCTGAAAAGTGGGGGCCTGTTAACTTCTTTCAGCTGATTCAGTCTGAATATATTCAGCAGGGCAAAACCGTTGTCAAGGCATATAAGATGCAGACTGTCATTGAGGACTACTATGTTTTCATTGTTTTCAACAAGGTTCAGGTTGTACATCTCCGGTAAAAGTCTGTAGAGATGTTTGGCTTTGCCCTGTCTGATCTCAAACATGCCACACTCATTCTTCCTGATAAACCAGTATCTGCTTCCGGGTAGTTGTACTATAGTGTTTGAAGATTCAAACCCATCGAGTTGTGCGTTTAGCTCTTCATCAGGTATCATTTTCCCTGTTACATCATTCCATCGATAGAGTTTTTCGCCGGTCGGGACCAGTATTTTATTATCAACCAGAAAGACTCTGTTGGCATTCTCAGGCAGATTCTCATTAACACCTATCTTTTTTACGAAGGCAACGCTATCCAGCTTTTCTGATGGCTGTATCATGAAGACACCCTTGATTGAATGTCCAAGCCAGAGATTTCCTACAAAATCAGTCTCAAGATAACGGGCTGGTGCCATAAAGCCTTCAAGGATGTGGCTCATCCTCCATGTCTGGTTCTCTTTTGAATATATGACTATTGAACTGTATGTGCTCTGTATCATATATTCTCTCTCACGCGATATCACTTTGGCAAGGTTGTAACCTCCGCTGACAGGGCATATAGAAGTGAGCTTATGGTCCCTGACAAGATATGTTCCGTCATTCAGCCCGCAGTAGAGCTCATTATCTATTGTTTTTACAAACCATACCTGCCCCTGGGAGCCATTCAGCAACTGTTTGTCAGTGAGAGTGCCATTTTCATCAATATGATAGTAATAGAGCCCTTGATTTGTAGCAACATACAGTTCGCCGTTAAAGATGCATGCGTTGTATGATGTCCACGGTTCTTTATGTATCTCGATAGGGGAGTTGCATTCAATGTAGTCAATCCCTTTGTCCATTCCTGCCCACAGGTTATCATCCTTGTCATTTTCGAGGGCAAGAATTGTATTGTTCTGCAGTGATGATCTGTTGTTCAGGTGGCAGAGCAATTTTCCGGTCAGGTCAAGTATGTAGATGCCATTCAGGATGGTTCCGAAGACAAGTTTATTACCAATACGCAATCCATTGTTAATCTTTGATTCGATCAGTTCTGCTGATGCTTCATTTTCCCATTTCTCAAAAGATCTGCCATCATACCTGTATATGCCCTTTGAACTGGTTCCGATGAGTAAATCATTATTATTGTATTGTATAATAGCCTTTATCTCAGTGGAGCTGAATATCTCGCTTCCGGGAATGGGGACCAGGTCAGATCCGATGATTTCATAAAGGCCGCCATTTATTTGCTGGACATATAGGTGGCCACCTGCCTCAAGGAGAAATAAAACAAGACCTGGCAATTTCAATGGTTTAATAGTCTTGAAATCGTACATCAATACTGCGCCAAAGCTCTGGAAGTAAACCAGTCCACCATGCCTTACGATCTTCCATATCTCATCATTGTGAAGAGTGTAGTCTTTAAGAAGAGGTACAAGAGATGTGTATGATAGCTCATCACTATTGTCATTACTCCAGAAACCAAATTCTTCAAAAGAGCCGGTAAAAATCCTGCCGCTGTCAACGGCAACGGAACGTATTAGTGTCTTGCCAGGTAACTGATGGAGGCTCCAGCTGGCACCATCGTATTTTATAAGGCCACTGTTATTTGCTACATATACATTTCCTGCATCATCTGTTGCTATATCCCAGTTCTGGTTTCCTCCGTGATATGTAGCCTTGTTGTATGTTGTAACCTGATATGAGCTCTGGGCTGATAGTAATCCGGAGATGAGAAACAGCGGTAAGGCTAACATATGTCTGAGGCTACTCCACATGCGGTTTCAGAAGTTTTATGTCGGAATGGATAACTGAATGCCAAAGTAATAAAATTTCCGGCGATGGAGAACACTATGTGTTAAAAGTGACCTCTGAAAGTGATGTGGATTTCTCTGTTGACGTAGCTTATAACCACATTGATGGCGAAAGATTTTCTTGTAAGGAGGAGTGATCTGAGATTATTCCTCATGGTGAAAACAGGGAAAGGGAGGCGCTGGAAATGCGCCTGCCTACTCTGTAATGGTGGAATGCGCCAGGTTTTTCTCAAGTATCATAATAATGTTTTTTTCAGATACATTATAGATTACCTTTCCATTTATCTCTATGACCGGACCCATCTTGCATTTTCCGGCACAAAGATGACCCTTGAAGTTTACCTTGCTCTTTATGTTCTTCTCTCTCAGATAGTTCTTGATTATCTCAAGGGTGGCGTTATTGCCTCTTGAAAAGCATGAGCTTCCCAGACAAATTGTTATTTCGTCATTATTGTTCATGGCTTTAAAATTTCAGGATGAAATTACTTTCCTGCGTACTTTGATCTGATATAATCATCAATAGCTTTGGCAGACTTACGTGCTGCTCCCATAGCAAGTATTACAGTTGCAGAACCGGTTACGACATCTCCGGCGGCAAATACTCCTTCACGTGTAGTGGTGCCGTTTTCATCAACTGCTTTTACGCATCCTTTCCTGTCGGTTTCAAGATTGGGTGTTGTTCCGGCAATCAGAGGATTTGGTGAGGTGCCCAGCGACATAATTACAGTGTCAGTCTCGATAATGAACTCTGAGTCGGGGATAACAACAGGGCGTCTTCTGCCACTCTCATCAGGTTCTCCTAGTTCCATCCTGACACATTTCAGTCCTGTTACCCATCCTTTTTCATTGCCCAATACCTCAACAGGGTTTGTAAGGAGTCTGAAATCGATCCCTTCTTCCCTGGCATGATGTACCTCTTCTGCCCTTGCAGGCAGCTCTTCAGCTGAACGGCGGTATATCACTGAAACATCAGCACCCATCCTTACAGCTGATCTGGCTGAGTCCATCGCAACATTTCCTCCTCCTACAACGGCTACTCTCTGGCCAGTCCTGACCGGTGTGTCAAACTCATCATCATATGCTTTCATCAGGTTTATCCTGGTGAGAAATTCATTAGCTGATAATACTCCATTGAGATTTTCGCCGGGGATATTCATGAAAAGCGGCAGCCCGGCCCCTGTGCCAACGAAAATGGCATCAAAGCCCTCATTATCAAGCAGATTGTCTATTGTTCCGGCTTTGCCGATTACTGCGTTGGTGATTATTTTTACACCCATACGCTTTACATTCTCTACCTCCTGTCTTACCACTTTTTCTTTTGGGAGCCTGAATTCTGGGATACCATATTCAAGCACTCCGCCAGCCTTATGCAAGGCTTCGAAAATAGTTACGTCATAGCCCAATGATGCCAGTTCTCCGGCACATGTCAGACCAGCAGGTCCTGAGCCAATAACAGCTACTCTATGTGAGTTGGGCTCTGATTTAACAGGTATTATAAATCCGTTATCACGTCCCCAGTCGCCAATGAATCTCTCAAGCTTACCTATTGATACCGGATCTCCTTTGACACCAAGTATGCATTTGCCCTCGCACTGTGACTCCTGTGGGCATACTCTGCCACATACAGACGGCAGTACAGAAGATCTTGATATGATCTCAGCTGCCTGATAAAATTCGCGGTTCTTAATCTTCTCAACAAAAGAGGGTATATCAATGCTTACAGGACAGTCACTGACACACAAAGGTTTTTTGCAGTTAAGGCATCTTGATGCTTCTGCTACTGCCTCATCTTCGTTGTAGCCAAGGCATACTTCATCAAAGTTATTCTTTCTTACCTCAGGGTCCTGTTCCCTGACCGGTACTCTGTTTACCTGTTTCATCTTATTTTCTCTTATGAGATTCTTCCACTGCCTTATCAATATTACATCTGTGTGACTCTGTCTCCTCTCTCTTGTACATTCCCTGACGACGCATTGCCTCATCAAAATCGACAAGATGAGCATCGAATTCAGGTCCGTCTACACAGGTGAATTTTATCTTTCCCCCTACGGTGACCCGGCAGGCGCCACACATCCCGGTGCCGTCAATCATCAGTGTATTGAGACTCACTGTGGTTTTCAGGGCGAAGGTACGTGTCATCTCTGCAACAGATTTCATCATTATCATCGGGCCAATAGCTATACACTCATTGTAGTACTCAGGTCTCTCCAGCAGCACCTTTTTTAAGGTGTCGGTTACAAATCCCTTTTCTCCTGCAGAACCGTCGTTGGTAGCTATATAGACTTCATTTGTAACCTCTTTCAGTTCGGGAAGAAGAATGAGCTGCTCAGCAGAACGGGCCCCAAGAATCAGGTCAGCCTTCTTCCCGTTGTCGGCCAGCCATTTGAGCTGTGGATAGACGGGGGCAGCACCAACGCCACCGGCAATGAAGATAAAGTTGTGTCCCCTGATGTCAGATGGTTCGGCATTGACAAACCATGATGGCTGCCCTAACGGGCCAACAAAGTCGGCAAAGGAATCTCCTTCATTAAGCTCAGCCATTCTCGATGTCGAAAGCCCTACCACCTGCAGGACAATCATAACCCATCCCTCGTCTTTATTATAGTCACAGATGGTAAGAGGAATACGCTCACCTCTTTTATCTGTTATGACGATAACAAATTGACCCGGCTTTGCATATTTTGCTACCCTGGGTGCTGATACCTTCATCTGCCAGATGTCTGGACCTATCTTTTTCTTTTCTAGTAACTTAAACATTTCCTTTAATGTTTGACCTTTAAATTTCTCCCCGAATTCCAACCCTAAAACAAACCTGTGTTGAAAAACGATGCGAAAGAAATGAATTCGGGGAGTTTATCCAAATCAGAATGTCACTTTTGTTCCATAATATGCTGCGAAAAAGAGTTTTTTGAATTCTTCTTCACCAGTTTCCCTCGGGTTACATCCTGTACATGCATCAGCAACAGCATTTTTTGAGATTCTGTCTGCATTTTTCAGAAACTCCTGTTCATCTATGCCATACTCCCTGAGAGTAGCCGGGACTGATAATTTTTTATTCAAGTCAGTTACAAAATTTCTGTAGCTGTCTGTGAGCTCATCATCTGTTTTACCTTCCAGGCCAATGAACCGGGCTATCTCAGCAAAACGGTCTGCAACAACTTTCCTGTTGTAGTCAATTACATATGGCAGATAAATTGCATTTGCACATCCATGTGGTATATGAAAGACTGCTCCTGATTTGTGTGCCATACTATGTACTATGCCAAGCAGAGCATTTGAGAATGCCATCCCTGCAAGACACTGTGCAATATGCATCTTGTCTCTTGCCGCCTCATCTCCCTTGTATGAATTAATCAGGTTTTCTTTCACCATAAGTATGGCTTTCAGTGCAAGCGGATCAGAAAAGTCACTTCTGTTGCATGCTACATATGCTTCTGTTGCGTGTGTCAGTGCATCCATCCCTGTGTGGGCAGTAAGTGTGGCAGGCATGGTATAGGCCAGCTCCGGATCAACAATTGCAATGTCAGGTGTTATTTCAAAATCGGCAAGAGGATATTTTATCTGTGTTGAATAATCAGTAATAACAGAAAAAGCTGTTACCTCCGTTGCTGTTCCGCTTGTCGAAGGGATAGCCACAAAACGTGCCTTGTTTCTTAAAACCGGAATGTTAAATGGTTTTGCCACCTCCTCAAATGAAGCCTCAGGGTGCTCGTAGAATATCCACATTGCCTTGGCTGCATCAATAGGGGAGCCTCCTCCGATCGATACAATCCAGTCAGGCTTGAATTCACTCATCACTGCTGCCCCTTTCATTACTGTCTCAACTGAAGGATCAGGCTCAACACCTTCGAAAATCTTTACCTCAAGTCCTGCCTCCTGGAGATATCCCACAGTCTTATCCAGAAAACCAAACTTCTGCATTGAGCTTCCTCCTACAACAATCATTGCCCTTTCTCCCTTGAGGTTTTTTAATTCAGCCAGAGAGCCCTTTCCAAAATAGAGATCTCTTGGTAATGTAAATCGTGCCATCTCTTTTATTTTAGTTTTAAATTGTTTAACATGATATATATAAACCACTATCATGCCAAAGAGTGTAAGAAACACATAATCAATGAGATGCAGCGAGGCAAAAATGAGGTAATTGAGACAGTGTAATAAATCAGGACAAATAAATCAGGTATGGGTTGTGAAGAAACGGGACATTGTACTAAAATCGGACAGGTGAATAAAAAATATCTTTTCAGAATCCGTATTTTTTTAATTTCTGGTAGAGGGTATTTCTGCTGATGCCCAGTGTTTTTGCTGTCAGGCTCATGTTATTGCCAAGAGCCTCCAGTGTTTTACTGATGGCATCTTTCTCAATGTTCTCGAGTGTTCTGAGTGGTATTGCAGCTTCAGTTTTTTCAGGCAGAGTGTTATTCAGATGTTGGTCATGTGACAGAGATAGCTCTCTGAATTCTCTGTCCATTTGGTCAGGGGAGATGTTTCCTCCCAGTATCACAAGTTTTTCAGCAAAATTCTCCAGTTCTCTTATGTTTCCTGGCCAATGGTAGGCCATAACTCTGTCAAGGAGGTCTATCTCAATCTCAGGAAGGGGTTTGTTTAGTTTTGCAGCTTTATGTCGCAGGAAAAATTTCAGGAGCGGGAAGATATCCTCTGTACGCTCTCTCAGGGGAGGTATGTTAATAGGAATAACGTTAATGCGATAAAAAAGATCAAGTCTGAAACGTCCAGCTTTTATCTCATCTTCGAGGTTTTTGTTAGTGGCTGCGATAATTCTTACATCAACAGGGATTGTTTTGCTGCTGCCTATACGTGTTACACAGTTTTCCTGCAGTACCCGCAGAAGTCTCACCTGCATGTCAAGAGGCATCTCTCCGATTTCATCAAGAAAGAGCGTTCCCTTATTTGCAAGTTCAAATTTGCCGGGGTTGCCTCCTTTTTTTGCGCCTGTAAAGGCACCTTCAGAGTATCCAAAGAGTTCACTCTCAATAAGAGTGGGGGATATGGCTCCGCAGTTAAGTGCTATGAATGACTCTTCACACCTGCTGCTGGCATTATGTATCGCCTGGGCAAACACCTCCTTGCCTGTTCCGCTTTCACCTGTAATAAGTATTGTTGTAGTACTGTTGGCAACGGTACGTGCATATTTGATAGCCTCTTTTATCTTTTTTGATGTGCCAACAATGTCAGTAAAGGTAAAGCGGGCCTGTGGCCCGATATATTTGCTCAGTATCTTAAGCATTTTGCTCAGCGGCCTGAATGTGAGCAGATACCCAAGTATCTGTTCCTGTGGTGTCTTTATCGGATAGAGATTTATTATATACGGTGAGACATTGTTCAACCCCATTGGTGTCTCTTCATCCTGGACAGGTTGTTCGGTCAGTACTCTCTTCTTCAGTTTGCTCCATCCGTTTATGAACATTGCTATTGGCTTTCCAAGTAATTCCAGCCTTCTTATATTCAGTGTGTCGCAGGCTGAATTATTAACCCAGTGAATGTCATCGCTCAGGTCTATGGCTATCACCCCATAGGTCAGGTTGTTCATCATGGCAAAGGCATACATGTTTGAGTCATATAGCTGTTTCTGTATGTCCCTGTTCCTGATGTCATTCTCAATGGCTCTCACTGTGGCCACAACCAGACCCAGTGTGTGGAGGTGTACTTTATAGCTGTCACCGGTAAGATTTATGGTACCGATAATTTTCCCGTCGGTATTATGTATGGTTGCCGCGGAGCAGGTCCAGTTATGGAAGGCAGAGATAAAATGTTCTGTAGCTGTAACCTGTATAGGTTTGTCCTCTATCAGGGCAGTTCCCATTGCGTTGGTTCCAATGCTCTTTTCTGACATATATGCCCCCGGTATGATATGCATCCTCTCTGCCTCCTGTGTAATGTGTCTGTCACCCATTATCTTGAGAATACAACCATCACTATCTGTGAGAATGATAAAATAGCCTGACCCTTTTACAACACTGTAGAGTTCAGCAATGAGCGGAGAGGATATCTCAAGCAGCTCACGGTTCTTCAGAATTTTCTCTTCCAGCTCATCAAGGATAGCAACTTTGCGAGGGAAAATAATATTTGCATCAATACCGAACCTCAGACTTCGTTCATGTGACTTTTCAATAATATGTCGATGTTTCTGAGTCGAGTCCTCCTTTGTCATATGGCGGGTTATTCCTTT
>QKCK01000185.1 GCA_003245695.1 Bacteroidota bacterium | reverse complement strand
TATGTTATTAACCCGCGGTCACTCCTTGAATACAATAATTTCACTGAATTCAGGAGGATAGTAAAGTACGTGATGCCAGCTATAAGGTCTGTTGATATAGATAATGAGATGGATTGGAGCTTCTGTGAGTTCCTGCTGGAAAAGGGGCTGGTGAGTGATAATAATCAAGATACCAAGATATGAAAGAAGAAAAGTGGAAAACATGGAATGAGACACCCAGATACGGTGATGTTTTTTATGACAGGGCAACAGGAAAGATGCCTGAGATGGAATCATCAAAGGCTGTTGCCACCAGGATAAGCCGGCTGGCGGCTGGCGGTGAGTCACTGCTTGATGTAGGCTGTGGTGGAGGACATTACCTTGTTTCACTTGACAGGATCATGAAGACGCCCTTTTCATATACAGGAGCTGATGCCACAGCATATTATATAGAGAGAGCAAAGGAGGCTTTCAAAGGCAACAATGCTGCCACAAGCCTGAGAGGAGATCCCTGTTTTGAGACAGGCGACATCTTTAACCTGAAGTATGATGATAACTCATTTGACATTGTATTTTGTGCCAATGTGTTATTGCATCTTCCATCAGTCACAACGCCGCTGAGCGAGCTGGTGAGAGTAAGCAGGAAGTATGTGCTGATAAGGACTCTGGTAGGACAGGAGCCATTCAGGATAATGCATGTTATCTCGCCGGAAGAATATGATGAGAAGGGAGAGCCGGACAAGTTTAACTACTTTAATATCTACTCAGAGAGATTTCTGAGGGGCTTTATATCTTCCATTCCTGGTGTAAAGAGAGTATCTTTTGAGGCGGATCACGATTTTAACCCTGAAAATATAGGAGCGCATGAGTACGAAAACGGAGGCAGGGATATACCGGTTAACCTCACCCGCATAATAAACGGGATGCAGGTGAATAACTACATTATTGAACCCTGGGGTTTTATTCTGATAGAGAAGGAAATTTGAAATAACAGATATGTATAATGTTTTGCTGATAGGGGCTGGTCAGCTTGGCAGCAGGCATCTTCAGGGTCTTGTAACGGCAGATATGCCTTTAAATATTTGTGTCGTTGACCCGTCGGAGGGGGCTCTTGATACCGCCCGTAAAAGATGTGAGGAAGTATTCAGTGAGTCGTCAGGGATGCATGTTGGCTATTTCAGAACGATCACGGAGAGCGGATGCGATAGTGCTGATCTGGTTATTGTTGCAACGAATGCCGATGTGCGGGCTGTTGTTATTGATACACTTCTGTCATCAATCAGGTTTGGAGCGTTGATGTTAGAGAAAGTGGTCTTTCAGTCAGAAGATGTCTTTAGGGAGATGGCGGGAAAGCTGAAGAAGGCAGAGGTAAGAAGCGTTGTCAATTGCCCCCGGAGACTCTATCCGTTTTATATATCTCTGCGAGAGAGGCTCATAGCTTTTACTCCGCTGGTGATGGAGGTAAGAGGCTCTGACTGGGGTATGGGATGTAATGCTTTGCACTTTGTTGATCTTTTTGCATTCCTGACTGGCGATAATGAGTTAAGAGCTGTGGACAGTTGCTTTGACCCGGTATTATTAGAGAGTAAAAGGAAGGGTTTTTATGAACTCGCAGGCACACTAAAGCTGGAAAACAACGCTGGCACTCTTTCACTTGCTTCACTTGCAACACCTGGTTTACCACTTGAGATAACCATCGGGATACCGGGTCATAGATTTATAATAAACGAGAGAGAAGGGAGATGTATCACTGTTGAGTCTGATGGAGACCAGAGAGCTGAGACACGTTTTTCAGTGCCATTTCAGAGTAAGCTTACAGGAGAGGTAGCACGTCAGATATTATTATCAGGTAGCTGTGGCCTGACACCCCTCGAGGATTCAGAGTTGCATCACAGGGTCTTATTACCTTTGTTTTTGACACATTTCAACCGTTTAACCGGCAATACACTCACAAACTGTCCGATAACATAAACATATGGAAAAGGAACTATTACTCGTTGGTCTGGGCAACATGGGTAAAGAATACTCTAAAGTCCTTAAGGCACTTGATACGCCCTTCATCGCGGTGGGAAGAGGGCTGGAATCAGCTGCGGATTATGAGTCAGTTACAGGGATAAAGCCTGTCACCGGTGGAATTGAGAACTATCTCTCGGGGCAGACAGTGAGGGCAGAACAGGCTATCGTTGCAGTTGATGTGACACTGCTATATAATACCGTAACGGAGTTGTTAAAGGCCGGTGTAAGGAGAATACTGGTGGAGAAGCCCGGTGCATTACATAAGAACCAGCTGCTGGAATTAAGGACTCTGGCAGATAGGATGGGCGCTGAAGTCTTCATTGCATATAACCGCCGTTTCTATGAGTCTGTCAGGGCTGCCAGAAAAATTATAGCTACTGATGGTGGCGTTGACTCTTTTATGTTTGAGTTTACTGAATGGAGTCATCGTATTGAGCCATTGGCTAAGGATATGGAAGAGAAAGAGCGATGGTTTTTAAGCAACTCATCACATGTGGCTGATATGGCATTCTTCATCGGAGGCAGGCCCAAAGCTTTGGAAGCCTGGCACTCAGGCTCATTATCATGGCATAAGAGCGCCTCGTGTTTTGCCGGGTCAGGCATAAGCAAGACAGGAGCCTTGTTCTCATATATGGCAAACTGGGATGCCCCCGGAAGATGGGGTGTGGAGGTGATGACAAGGAACTTCAGACTGATATTCAGGCCACTTGAGAAACTGCAGATACAAAAGCGAGGTAGCATCAGTATTGATGACTATGACATTGACGACACCCTCGACGTTAGTTTTAAGCCCGGTTTGTGCAGGATGACTGAAGCATTCCTCTCCGGTGATATCTCTTCATTATGTTCACTGGAGGATCAGATAGATGCTTTTGACATGTTTATGAAGATTGCTAATTATAACTAACCGGATGCGGAAAGAACAACTCAGGAATTCAGGAATACTTGTCTTTAGCAATCTGTTTGTTAACCTGAGCAGTTTTCTTCGCCAGGTTATTATGGCCTGGTTTCTGGGTGTCTCAGCTAATGTTGACATATTGTTGCTGTCAATGATAGTCCCTACTATTATTCAGGCTATGATTGGTGGCGGAGCCGGAGAGATACTGGTAATAAAAAGAGAGAAGCCATCATTCCATGAAGGCTCTTTTGAAGTTGTTTTTATTGTTATGTGCCTGCTGCCTGTCATTCTCCTTGGTGCACTCTTTTATCTCTTTCTTGGCCCACTGATACCTTTTTTCAATATAGATGCTGACAGCACCGTGCTATTCAGAAATCTGAGTATCATCTTCCTTGTTAATATGATACCAGGGACCTTTACTTCAATACTGAGGCCTCATCTATACTCACGGGGGCATTACGGTTTCTATGCAATTGCAACTATCATCTCACAGGTGGCGGGACTGCTTCTGATAATTGTATTGGTGAAGTCTATGGGAATATATGCCTTTGCATTTAGCTATCTCTGTGCAAATCTTCTTAATGCATTGATCTTCTCATTTAAGACAGGCTTGCCTTTTAAAGATCTCTTCAGCCTCCGCGTCTGGAAGCATGAAACAGAGCAATTGCTGGTCATGCTTAGAAGAGTCTTCTCACTGGGAATACAGACTTTTATTAACTATTTTGCAACATTCTGGGAACGTTCATTAAGTGTAAAATATCTTACTCCCGGATACCTGAGCTCATTAAACTATTCAAAAACGCTCTCTGAAATACCGAATGCGGTTCTGCTTTCATCAATACTTACAACTTCATATATTGAACAGGTAAAACTGCACAAGGAAGACCAACAGGCATTTTCAGACTATACCGCAAAAATTCTGGAGATGCTTCTGAAGATCGGATTTATGTTTCAGGTATTAATGCTATTGTTTGCCCCTGTCATTATAATACTAGTTTTCAGAAGGGGCAGATTTGATAATAATGCGGTGGTTACTTCACTTATGATTTTCAATATACTTACAATAAGTTTTCTTCCGAAACTGATAATGAATTTCTTTTCGCGTACTATGTACATCCTGGGTGAATATAAAAAACTGTTGTTGTCAGTTATTTTCAGGTTTATTGTACAAATGTCATTTATGGCAGGGTTAATAACACTCTTCAGACATGCTATCCCTACTGCATTTGCATTAAGTTATCTGGCTGTAACAGTGTTGCTGTTTTATATTGTCAGCAAAATCATCAGGCTCCCTGGTATTAAACGCTTTATCTTCAGGATTGTAATTATATCATGTATCTCAACTGCTCTGTTGCTGTTTCATTCTTATACTTTACCTCTCTATATAGAGTACAGTAACTTAAAAATATTTTTGTTGTCTCTTCCACTGATTGTTGTTGCAACTATTGTATTCATTGAGGCATTAAGACGAAACGGCATTGAGATAGCTGTTCTAAATAAAATATTCGGCAGGCTGTGGCAAAGAAAGATCTGAAAGAGAAGAACAGGGTATACCTGCGACGGGTTTACAGGCTTAAAGTACTGTTTTATCCGCTGGTGCTTTTATTTTATAGGACAGGAGTGCCGCCTCTTATTGAAAGGGTACTCAATAAAACAATAACATTCTTCGGTGTCAGGAAGAATATTCACTATTTCTTTAAATACAGGGATTTTGCCCGATGGTTCAGGAATGATTTTAAGGGAAAGGTGTTCAATAAAGGAGTAATAGTCTTTCCGATGATGGCTGGGGTAAATGGCAACTTCACCATGCTTGATCTTATGTTTGCAAGGTATTTTCAGGAGCGTGACGGTCTGGAGCCTCTTTTTTTTATCTGTGATTCTGCTCTAAAGATATGCACTAAGGATGGGATGCTCAAGTCACGTGATAAATATCCATGGTTTTGCCATGAGTGCTGGAAGGGATTTGATCATATAAGTAATACCACGGGGTTGAGGGTGGAAAAGGTTGGCAGGATAGTCAGTGGGAGAGAGATGGAACTGTCAGAAGCCATAATGGCTATCGACAGGATTGAAGAAATAGGCCAATGCAACGAATATACCTTTAACAACCTGCCATTGGGGCGATATGCAAAGAAATCTGTACTCAGATATTTCCTTACCGGAGCCTTGACGGGGGATTATGATCAACTGACAGTCTATAAAGAATTCCTGAAGGCAGGAGCAAAATATGCATTGGCGACAGAGAGGCTGTT
This sequence comes from Bacteroidota bacterium, assembly GCA_003245695.1. GTDB lineage: Bacteria > Bacteroidota > Bacteroidia > Bacteroidales > VadinHA17 > SR-FBR-E99. Next base: position 29,452 of record QKCK01000185.1, on the reverse strand, counting down.
TAAATCGGGCGGGAAGATCTCAGGAGCAATTATATATAACGGGACTCTTTTGTTTGATGCAATAATCATTCACTATTGCAGGGAGTTAAAGATACCTTTTATGACCTATGAGACTTTCATGGGAAATAACACTCTTATCTATAAGAAAAACGATGAGGTGATGAATCTCTCATGGGAGAGAGAATATGCTTTGAAATATCAGAACAGAGAGCTCCCGCCTGATGCCGGAGAGAAAGTAGAGTCATTTTTTTCGGGGCTCAGACGTGGTTATGAGATGTATGCTGTTTTGAACAAAGAACATTCTGAGGAGAAGTTGTATGGGAAGGACCATTATGTGTGTCTGTTTACCAATCTGAACTTTGACACGGCAGTCCTTGATAAGAATCTGATGTTCACAAGTATGGAGGACTGGATTTATTCGGTGATAGATTTCTGGAAGAAGGAGAAAGTTAAGAAAGATCTGATAATAAGAGTGCATCCTGGAGAGATAAAGCTGGTGACAGCTTCGAATGAGTTTATAGGTGACAGGATCAAAAGGGCTGCAGCAGGGGTAGATACCATAACAGTACTCGATTCATCTGATAAGGTTAGCTCGTATGAGATAATGAAGAGGATGGATTATGGCCTTATTTACTCAAGCACCATAGGTCTGGAGATTGCATGGGAGGGAAAGCCCTGTATTGTTGCCGGGATACCATGGTTCAGAGGCAGAGGGTTTATTATCTCTCCATCAACAAAAGAGGAATACTTCAGTAATATTGACAGGCTGAACAGTAACAGTAACTATTATGTCCCTGACAGGGATAAGATTATTGAGTCAGTATATTATAACTATTTTGAACGCATTAAGAGATTTAATGGTATTAAGCTTCATACTCCAAAGGAGGAACCGAATTCAGTGTATACAGATTCTGAGAGCATGATATCCTCAAATATTGATATCTTTAATGATTTCAGGGATGAATTCAATGATGAGAGAATCTGATTTTGTCGGATTGAAAGATGACTTCACCGGATGGAGCAAGAGAGACCTCATCCTGTACCGGTTGTTGTTTTTTATTCCCCTTATCAATGCTGCAGCTGACTCAACAATTTATTATTTTGTAAACGTAAATACCTCCGGCGAGCTTCATCCTGGCATCATCAGAGGTTTTGTTATTTTATTATATCTCATGTTTTTTGGTTTCAGACGCTTATTAAAACATCCGGTAAATAACCTTATACTTTTTCTCCTCACCTATTTTCTCATTCTCTCACTTTTGTCGTCGAATGTAACATATTCAATAAGCAGTGGGTATATAAAATGGTTTGTAGGACTGATGATGTTCCCTGTTGGATTCTATTTCATCAGGTCATACGATTCAATTGTAAGGCTGATTTTTTACATGGTAATAGGATCATCATTTGTCTGTCTGAATCTTACTGTGGCTCAGTTCACTGGTTTTGGCATCTCGGCATATGTTGACGACTCATTCTATATCGGCGGTGCCGGGGTGGGTATTACAAACCAGCTTGCATATGTCTTACTGCTATATCCGGTTATTTTAAGGGCCAGAAACAGGTTTTCACGCCTGGAGAAATGGATGATATATTTTATAGGATTCCTGTCAGTAGTATTTATAATACTGGCCATGAAAAGAGCTGGTCTGATTGCACTGGCTGGCGGAGGACTTATTTACTTCAATTTCACACGTAACAAAAGAAAGGTGCTTAAGTACGTGGGTCTGTCAGCAGTACTCTTCCTGCTTATTCTTCCGCTCTTTAAGGATATCCTTGTTGACCGCTACAACGAGCGTGTGGAACAGACCAAAGAACTGGAAAATGAAAATCGCTATAAAGAGTTTTTCTATGTGCTTGACGAATTTGAGGGAGCAGGCGTTCCACAAAAACTTTTTGGTAACGAATTATTCAATACAGGTAAATATTTCGGGGTAAAATATTTCGATCGTGAGAGGATGATCCATGGTGATATCTCAGCGTTTATATACGGATCAGGTCTTCTGGGTATTTCAACATATCTTTTTCTGTTTATACTGTTACTTGACACCGGATTGCATTTTCTGCGGAGATTCAGAAGGGTAATATTTGTCAGGGAGATATTGGCAAGTTTCTTCTCTCTTTTGTTTGCTACATTTCTTGTCTCTGTCACCGGGAGCGGGACCATCGGGGAACGATGTCTTGTTTATCTTTATATGGGAGCAGTAATAGGTGTATGTTCGAGGATTAAAATAAAAAGTAAAGCGACGGAGTGAGATGGCTGCATTCTTAATGATATCATCAGACCAAAAGGGCTTCTCTGCTGACGGGGCACTCAACCGGATGAGAGAGCAGACATTGTCTGAACCCCGGCATTTCGTTATTGGGAGATGGGACCTATATCTTTTCGGGAAGAAAAACGGGGCTTATTCTAATTTCAGAGAGTCAGAAGACAATAGCATATTTGTTTGCGGTTCATTATTCTTCCCGGGAATGACCTATGATGAGACTCTGGACTCTCTTATCAGTAATCTTGAAAATGACAGGGAAAACCAGCCTCGTCCCAGAGGTATTTTTTTTCTGCTGAAGAGCAAGACGGGGGTTTTATCTTTTGAAACAGATGATGGAGGTTTATATAACATCTTTCACACCTCTGACGGCAATGTGATTTCTAATTCATTTCTTGCAATTTGCTCTGGTCTGTCATCACTGACACTCAACAGAAGTGTTCTTCTTGAAAATGTTATAACAGGATCAGTTATTGGTGCGGAGACAACCTTCAACGAGATATTGCGGTTTGACAATCAAAATCCGTTCTGCTTCAGTAACATTGAATTTACTCCGAGGCCAGGGCGATATGAGTATCCTGGCTTCAGTAGTAAGGAAGATAGTTTAGCTGCACAGATTGACGTTCTTGATGATTACTTCAAAGGCATTGCGCCATTCATTGAGCAGACTGGTCTGGACTGTGGGATTACCGGCGGTTACGACAGCAGATTGTTATATGCTTTGGTGAAAAGACACTTTAATCCCGAAACAACCCAGTTTCATTCTTTTCTGCGAAAGATACCTGACAGTGATTACCTTATCGGCCGTCAGGTATGTGAAGCAGGTGGGAGCCATTTCATACCAGCACAGGTGAAGGAGTCATTTGATCATTCCGAGGAGGAGTTTTCAGCGTTGCTCTACCAATCTATGTTATTCAATGACGGTCAGATACGGACACATGCTTTCTGGCACGAAGAGATAAATACAGCTGATTTCAGACGTACTGTGACAGGAGAGAAAGACTCAGCTTTTAGTGGTATTGGGGGTGAACAATACAGGAATTCTGAGAGAATGGTACTCAGGTACAGGAGATTAGACAAATGGGTTAATTATGCTCTTATCGGAAGATATGCCGGGGAGTGCTTCACAGAGAAAAAGATAAGGGAAGAGTTGGTAGCGTCATTATCATCAAAGATTTCTGAACGACTTGATCTGGATAGAAAAAAGGCAATAGACCTCCTTGTATTGAAACGATACATGAATGAGATATATATACCTGCTAACCGGGGAGTAAGATGTAATAATGAGAATAAGATTTCATTCTTTTTTATGCCATTTGCAGATGCTGAGATAGCTCATACTGCATATGGTGCCGTTCCTTTCCTGGGGGCTAATCTGGATTATGAGGGGGACATGATAGCTATGCTCGATGAAACAATTGCCTCATTGCCTTCAGGCTATGGATATTCATTTGACAGGGGAGAGCCTTTTTCACGGTCACTCATGTATGTTTTTTTAGAAAATGCACTTCCGTGGAAGCTGAATGACAGGGCTTACAGACTGTTCTCATCGAGGCAGACAGATTATTGGAGAGAGTTACAAAGCAAAAGAGAGACACTGGACAAACTATTTAATATCTTTTCTGATTTTGCCTTCCCTGTTGATCCGCATGTGCTTCTGGCAAGCAAGGATCTGGGGCCGCTGATTTTTGCTGCAGGCTACCTGCTACACTTTTTTAAAGATAAAATAAAACAGTAATGGGCATAAAAAAAACGGCAAAACATATTATTACATGGCTTTATGATTATGATAAGGTAAGGAAGTTCAACAGGAAGGCAGCAAAGATAATCTCACTTCAGGCCGCTGCTAATGCATGGATAAAGCCTTCAGGGGAAGAGACCGTAAGTCATGTGGATTTCTGGAAGCCAATGGTAAAGAATGTCAATACTGACTGGCTGCTTATCTATGGAAATATTTCAGGATTGTTTGATCCACACTTCGTTCCTGAGAGTGTTTATTATACCCTGATGGAGCCATGTCTTAATAACAAAGCCTTTGCAAAGGGGTATAATGACAAGAATTATTACTCATTACTTATCGATAAGAGCCTTCTGCCTGAGACGTATCTGTCAAACATAGAAGGAGAGTTATATGACTCCAATCGCAAATATTTGGGAACAGAGGATGCAATACTCATGATATTGAGGAGAGCGTCATTTGTCATTAAGCCTGCTGTTGATTCTGGTGGCGGCAGAGATGTTTCATTATGGCATTTGCGCGGTGAAGTATTTGTTTCTGACAATGATGACAGGCTGACAGTGGAGGAGATATTACACCGCTATGGCAAAAACTACATAATACAGGAGGTGCTTGATCAGCATCCTTTTTATGAGAGATATAATCACTCATCGGTCAATACAGTGAGGATTGTGACATACAGGTCAGTTGCTGATAACAAGGTGCATGTAATAAATATGGTTTTCAGAGTAGGGGCTCTGGGAAAAATAACAGACAACCAGGCATCAGGCGGGTTTGCCTGCGGTATAACATCTGACGGTTGTTTAAATGGCAAGGCTGTTGATAAAAACGGAAACGTTTACACTTCAGTTAATGGTGTTGAACTTGAATCCGGCTTGAAGCTTGAAGGTATAGACCAGATGATAAGTGTTGCAACTGAGAATGCTACCCGTTTCTGTTACTCCAGAATTCTTGGATTTGATCTCTGCATTGACACTAAGGGTAAGGTCAGGATAATAGAGATTAACAATATAAACCTGGAGATAAATTTTCTTCAGATGCTTAATGGTCCTCTTTTCGGAGTATTTAGTGAGGAGGTACGGGATTATTGTGTAATGAAGCCCCGTTCATTTATTATTGACTTTGATGTTTAAACATAAATACCGGATATGAAGGTTCTTTTTGTCTCATCAGGAGATAAGGATGGTAATCCCCGTGCTGTTGTTAAAAACCAGGGTGACTCTCTGATATCGGGTGGCCTGAATGTCAGGTTTTTTTGTATTGCCGGTAAAGGGTTGAAGGGATACCTGAGGTCAATACCAGGTTTGAAAAGGGAGATTGAAACCTTCAGACCAGATATTGTGCACGTTCACTATTCTTTATCAGGTTTTATAGCATCATTAGCCGGATGCCACCTGCCTGTTGTCTCTCTCATGGGCAGTGAGGCTTTTTCAGGCCTGGCAGAGAGAACAGCTATCAGGTATTTTTCATCAAACCACTGGGGCGCAACTATTGTCAAGACAGAGGAGATGGCAAAACGACTCAGGCTAAGAGATGCGGTTATCCAACCTAATGGTGTGAATACAGATATCTTCAGCCCGAGGGAGAAGGAAGAGGCTGTAAAAATGCTGGGATGGGACCCTTCAGTACTAAATATTATTTTTGTCACAGACAGAGAGAGGCCTGAGAAAAACTTTGCATTGGCGCAGCAGGCTGTCGGAGATGCAGAAATAGGAGACAAGAATCTGATATGTGTTCAGGGTGTGGCACCCAGGGAGCTGGTACAATACTACTGTGCGGCTGATTTTCTGCTTCTCACTTCGTCACGTGAGGGTTCTCCCAATGTGATAAAAGAGGCAATGGCATGCAACTGCCCAATTGTATCAACAAATGTGGGAGATGTGGAATGGGTGCTTGGAGAAACAGAGGGCACCTTTGTTTCAAAAAGTGACAATGAGGATCTGACTGGTAAGATTGTGTCTGCAGCACACTTTGCCAGAGAATATGGAAGAACAAAGGGCCGTGAACGGATTTTTGCACTGGGACTTGACTCTGCTACAGTGTCGGCAAGGATAATTTCAATATATAATTCAATATCAGGAGCCTGATGAGCAGAATTGATATAGCGGAAGAGAGTAACGGATATACTGTTATTACTGATATCTCTTTGGTAGACAGGGCTAAATGGATGAGTTTTGTTGAAGACAATGAGGGTGGAAATATCTTTCACTCTCCAATGATGGTTGACTTCTTCTCAGGAACATCTCTTTACAGACCTCTTGTTCTCTTTTGTATGGGCGAGGAGAATAATATTTCAGGGATGCTGGTAGCTTATGTTTTAAAGGAACATAGGGGTCTTACGGGTTTTGTCTCAGCAAGGGCTATTGTGTGGGGCGGCCCTGTTTTAAAGCGTGGAGAGATAAAAGCAGGATCATTATTGCTTGAGGCTGTAAAGAAAGAACTGAGGGGCAGGGTAACTTACCTGCAGGTAAGAAACCTTTCTGACATGAGCCATATGGCATATTCGTTTTCTCAGAATGGCTTCATATACGAGGAGCACCTTGATATATTGTTTGACCTTGAGAAAGATAAGGGAGAGTTATGGGAAAGTGTTCATCCAACCCGCAGGAAACAGGTTAGAAGAGCCCTAAAAAGAGGAGTTACAATAGAAACAGATTTTAATCCTGGCATTGAGAAGATAGCTGAATGCTACGCTATATTAAAAAAGCTCTATTCTAAAATCAAACTGCCATTTCCTGATCTCTCCTTTTTTGAGAGAGCACAAGCCATTTTGGGGAAGGAGGGTAACATAGGGTTAATCAGCGCTATTGTTGGAGAGAAGATTATAGGGTTCAGATTTTTTCTTCTTTTTAACAGACAGATATATGACTGGTATGCTGCTTCATTACCGGAGTACTATGACAGATACCCCAATGACATTCTTCCATGGAGTCTTTTGGAATGGGGTGTGGGGAATAATTATCGTATATTTGATTTCGGTGGGGCCGGTGACCCGAATGAAAAATATGGCGTGCGTGACTACAAGATGAAGTTCGGTGGTGATCTGGTAAATTATGGCAGATATACATTTGTATTCAGGCCAATGATATATTATCCAGCCTCATGGCTTCTAAAAACTTTAAGAAAGAAGGGCAAATGACTATTCTGATTGATATAGGGCATCCTGCACATGTACATCTGTTCAGGAATTTCATTAAGATAATGAAGGGGAAGGGCTATGATTTTATAATAACTGTTAAAGATAAGAATCCGGCAAGGCAGTTGCTTGATTTATATGGCATAAGTTACATTACTCTTCCTCCAAGAGGATCATCGATAACAGGCAAGTTCTTTAAGCAACTGTTGTTTGATTTTTTAGTGATAAGACTGATAAGGAAGAATAATATCAGGGTTGGAATAGGCTCTTCGATAACTATTGCTCATGCATCATTGTTTACAAGGATGTACTCCATTATTTTTGATGATGATGATGACGAGGTACAGCCTCTTTTTGCCAGGTTTGCACATCCCTATGCTGACATGCTTGTCTCGCCTGAATCACTCAGAGGTCACAGAAAGCGGGTTGATACAGTCTATTATCCCAGTTATCATGTTCTTGCATATCTCCATCCTGATGTTTTTTCACCTGATTGTGGAGTGGTAAGTCGTCTGGGACTTTCAGAGGGAGATAAATACTTCATATTACGGTTTACTGCATTTAAAGCACATCATGATATCAATGAATCGGGTATAACACTTGAACAGAAGAGAGAGTTGATAGCGTTGCTTGAAGGATACGGAAAAGTATTTATATCATCGGAGAGTGAGATTGAAGATGAGTTCAGGGATAAAAAGCTTGAAATATCGCCTGTTGATATTCATTCTGTTATTGCCTGCGCCTGGATGTATATTGGTGAAAGTCAGACAATGACATCTGAAGCGGCAATACTGGGTACACCAGCCTTAAGATGTAATACCTTTTCAGGAAGAATGGCATGTCTTGATGAAGAAGAGAAAAAATATTTTCTGACTTATTCATTTCTCCCTGATAACTTTGACAGCATGATTGAAAAAATTAAGGAGTTGATGGCGATAGAAGATCTTAAAGAGGAATGGAAGAAAAGAAGGGAGAAGATGTTGAACGAGAAGGCCAGTGCAACGTCATTTATGGTAGACATTGTAGAGAGAGTGATAGCAGAAAGAAGCCAGAATTAAACTACTTCACTTTTAATATATTTAAACTTACCGTTCTCTTCATTTTCAATATGGTCAACAACCATTATAGCTACCTTGTTAAGAAACCTGTGCATATTCTTATCAAGTTTGTCAATTAGATTTTCCGGTATTCTCTTTTTTGTTTCAAGCCTGATATCTGTTTCTCCGGAAAGATGTTGATATATCTGGAACCTGTCAATGATATCAGTCGTAATACCTGACTCAGCCAGTAATTTTGTAAAGAAGACCCCATGGACCTTGCTTCCATCAATAAGTGTAATCAGGTCTGTTGTTCTCCCTTCAACATGGCTCATGAGATGTGATGTGATACCGCATGAGCATTTGCCGGGCAGCAATGTAGCAATATCACCATTATCGTATCTGATGAATGGCATTATTTTATTGTCAAGAGAGGTGACGACAACGCGACCCTCGCATCCTGTAACAGGTTCGTCCAAATCATTGAGAGTCTCAACAATCACATGTTCTTCATTTATATGCAGGCCTTTGTGGGCAGTACATTCGTATGATATTGCCGAAACCTCACCACAACCATACTGGTCATATACCTCTACACCGAAAACTGATTCAAGCAATTGCCTGTAAATGGGAAGGAGGGTTTCAGAGGTTCCGGATAGGGCACGCAGGCTTTTATTTGCAGGGAGATTGTTCTTCTTCATATAGGTTGCCATGCCTATGAGTGCTGACACATATCCCTTTATCAGAACAGGGTCATATTTCATCATCTGCCTGTAAAATGAATCCATACTCTTCTCACTCATGTTGAATGAGTTAAGTGTGCGGTTGTTTTGAATCAGATTAGTGACATTTTCAGTGATAAGGTATTTAAGAGAAGGCCTGAGAACAGGGCCCATGCCCCAGAATGTAAGCACACGTTCATTCTTCCTGATGCCAATCCAGTTATACCAACGATAATATGATGCCCAGGCAAAAGATCTGTCTTCAGTATCCTTCATAACGGTAAGGGGGACTCCTGTTGTGCCGCCTGTCCTGCCTCTCTTTATCTTTTCCCCGGCGAAGGCCTCAGAGATCAATGCACTCTGATTTTTCCTTGCTGTCTCTTTTGTAAGGACAGGTATTTTACACAGATCATCAAGGGTTTTTATATCTGATGGCTTGAGCCCAATCTTTGTAAAGAGATCCCGGTAATATGGCACATATCTGAATGCATGGTCAATCAGGTCATGAAGTTTATTGAGCCTGTATTGCGACATCTCTTCATCTGACCACAACTGGCTGTCATCCAGTAGCTTTTGCAGAGCCATAATGCGTGTTCCCCTTACAGCATCCTGAATAAAAAAACCCAGTTCACCTGATTTTTTATATAGCTTCATTTTTTGTCTTTTGTAATCTGACAAATGGATTTAATTTAGTAATGATATATACAAAGGTAATTTTTTCCACGCTTATACCTGTAGTATGGATTTCACACAAAAGAGATACAAAAAGCTGTTGATGGCTCTTTCTGATAAAGGTTATACTTTTCAGACATTTGAGGAGTTCATGGCTTTACCATCAAAAAGGAGAGTGGTTCTGAGACATGATGTTGACCGGAAGCCTTATAATGCACTTGCTGTAGCCCGGATAGAGAAAGAGTTGGGTATAAAGGCAAGCTATCATTTCAGGGTCATATCTCCCTACTTCAATGAAGAGGTTGTAAAAAGCATAATTGAAATGGGTCATGAAGCTGCATATCATTATGAAGATCTCGGTGTTGCAGCCCGGAAGGATGTGAGGATCGATGAAGGGAGCAGTGGTGAGATTCCAAAAATATTCCAGGAAGCTTACAGATTATTCAGGGACAACCTGAAAAGACTCAGGGAATTTTATCCGGTGAAGATTATATCAATGCATGGAAGCCCGTTATCAGCCTACGACAACAGGGAAATATGGCTTTATTACAGATACAGGGATGATGGGATTATTTGTGAGCCGTATTTTGATATAGATCTGGCACAGGTTATGTATCTTACTGATACCGGGAGGAGGTGGGACGGTGAAAGAACGAACCTGCGTGATAAGGCAAAAGATAAAAAATCCAGGGGCAGGAGTGAGATTTTTAACGATGAGGGATGGGCATCAATTCCAATTGTTGGCAGTGCAATGGATATGACTACTGAGGCGGGTTTATTTCAGAAAAGTATTAGATTCAGAAGTACACGTAACCTGATAAGGGGCATCACTGATGGCGTTATGCCTGACGCAATGATAATAAATACGCATCCGCAGCGATGGTCTGGTGACTTCATCTCATGGATGTGGGAGCTGATATGGCAGAATACTAAAAACAGTGGAAAGGTTCTTGTTTCTTTTGTGAGGGCAAAAAGAGATCAGCATGTCAATATTAAGCCCTGATAAACAGTGAATCTTATTTTTTTATCACAGTAGATACACTCTGCCTGTTTTTACCTGTCAGAATAATAAGGTATGATCCGCTCTTCAGCCATGAAGTATTCAACACTACCGATTCTCTGCCTGTAATTTTCTCTGAATAAAGAATAGTTCCATTCAGGGTGCACAGGTTCAGTTTTGTGTAATCATTTTCATTCTCATTAAACTGTATCTCCAGTTGGGAGCTGAAAGGCATGGGATATAGTTTATAGTCATTCTCTTTTCGATCTCCGTAGCCATTTGTTGTCATGTTGTTACCATCGTAGCAGCGGCAACGGGGGGTGTCATCAGGATTGCCAGAACAGGGGCCCAGAATATCTCCATGTTCCAGATGGGCCTTAACAGCATATGATGATACACATATGTAAATACCATTATGGCATAATGCTACTTTTTTCCCTGGAATAATTGAATAGTAATAGGTGTGTTTATTTGTATATGTCCACTGTTCATTTATCCATTCATCAGTAAAGAGTTCGTATAAGTCACCATAAACATCATATGTAAATGTCTGGTGGTTTACATTTTTAAGCACATTCTTTTTTAGAACCGGATCGTATTTAAGTGTCTGTAACACTCTTTCTGTTTCTTTTCCCTGATCGTCAAACAGGGTTGTTCTTTTCCAGAAGATTTCACCGGTACTTAGATACTGGCCATAAAGGATAGCAAGGTTACCGGCGCTGTCATATACATAGTAGTGATTTGAGACGTCATACCAATCGCCGCCAGTCGCTCTTGCCTGCCTAAGGTAACTAACAGGTCTGCCTGCCTCATAAGTGTAGAAGTGACGCTGGTAGGCAAACCAGGCACCTGATTCATCTTTTCGGGAGAAGGACTCGAGGTAGATATTATTATCTTCATAAGTATATTCGGTAAGCCGGGTATCAACCCATAATCCCTCTTTCCACTCCTGATATAGGTATGAGATCTCTTTTCCCTGGCTGTCGTAGTTAAATATCTGATTATAGACAGGTGTTCTGAGAGGCAAGTCAAGTCTTTTAGAGCTCACTATAGTCCCTTCAGTGGTGAGATCGTAAATTATCACATAAGCCGGTGTATATGAACTGTCATTCTCATTAAACCGATAATTAACAAGAGAATCCAGTTGTTGTACTCTTGAATCACATTTAAGGTGATCACAACGATGATGTCTCTCCATATAGCCTGACTGCGCTGATGCAGACTCAATGCCTGTCATCAGCGATAAGGCCAACCATATAATCCTCACTCTCATCATATAACAATTATTTGTCAGGTTGTTTATCTATATACCAATCGTATACTATGTAACAGAGACACAATAAATTTGTTTAAAGGTTGCAAAAATTTTGTAATTTCGGTTTAGCTGTAAAAATCTTCAATATAAGAGGAAGTGTAATGGCGATATGAGATGCAACCATTTGGATTTATTGTGTGTCATAGAAATACTGTTCAGAGATCTGATAAATCATTTGGAATAATAGTGGTAATAAAAAACAACAAGATATGAAGCTCAAAGGACTAATTGCCGGAATATTGTTGGCAATGACGTTTGGGGTAGCCCATGCACAACCTAACTGGTTTACAGCACCTTCAATAGTTTCGGTTGGGGCATTGAATGTAACTGTACGATTTGGGATTGATGTACCGGGAACGGTTTACATCATTATTTTCAATTCGAATGTTACTACAACGTTGACTTCAACATATGTGCGCAATGCAGCTATTGCCGGGCCATCAGGCGGGATGGTTGCAACAGCAGTCATTACAGTCACTGCCGGACAGGCAAATATGACTTTGCAGCAATATTTTGATCTTGTTAATGCAGCCAGAGCTCATTCATTATATATTGTTGCTGCTGATGGTTCAGGTAATCTGATGGCTGACCCTGTCAGGCTAAGCTTTACTACGCTGGCATGTCCGTCTGTGAAACTGAAGACATATTTTGGTAACCTGGGTGAGTGTGTAAACCTTGGGGCAATAGGATATTTCTCTGCTTCACCAATGCCTTTGACACCCACTGGTGTTTTGAAAGGTACGGTATGGACTATTGACTGGGGTGATGGCACTACATGGAGCTATACATCTGCTGCTGATGATGATATTCCACCAGATCAGACTCATACATTCACCACTATAACCGATTGTAATTATGTTGGAGTATGGACAATACAGAACCCTTGTGGTGAGTTCTCAAACGGATCGTCCGTTTTTGTTGTTCACGGACGTGAGATACCTGATGATGGTGACGGTGACATACGAATGCGGGAACCTGTTTCAGGTGACTTTGATATAACCTATGTATGTGAAGGAAAGGAGACGAGCCTTGTTCTTGTTGACGAGACAGAATGGAACTGTCAGGATCCTGAGGTTCCTGCTCCCCTGATAGCCATACCCAATACCTCGAACAGGCATATTCAGTTTGTGTATGGTGAGACACCTGCAGGTGCAATAATGAACACCATCACAGGTAATGTGATGATTGCCGGATCAAATGTCGCCAATTCATCAAATGGATATGTAGCAGCAGTGCAAGGTCCGTTTGCTCCCCCAAACCCCAATACGGTATCGGATGTTATTACTATTCCGGCAACAGCTGTGGCGGGTGAGCGTTTTTATGTCTATCTGAAATACTGGAATAAGTGTAATCCATATATAGATGAGAATCTTGATTATGTAGACGATTTCTTTATTATTGAAGTTGTTGAGGCACCTGATCCCCCATCGGTTGTTTCTCCTCTGACTTATTGTTACGGTTCTGTTCCATCCACACTGACAGTTAATCCCACAGTTCCGTCAAACACGATAAACTGGTATTCTGATGCCGCACTTACCAATCTTCTTTACACCGGAACCACATATACACATGGAATAACAGGTCCGGGGACCTTTACACTTTATGTGACAGAGGTGATTGGTACAGGTGGTTGTGAGAGTACAGGAGTGCCTATTGTTCTGGATATTCTTCCGGTGGTTGGTAATAATATTATTGCCTCTGATCAGTCTATCTGTTATAACACTGTACCGGCACCTATGACTGGTGGTCTGCCGACAGGAGGGACAGGTATATATGTCTACCAGTGGCAGAGAAGTACTTCTTCCTCAACATCAGGCTTCTCAGCTGCTCCCGGGACAAATAACCTGCAGAACTATACTCCGCCATCTGCTATTACAACAACAACATGGTATCGCAGGGCAGTTACCTCCGGCCTCTGTACAGGTTACAGTAACTCAATAGAGGTTACGGTATACCCGGCATTTAACCCTGGCACCATTAAGAGTGCACAGTCAATATGTTATAATACCGCTCCTTCGAAGCTGACAATAAACAGCGCTCCGTCAGGAGGGGAGGGAACCTATACATACCAGTGGCAAAACAGTCTAGACAACACCACATGGTCAAACATCAGCGGTGCCACTGCCTCATCATATTCTCCTCCGGTATTGACAGTAAGCACATACTACAGGATGGTTGTCACTGATGCTGTGTGTGGTGCTATGCCTACGCCGTCAATCCTCATCACGGTATATGATGATCTTGATGGAGGTGAGATAGGCCCTGCACAGACTATATGTTATAATTCAGCTCCTTCAACCCTTACAAACATAACATCCCCTTCAGGCGGAGACGGCACATACTTTTATCGCTGGTACAGGTCTACAAACGGCACATCGTGGCAGCAGATATCAGGCGCCAATTCATCATCGTACACACCTGGTGCACTGACAGTCAGTACGTGGTACAGGAGAAGGGTAACAAATACCTGCGGAACTGATTACACAGATCCGATTCTTATTACTGTATTGGGGCCACTGACTTCAGGGTCAGTAGGGTCACCTCAAACGATATGTTATAATACAGCTCCTTCTACTCTGACAGAGCTCACTGCTCCTACAGGGGGTATAGGGGTATACACTTATCAATGGCAGCAGAGCCCCAATAACAGCGTCTGGTCAAATATATCTGGTGCCACATCAGCTACCTATTCCCCAGGAGTACTGACGGCGTCAACATATTACAGGAGAGTTGTCACCAGTGGTACTTGTGGTTCTTCAAACTCAGCCTCGGTACTGATAACTGTTTATGGTGAGCTCACTCCGGGAATAGTAGGCCCGGCACAGAGTATCTGTTATAATACAGCCCCTGCCACCCTTACACAGACGACAGCTCCTTCAGGCGGTACAGGCGTATACACATATCAGTGGCAGAGCTCACCGGATAACGTAACATGGACAAATATATCTGGGGCAACAGGATCATCATATTCACCCGGAGTCCTTACATCCAGTATATATTTCAGGAGAAATGTCACCAGTGGTACCTGCGGTTCCGTTGATGGTATTCCTGTACTTATTACTGTATATGCAGATCTTGCACCGGGGTCAATAGGGAGTAACCAGACTATATGTTACAATACTGTTCCTGCAACCCTTACAGAGACAGCTGCTCCAACAGGAGGGTCAGGAGTCTATTCTTATCAGTGGCAACGTAGTACAGATAATTCATCATGGAGCAACATATCAGGAGCAACAGCATCAACATATACGCCGGGGGCACTGACAACGGAGATGTATTACAGGAGAAATGTTACCAGTTCAACATGCGGTACAGTAAGCTCAAACTCTGTTTTAATATCTCTTTATTCAACACTTACTCTTGCCCAGCTAAATTCTGATATGAGTATATGTAATAATACTTCAACCACATTTTATATAGAAATTACCGGGGGTACTCCTCCATATATAATAGATTATACCCGTAATGGAACGCCACAGACACAGATAACAGGGTATACAAGTGGAACGGCGATATCAACCGGAGTGCTGACCACAGGCACATACAATTATCTTCTCACCAATGTGACTGACTCGCATGGTTGTCAGGCACAGAGCCTGGGGACAGGTATTACCGTGTCGGTAGGTACCCTTCCCACCTCGGCAACATTCACAGGCAGCGGTGACCTTTGCTATAACACTCCGGCATATCTCACCTCCGAAATCACCGGTGGTGGTGCACCTTATAAACTTTATATTACCGGATTGGCATCATCTCCGGTAACGGGATACTATTCAGGTGATGTTATTGACCTTGGGATACTGGCTCCGGGCACATACAGTTATACTCTTACTGCCGTGGAGGATAACTGTGGCCAGACGCTTGCAGCAGGTCTTCCAATAACTCATACTTTTACTGTTTTTGACCAGCTTACCGGTGGCACCATCGGAGCAACACAGACAATTTGTTATAACACTCTTCCTGCACCATTTACTGATGTCACTTCACCAACAGGTGGTACAGCACTTACATATCAGTGGCAGAAGAGCCCCGCCGGGATGAGCTCATGGAATAACATCACAGGTGCCAATGGTCTTGCTTATACAGAGACAACAGCTTTGACGGCGAGTACAGATTACCGCCGTGTCACAACCTCAGGAAACGGATGCGGTACTGTCTATTCAAATACAATCACAGTTACAGTTTATGCCGACTTCACACCAGGTTCAATAGGTTCTCCTCAGACTATATGTTACAATACTGTTCCTGCCGGGCTGACGGAGCTAACAGCACCTTCAGGTGGTACCGGAACCTACACATATCAGTGGCAGAGCAGCGCTGATAATATTACATGGAATCCTATTGCAGGAGCTAACAGCTCAACATATTCACCCGGGGCAATGACAGCCACGACATATTTCCGCAGGAATGTCACAAGTGGTAGTTGTGGTACAATAAGCAGTTTGCCAGTTCTTATCACTGTATATGCTGATCTTATGCCCGGATCAATAGGTAGTGATCAGTCAATTTGTTATAGCAGTGCCCCTGCAACACTTACCTCACTGGCACCAGCCACTGGAGGAACGGGAGTTTATGACTACCAGTGGCAGATATCATCTGATAACACAAACTGGTTTAATCTTGGAGGGGCTACTTCAGAGTCATATATCCCGGGGGTACTTACCAATGACAGGTATTATCGCCGGAATGCTACCAGTGGTACATGCGGTACCGTAAGCACTGCCCCTGTACATATAATAGTATATTCAATGCTGATGCCCGGAGCTATCGGGACTTCGCAGACTATATGTTACAACACGATTCCTGCGCCTCTTACAGAGTTTGTGGCTCCATCAGGAGGATCAGGAGTATATACTTACCAGTGGCAGTCAAGCAGCGATGGCTCTTCATGGTCAGATATCAGTGGAGCGACAATGCCTGGTTATTCTCCGGGAGCATTGACAGCTACCACCTATTTCAGGAGAGCGGTTACAAATGGCACTTGTGGTACTGTGTATAGCGGTAATGTAATAATCACCGTATACCTGCCTCTGACATCAGGGTCTGTTGGCAGCCCGCAAAGTATCTGCTATAATACTGTTCCTGCAACCCTCACTGAGCTTACTGCACCTACAGGAGGCACAGGCACTTACACATACCAGTGGCAGAGCAGCCCGGATAACATCACATGGAGCAATATCAGCGGGGCTAATGGAACAGACTATTCACCCGGTTCACTGACAAGCACCATCTATTACAGACGAAATGTGACCAGTGGTGCATGTGGGACAGCAAGTAGCTCCTCTGTCATGATAACTGTCTTTGGGGATCTTACACCCGGGACAATTGGAAATGATCAGTTCCTCTGTTATAACACTGTTGCTGCATCACTGATACAATTGACAGCACCTTCAGGAGGTACAGGGGTTTATACATATCAGTGGCAGGTATCTACTGACGGTATCTCTTTCAGTGATATTCCGGGGGCCTCTTTATCGGCATACTCACCTGGAGTACTCACCTCTTCGTATTATTACCGCAGAAACGTAACCAGCGGCACTTGCGGTACAGTAAGCAGTACCCCTGTATTCATAACAGTGTATGATAATCTGACAGCAGGGGCAATTGCAGCTAATCAGACTATCTGCTATAATACTGTTCCTGCAACCCTGACAGAATCTACAGCGCCTACAGGAGGTACCGGCACTTACACATACCAGTGGCAGAGCAGTCCGGATAACATCACATGGACGAATATAGGTCTTGCAACATCTGCCACCTATTCTCCGCCAGCCCTTACCTCAACAACATATTACCGCCGCAATGTTACCAGTGGCACGTGTGGAACACTAAGCACTCCTTCGGTGCAGATACAGGTTTATCCTGACCTTACACCTGGAACAATAGGATCGCCACAGACTATCTGCGAGAATGATGTTGCAGCACCGTTAATATCACTCTCACCAGCCACGGGCGGTACAGGGGTATATGTTTATCAATGGCAGAGCAGCCCGGATAATGTCACCTGGAGCGATATCAGCGGTGAAAACAGTGTTGGTTATTCACCAGGGGTAATGACAGTAACAACATATTACCGCCGTAATGTTACCAGTGGCAGCTGCGGAACACTAAACACAGCATCACTGTTAATAACAGTTACTCAGCTTCCTGTCATTTCTGATCAGTCTGCTTCAGTATGTTCAGGAGAGACACTGAATCATATTATTCTTCTTAATAACTATACCAATCCGGGTGATAATGTAACGTTTACATGGCCTGCACCTACTCTCTCAGCAGGTCTCACCGGAGGTACTGCGCGCACTATCCCTTCATCAGACCCCTTGAGTGATGTCTTTGTGAATACGACAGGAGGTCCTCAGACGGCAACATATTATGTCACACCATCATATAACGGCTGTGCAGGTGCAGTAAAACCGATAGTTGTCACTATAGGATCACAGCCTGTTCTTGACCCGGGTCTTGACAGAAGTGTTTGCAGCAATATGCCAACGGGACTTGTCCTTGCCGTTGCTCCATCATCGGTACCTGCAACATCCTATAATATTCTTTCAATAACTATTGCAACAGGCCTTGGCATTAATGCAGGTAATGTGTCTGCCGCCAATGGCATCGCAGATCCATCATATCTGGCAGGTGATATTTTTATAAATAAGACCGGGGCAGATAAGACGGTAATATACAGGGTACAGCCTGTCTTTGGGACCACATGTATCGGTGATCCCGTTGATATTATTGTAACCATTCTTCCCCAACCGGTGATTTTGCCGGGGCAGGGTATGACAACATGTTCAAATACCCCTGCAAATCTGGAGATAAGACTCCTGCCTGACAACACTCCTGCCGGCACTCTTCTTTCATGGGGTGTACCGGTAATGTCAGATGGCAGTTCACAAGGAACAGCTGCCTCTAATGTTAGTGTAGACCCGTCAGGTTCAATTCATATCACCGATCTCTTTGTGAATTATAGCACGTCGCCAATCACCGCAACATATACCGTCACGCCAGTGAGCGCAGGTTCATGCGTTGGTGATGATGAAGATGTTATTATCACAATTAATCCGGAACCAGCTGCTCCTGTAATATCAGGAGAGAACAATCTGTGTGTAGGTGAAACAAATATTGTTTATTCAGTTCCATTACACGCTGGTTCTTCTTATACCTGGACGGTGCCTGCCTCAATAGGGACGAAGACATTTGACCTTAACTCAAATGCCATTATCATCAATGCTGCAGCTGTTGCCGGATCTGGCACAATCACTGTGACTGAGACAAACAGCTACGGTTGTACTGGCATTGCCGGCACATTTGATGTGACAGTTATGGCACCATCCCCTGTTGCACCTGTTACCGGTGACGACGAAGTATGTGCACTCGAGACAGTAGTATATAGTGTGCCTGCAACAGCCGGGTCAGTATATACATGGACATTACCAACAGGCTCCGCGCTTGTGGGCGATCCTACCGGAGCAAGTATAACCGTTATGATGGGTACTGTCAGTGGCACTGTCTCAGTAAGGGAGGTAAATGCTGCAGGATGTATAACTGACCATACCCCGTTACTTATTACGGTAAAACCACAACCAACAGCTGTGATAAGCAATAATGGGACTGTTTGCCAGGAGGATACCTTCCCTATAAATATTTCATTGACAGGCACTGCACCATGGAACCTTACATATGCCATTAATGGTGTCAGCCAACCATCTGTTAATATCGCATCCTCACCATATACTCTTAATGCTGCCTCGGCAGGCACCTATACCATTGTATCGGTGACAGATGCAAATCTTTGCAGCGGGACAGGTATTGGAAATGCTACAGTGAGTTATT
Source organism: Bacteroidota bacterium (assembly GCA_003245695.1). Taxonomy (GTDB): domain Bacteria; phylum Bacteroidota; class Bacteroidia; order Bacteroidales; family VadinHA17; genus SR-FBR-E99. Next base: position 9,738 of record QKCK01000185.1, on the reverse strand, counting down.
ATCCTGTACCTACAGCTACACTAAGCGGTACAACCTCAGTGTGTACAGGTGGCTCTGCTTTGCTTACCGTTTCGCTGACAGGAACGTCACCTTATAACTTCGTTTATACTGATGGCACCACTCCTGTTACTGTAACAAACTATGTAAGTACAGTTTACACAGCAAATGTGACACCAGCAGCAACAGTTACATATACTCTTCTCTCAATGAGTGACAGTCACGGATGTGATGGCACGCTGGCAGGGTCAGCTATGATAACTGTAAACGCACCGCCGTCACTTACTCTTGCAGGAACAAATCTCTCATGTTTTGCTGACAACAGTGGAAGTATAGATCTTACTGTCGCCGGTAGCGGAGCTCCATTCAGTTACTCATGGACAGGACCTGATGGTTTTACTGCGGGTGTGGAAGATATCTCATCACTGGCTGCAGGATATTATGCTGTTACTGTCACAAATATCTATGGCTGTTCATCATCTGCAAATATCACTCTCACTCAGCCATCACTGCTTACTATGGGTAATACGGGCAACATAGCTCTTTTATGTAATGGTGATAACAACGGCAGCGGCAGTTTCACCCCTGCGGGAGGCACTTCTCCATACACCTTTACCACTATTACCAATACTGCAGGAGCTGTAATAGCAACCACTGCATCATCAGCAACATTTACCAATGCCGGGGCAGGGACGATAACCATACAGACTGATGATGCCAACGGATGTCAGGCAACCTCTTCACTTACTATAACAGAGCCGCAGGCATTATCTCTTTCTGCTCTGCTCTCAACAAGTATTGAGGGAAGTCATAACATAAACTGTTTTAACGGTACCACAGGGACAATAAGTCTTACTGTCACCGGAGGCACAGCACCATATAATTATACATGGACGACAGCCGATGGCAGTGGCCTTGTTCCTGCAGCTGCCAGCCAGACTAGCCTTACTGCAGGCACATACACGGTTACCGTTACTGATGCTAACGGGTGTACTGCCAGTGGTAGCTATACTCTCACCCATCCATCACCCTTAGCAGTTACGGTGGCTGCCGATGATAACCTTATTGGCACATGTGCCTCATCAACGTCACAGCTCACTGCAACAGTGACAGGAGGTGTTGAGCTTGCCGGTGGAGGTTATCTCTACAGCTGGTCCCCGTCAGCAGGACTGTCAGCTGCAAATATTGCCGATCCTGTTGCCAAACCGGCCTCTACAACCACCTATACTGTTATCGTTACTGATGCTAATGGATGTACTGCAACGGGTTCCGTAACTGTAAACGTAGCGCCTGTGCTTACTGCATTTGCATTTACAGATGATAATACCATTGGTGATTGTCCTTCCTCGGTCGCACATCTGGATGTTAACGTCAGCGGAGGAGAAGCGCCATACCTTTATAGCTGGTCACCGTCAACAGGTCTGAACTTTACAAACATTAAGGATCCTGAAGCCAAACCGGCAGCAACCACAACCTACACAGTCACAGTGACAGATGCCAACGGATGTATGGCAGTATCGACAGTGACTATCACTGTTGCACCACCAATAACGGTGAATGTAACAGTTGATGATAACCTGATAGGCACCTGTCTTACCTCTGTAGCCAACCTGAGTGCCACTGTTACGGGGGGAGAGGGTGGTTATACCTATTCATGGGATAACGCATCCACTCTTGGGTCTCCGGCATCAGCCAACACAACAGCCAAGCCTGCGGTGACAACTACATATACTGTCACTGTCACAGATGCCAATGGTTGTACAGGGCAGGGATCTATAACCCTTAATATTGCACCGCCACTGAGTGTTGTTGCATCGGCTGATGATATTACAATTGGCACCTGTGCCTCTTCTGTGTCGCAGCTTGACGCCACAGTGACAGGAGGTGAAGGAGGATATACTTACAAATGGACTCCTTCAACCGGCCTTGATGACAGTTATATACAGAATCCTGTAGCCAAGCCATCTGTTACAACAACATACACTGTTACCGTTACAGATGCCAATGGATGTACGGCTTCATCGTCGGTGACAGTATCTGTTCTGCCGGCTCTGACACTTACACTATCGGCTGATGACTACTCGATAGGAACATGCGGTACCTCTGAAGCACAGATAACATCTGTCGTTGGCGGAGGAGAGCCAGGCTACACATATTCATGGAGTCCTGCAGCAGGTCTTAGTGCAACAAATATTGCGAACCCTGTAGCCAAACCGGCAGCAACCACTACCTATACTCTTGTGGTTACCGATGCCAATGGGTGTACAGTAAGCAACAGCATAACAATAAATGTATTATCGCCATTAGCAGCTACTGCTACGGCAAGTGATCTTAATATAGGCACCTGTGCAGTATCAACAAGCACTCTGAATGTTTCAGTCACCGGCGGCGAGCCATCATATAGCTACAGCTGGTCACCTGCAGCAGGTCTTAGTGCAACGAATATTGCCAACCCTGTAGCCAAGCCGGCTGTCACAACAACGTATACGGTTACAGTCACAGATAATAACGGTTGCAGTACCACTGCGCAGGTGACTGTTAATGTGCTATCACCGCTGTCACCTGTGGCGTCAGCCGACGATATGACAATTAGTACATGTGCAACCTCCCGTGCAAACCTTGATGTTACTGTCACCGGTGGCGAGCCATCATATAGTTACAGCTGGTCGCCTGCTACGGGGCTTAACAGTACCACAGTTCAGAATCCTGTGGCCAAGCCGGCAGTAACAACTACCTATACGGTCACTGTTACTGATGCCAATGGCTGTCAGGCAACAGACAATGTCACTATTACTGTACAACCGCCTGTTAGTGTTAATGTCATAGCAACTGATTATATCATCAGTTCGTGTTCCTCCTCTGAGACATCTCTCACAGCCACCGCTATTGGTGGGGAGGAGCTTGCCGGCGGAGGTTATACCTGGAGCTGGGCTCCGGCTGATGGCCTTAGTGCAACAAATATTTCCAATCCTGTTGCCAAACCAACAGCAACGACAACCTATACGGTAACAGCAACTGATGCCAATGGCTGTACAGCCTCCAACACCATCACAATACAGGTTCGTCCTCCGCTTACTGCTGTTGCCTCGGCAAGTGACCTTTTGATAGGTTATTGTGCAGGTTCGTCATCTGTGCTTGATGTAACTGTCACGGGCGGTGAGGCTCCGTATTCATACCTGTGGGACAATGCGGCAACACTTGATGATGCTACGGTAAAGAGCCCGACAGCAACACCTGCCGTAATGACAACATATACTGTTGCTGTTACAGATGTTAATGGTTGTACTGTGACAGCCTCTGTAACCATTGATGTTACGCCGCCTGTGGTTGTCACAGCTACTGTTAACGACAGTCAGATAGGTGAGTGTGCATCATCAGTCACAACACTTAATGCCATTGCCAGCGGCGGTGAATATCCATATTCATATCTGTGGGACAATGCAGCTTCATTGAGCGATCCGGCAATAGCCAATCCTGTTGCCAAGCCGGCAGTTACTACTACCTACACCGTAACTGTTACCGACATAAATGGTTGCAGCAGCACTGCCCAGGTGACAGTAAATGTTGCACCAGCGTTGGATGTAACAGTAACAGCAACGGATAATCTTATAGGGACATGTCCTTCTTCATTGTCAGTACTAACTGCCACAGTCAGTGGTGGTGAGGAGCTTGCAGGAGGCGGATATACCTACAGCTGGTCACCTGCTGCCGGATTAAACTATACCAATGTACAGAGTCCTGTAGCCAAACCGGCAGTAACAACAACATATACTATTACGGTCACCGATGGTAATGGATGTACGGCAACAGACAATATTACAATCACTGTTGCACCTCCACTATCACTTACTGCAACACCAGTTGTATATGCCGGAGGGTATAATATCAGGTGTAATGGCGGAACGGATGGTTCAATTGATCTTACGGTTAATGGAGGAGAAGCTCCGTTCTCATACTCGTGGAGTGGGCCTTCAGGCTTTACCTCATCAGATGAAGATATAAACGGCCTTGTTGCAGGCACCTATAATATCAGTGTTACTGATGCCAACGGGTGTTCATCAACAACCACTGTGGTTCTTTCCGAGCCGGCACCGCTGACACTCGGAACAACACCTGATGTGGTTCTGTCATGTTATGGTGACAATGATGCATCTGGTTCATTCAGTGTATCAGGTGGTACGGCTCCTTATACTGTCACGGCATCAAGCAACACTGCAGGTGCAACTATTGTTGTGACTGCTACCGGACTTTCATTCACTGGCGGAGCCGTTGGTGAGGTCACGGCTTCTGTTACTGATGCCAACGGGTGCTCAACCCAGGCTACCATCTACATCACCCAACCTGTTGAATTGTTGCCTGGCACAATTGCCGGTGACCAGGAGGTATGCTACCAGGGTGATCCGGCTATACTGTCAGAGGTAACAGCTCCATCGGGAGGGCCGGGAACAATATTGCTCCAATGGGAACGCAGTACTGATAGTGGCATTACCTGGAGCAATGTATCCGGTGCAACGATGGCATCATATGATCCGCCTGCAGGAATAGCTGTTTCCACAATGTTCAGACGACGTGCCACCTCAGGCACCTGTGACCCGGTATATAGTAACACGGTAACAGTAATCGTTAATCCATTGCCGGTGGCATCTGTCTCAGGTGCAGCAACCGTATGCCCGGGTGATGCGGCTGTAGTGGTGGTTACCGTTACTACCGGCGAATCGCCTTATGCTGTAGTCCTGAGTGATGGCACAACAGTGTCAGGTTATGTGAGCGGCAGTAATATCACTGTCTACCCTTCAGTTACAACATCATATACAATAACATCCATTACAGATAATAATGGTTGTTATGTATCAGCACCTCATGCGAACCTTACAGGCAGTGCCCTGATAACAGTCAATTACCCGCCTGAGATTGTTGATCAGCCTGATGATATTATTGTCTGTGAAGGAGAGACAGCAACCTTTGAAGCTGATGCCGGGCTGACAACCAATCCGTCATATCAGTGGTATTACAATGATGGAACAGGCCCACAGATACTCACCGGAGAGACAAATGCGACACTGAGCGTGGTTACAACCTCTGCAATGAATGGCTACCGCTACACTGTGGTCGTTACAGGCGACTGTCCACTGGCAGTAACCTCGGATGAGGCTTTACTGACAGTAAGAGAGCTTCCTGAGATAATTAGCGGGCCTTCAGATGTGGAACTATGTGCAGGTGAAGACGCAACACTGACAGTGGATGCCGGTGTCACCACCAATCCGGTATACCAGTGGTATGTAAATACAGGATCAGGATGGAATATTGTTTCCGGATCGAGATACCAGGGAGCAAACAGCTCAACACTGACCATTGTCAGTGTTCTGGAACTCATGTCAGGTTACCAGTATAAGGTCAGGGTATCAGGTGACTGTCTGCCATATGTTGAGAGTGTTGCTGTTGTACTGACGGTGACACATCCTACAGAGATAACACAACAACCAGTAAGCCAGACTGTATGCGAAGGAATGCCTGTGAGTTTTACCGTTAATGCCGGATCTACCTCTTCGTCGTCATACCAGTGGGAGGTAAGCAGTGACGGAGGAACGACATGGACACCTATTCCAGGGGCCACTAATGATACATATACCATTGCCTCTGCTACCTCCGCCATGAATAACAATATGTACAGAGTAGTTGTTTCCGGCAGTTGTGGCTCTGATGTCACCTCGCAGATCGTCTATCTTATAGTAAATGAGCTGCCTGAGATTCTCACTCCGCCATCAGACCTCACTCTGTGTGAAGGAGAGATAGGAAACTTCACTGTTGATGCAGGCAATACAACAGGAGCAACATACATATGGCAGATCAGCACTGATGGAGGCACCAACTGGACAAATTTAACCGAGACTGCAAAATACTTTGGTGTCAATTCCTCTAATCTGAAGATCAATGGTGTAGAGCGTGCAATGACAGGCTATATGTTCAGGGTTATAGTGTCAGGCACCTGTGTGCCGCCGGTAACCTCTCCGGGAGCACTGCTTGTGGTTAATACCAGGCCTGAGATTCTTGATCAGCCAGACCCGGCGTCTATATGTGAGAACACCTCTGTCAGCTTTACAGTATCTGCACAGGGTACCGGTATAAACTATCAGTGGTATGTTGACCAGGGTGGTGGAATGGGTTTTGAAACCCTGACTGACGTTGGTGTTTATACAGGCACAAACAGTGCTACTCTTAATCTTACTTCTGTGCCACTGGGATATAACGGCTTCCGCTACAGGGTGGTAGTTACCGGATCATGCGCTCCTCCGGCGAGCTCAGATATTGTGACTCTTAATGTGGCTCCTGTAACCGGTATTACAGATCAGCCTGATGATTTGGATATTTGCGAGTTTGGGGCAGCCAGCTTCAATGTAGGAGTGACAGGCGCTGACCTTGGCTTCCAGTGGCAGCAGTATGACGGTTCAACATGGAGTGATCTGAGCAATAATGGCACTTACATGGGTGTCACCACCAACGAATTGACTATTTTCGGTGTTGCCAGGATAATGGATGGATACCGTTACAGAGTTGTAATTGTAAGTAAGTGTTCAGCAGCAATAACTTCTGATGAGGCTGTTCTGACAGTCTATACCAGTCCTGCCATAACAGATCAGCCTGACAATGTCAAGAGCTGTCCGGGATCAACCATAAGCTACAGTGTAACGGCAGAAGGATCTGGCCTTACATATCAGTGGCAGGTGAACAGTGGATCCGGGTTTACAGATGTCACCGATACGGCGCCATACTCAGGTACTACAACAAACACGCTTACCATTACTAACCTGACTCTTGGCATGAATGGATATCTTGTACGGGTTATTGTGTCAGGTACCTGTATGCCACCGGTATATTCATCGTATGCGACACTGAATGTATATGCTGAACCTGTTATAATGACACAACCGGCAGATGCAGAGGTGTGCGATGGTTCAATGGTGGTATTCTATTCACAGGTATATACCACAGCTGCCGGAGAGACAATGTTATGGCAGGTAAATGAGGGTTCGGGATGGAATGATCTGAGTGAATCAGGAATATATCAGGGCACACAGTCATCACAGTTACTCATCTCCCAGGCGACGGCTTTGATGAATGGATGGCTCTACAGGCTGCAGATAACAGGCCCTTGTGGTAACTATTATACTGACGATGCCCTGCTCACAGTGAATCAGCTTCCTGACGGGATGATATCTCCATCAGATACCATGCTTGTCTGCGGTGCTGTTCCAACACAGATTCACGGTAACCCATTCGGTGGTTCAGGAGTATATACAAATCACAGATGGTTTGGTGATGTAGGACCTCTGTCACAGTTTAATATTGAAAACCCGGAATTCAATACTACATTCCCTGGCTACTATAATCTGGTATATCAGGTCACAGACAGTAAGGGGTGTATAGGTATTGACACTGTTGTGATTGAGGTTGAGAAGCCGGCCGCCATGTTTACACCTGACCCGCCTTCAGGATGTCAGCCTCTCACAGTGAGCTTCACAAACAGCTCATCGGGGTATACATCACTTGTCTGGGACTTTGGTGACGGAGAGACATCTACAGACGAGAATCCGACACACGAATATCCTAATCCATCTTCTTCGTTACTGTATTACACAGTAAGGTTGCAGATTACGTCAGAGAATGGTTGTACCTCAGAGATGCCAGCCGATATTACCGTATATCCGGAGGTTCTGTCAAACTTCTACTTCAGTGATGACACAATCTGTTCAGGTGATATAGTTACACTATCATCATTACCTGGTGGATTCAAATATTACTGGAACTTTGGAGACGGGCAGGAGGGTCTTGGCGCCAACGTGATAAACCACAGCTTCACAAATTACACAACAGCACCTGTAACCTATAATGTAACATTAACCGCAACCTCATTCTTTGGATGCGAAGGGTCAACAACACTGCCAATTGTTGTATATCCTGTTCCGTTACCCGGATTTAATGCTTCACCTGTATCTCAGACCATGCCTAACACTACGGTAACATTTACCAATACGACAAATGCAGGTACATGGGACTGGTTGTGGAGCTTTGATGATGGTAACACTTCTGTGGCAGAATCACCGGTGCATGTCTATGGAGGCCCTGGAACATATGCAGTGAACTTGTTTGTAAGTAACGGCGTTTGTTATGATGAGGTAACGCATAGCGTTGACATTCTGCCAACTCCGCCAATAGCAGACTTTGATTCGATACCTTCGGGATGTAAGGTCTGGACTATCTCTCCGAATAACACATCGTTGTATGCAACTTCATACTATTGGGAATTTGGAGATGGAAGTGTCTCTACAGTAATGAATCCGGTCTATACATATACTACTGCCGGTGTTTACAGAGTGACATTAACTGTTACCGGCCCTGGTGGTACGGATTCAAAATCGCAGCTGGTAAATGTATACCAGTCACCTCTTGCATACTTTGAGGTATCTCCTTCAACGGTTTATGTAAACGATGAAAAGGTCAGGTGTTTTAACCTTAGCCAGGGAGCAGTCTCTTATATCTGGGAGTTTGGTGATGGAGACACATCTCATGTTGCCGATCCGTATCATCGTTATACAGCAGAGGGAGTGTACGAGATTACATTACATGCTTATTCCGCCAATGGCTGTTATGACACATATGTATTATCACCGGCTGTGACAGTGATGCCATTTGGTGACCTGTCGTTTGCCACGGTCTTCAGACCTAATCAGACTGGAGAAATAGACCTCGATGAGTTGCCAACCAGCGGTGATGCAGTAAATCAGTTCTTCTATCCGCCGATCAGGGAGACAGTTATTGATTATCACCTGCAGATATTTAACAGATGGGGTACGCTTATCTATGAGTCATATGATATCAACAGGCCATGGAATGGTTACTACAAACACAAGCTGTGTCCTCAGGGAGTATATGTCTGGCTGGTGGAGGGCAAATATGCCAACGGCAGACCATTTAAGAAAGTTGGAGATATAACCTTACTGCACTAGATTTAATAAATAATGATAATAGGAGAGGCAGGTCAGAACATGGCCTGCCTCTTCTTTTAGTATCAACCCTTAAAGACTATTGATAATACTATTTCTCGATCGGGGCTAACAATAAAAAGAGACATAGGCACAATTAAGTCTTCATCATTACCAAAACCGTTTACGTTGACTGGAACCTTATCCGCAGAGCGGTGACATCTCTTTTCGCTGATTGCTAAAGCCAGGCTATAAGATGTCGTCACCCCGGTTCGTGCGCTCCGCGTACAGTCTGTACACATTGCCTTCTGTGATTGATCCAGAAATGCCGCTTGATACGTTGTAAACATGAGACCTTATTTTTCTAAAAAAGAAAAAGCCGGAGAATCTTTCTCCGGCTAAATATTTTAAAAAATTATTACAGAATCAATTGAATGGTTTATCTGAGAATGGTGATTCAAAGGGATCACTCTTGGAACCATCAGCCCCTCTTGGTCTTGGAGGAGGAGGGGGAGCCGTGGTCATCATCACCAACGAAATAGAATTATCCAGCTCAATTCTCTCCACTGCAGGTTTTTCATATCTCTTTCTTCCTTTCTTCATCTTCTCCCTGACAAAGGCCCAACAAAAAAAACAATCGATTCAACAATTCTCTTAGTGGTGCTGATGGTGTATGGTATATAATAATTCATTAATTATTGCGGAAATATACTTATTTATTGGCTAAAAGCCATTTTCTGAGTATATCTTGTTCCTGTTT
>QKCK01000255.1 GCA_003245695.1 Bacteroidota bacterium | reverse complement strand
AGTCAAGCGCCGGTCGGTATATCTTCTTTGGCGAATATCCGCCTCCCTCAAACAGACCGGTAACATTCCGGTACTTTGTGTCGTTGGGAGTGGGTACGGGAACACCCTCGGGGATGAGCTCCTCCCACTTTGCCTTGAAGTCAACCATGGTGGTCAGGTTCGGTTCCCATGGCTCAACATCAAGAGGATAAAACTCATCATAGGCAACCTCTCCTGAGTAATATTCGTCTCCAAGTCCGGCATATCCATGCCCGAACTCATGAATGATGACCTGTGGCGAAAGCCTGTGATCTATTGTAGAGGCTGTATAATAGTTATATACTCCACCGCCGCCATACCGTGAGCTGTTTATTAGAACCAGTATCTGATCATGGGGCACAACTGCAGCATAGTCATTCACAGTCTTTATATCCTGTGTGGTAAGATATCTGTCAACATCAAAAGTGTAATAACTCGTATTAAGCGCAGTGTTTACATATATATGCTCTCCGGGTACGTCAGTTCCCGACTCGGCTGATACAGCCTCAATGGCATAAAAATTTATCTTATCGCGGTACTTGTCAAAAGGTGGTGTGGAGAAGAAATACTCACTCATCTTTTTAACATCACTACGGAATTTGTCCATCTCTTCCTCTGTATAACCCTCTGCTATCACTGCTATATCAAGCGATTTATGAGGGTCTGCTGTGCCTACCAGTTTTGACCACTTAACACTTGCTGGCACCTCCCTGCGTATGAAATAGTCGTTGGGGTCAATTATCGTTTCATATAACTGTGTGAAGAGCCCGTTGCGCCCCCTGATACTTAAAACAAACTTCACCTTCTCCTTCGGGAATGGGAAGGTGGCTACTTCATAAAAACTGCGGTTCATGCTATTTGCCTCTGCTGTTGTCTGCCATTCCTGGAACAGAGTACAGAATCCTTTTGAATAGATCATGGTGCCGCTCGCCAGATCATATACTTCATATTTGAAGTTGCCGTAGTTGAAGATATCAGTCAGGTTGACAAGTGATCCTCCCCAATACGGCTCCTCCTTTATGCCTGCAGGATATACCTCTGTAGTGTTGCTGTTGCCGGCAAGCATGAAGTCAAAACGTAGTGTCTTGTCGGTAAAATAATCACTGAAGTTTATCTGCCCATTTAAAGGTAAAGTAATGATTACCAGTAAAACCAGTAGTGTATGTCTCATGTTTGCAATTTTGTTTATAAAGATAGTAAACTGCTTTCGTTTGTCATGTAAACTAAAGCTATTGTTAAGCAATGTTTATGGAAAGAGTATTATTTATAATTTTGCGGTCATATTATAAACATACCAAATGGCGATGATTGAGATTTTTGATCCTGTAGTATATTTTCGTGAACTGCTTGTGGATATTGGATTGCCACCTGCAGTAATATCATGGCTAAGCACTGTGCTCATGCTGGTTATTGTGGGATTGGTTGCATGGATTGTTGACTTTCTGGTTAAGGCTATTGTTGTTAAAATTGTAACTGTTTGGGTAAGACGATCAAAGTCGCAGTTCGATGATATGTTTCTTGAGACAAAAGTATTTCATCGTCTCTCGCACCTTGCTCCCGCAATTGTGATTTATTATATGGCGACATGGGCACTTAAGAACTATCTCTTCTGGCTTACATTTGTTCATAAAACCACTGCAGTCTATATGGTTGTGGTGTCTGTTCTTACAATTACTGCATTTATTGAAGCCTGGTACAGGATATATATGATGCTGCCCATCTCACAGGGCCGCTCTATTAAAGGCTATGCTCAGCTTGGAAAGATTCTGGCAGGCATAATAGGAGCACTGGTTATTGTGTCTATACTTTTCAGACTTGACATAGGCAAGATAGTTGCCGGATTAGGGGCCGTTGCTGCTGTCCTGATACTTGTCTTCAAAGATACACTCCTTGGCCTGGTGGCATCAGTGCAGCTGTCGTCAAATAAGATGCTGAGGCTTGGAGACTGGATAACTATCAATGATAAAAATATTGATGGTACTGTAATTGATATGTCTCTTCACACTGTCAAGATACAGAATTTTGATAACACAATATCTACCATCCCGACATATACTCTTGTGGCTGAGTCGTTTCAGAACTGGAAGGGGATGGAGGAGTCAGGTGTAAGGAGGATAAAAAGATCATTGTTGGTTGATATAAAAACAGTAACTTTTCTGAATAAGGATCTGATAAAGCGATTGCAGAAAAACAGGTTCATGGACGATTATTTTGAAAAGAACTCTGAAGAGGTTGAGAAGATAATGTCAGGAGCCTCATCATCACTGACAAACCTGGGGGCTTACAGAGCCTTTATAAAAAAGTATCTGATGTCAAATGAAAACATTGATACGAGTCGTTCACTGATGGTTAGGAATCTTGTTCCGCATGAAGCGGGCTTACCGGTTGAGATCTATGCCTTCAGTCGTATTAACTCATGGATACCCTATGAAGAGCTTCAGTCAGAGATACTCGATTTTGCTGTCACCTCCCTTGGAGCCTTTGATCTTAAGCCTTTTCAGAATGTGTCAGGTGAAGATTTGCAGATATTGAAAAAGTAATAATATAAAGAGGAATTATGGAGCAAATGATTAAAGAAAAAGTAAAGGAATTTATTCTTTCACAGGCTGCTGAATCAAAGATAACAGGTAATACTGATCTCTTTTGGCAGGCACT
>QKCK01000080.1 GCA_003245695.1 Bacteroidota bacterium | reverse complement strand
GGATGAGGCGTGAGACGTGAGGCGTGAGACGTGAGGTGCGTTGATGCGTTTAGTTGTTTAGCCGGTAATATCCAGAGTCTCAACCCTGTGGCTGATTCAGCGTTTTGTATACATTTTAGAATGTTAAATACCTGTTTTTCTGATAATAATACGGATATTAGGGTACCTTTGCCCACGAATTAATACCAAAAAAGTTGAAATCATTAAAAATCGGGAACCTGGCGATCGCAGTGCCGGTCATTCAGGGTGGAATGGGAGTAGGAATTTCTCTTTCAGGACTGGCAGCGGCTGTTGCCAATGAAGGTGGTGTAGGGGTTATCTCCAGTGCAGGCCTCGGGTTGCTGTACAAGGATTTTTCGTCAGATTTCCTGGAGGCAAGTATCTATGGCCTTAAAGAGGAGATACGCAAAGCACGTGAGAAAACAAAAGGCATAATTGGCGTCAATGTTATGGTAGCCATGTCTAACTTTACAGATATGGTTAAGACAGCCATTGCTGAAAAGATAGATATTGTGATTGCAGGAGCCGGTCTTCCGCTGGATATGCCTTCTTTTCTGAAAAAAGAGAGTAAGACAAAACTTGTACCTATTGTCTCTTCAGCCAGGGCGGCAAAAATAATATGTGAAAAATGGAAATCTAATTATGACTATCTTCCTGATGCCGTTATTGTTGAAGGGCCAAAGGCAGGCGGACACCTGGGGTTTAAAGAAGAACAGTTAGGTGATGCAAATTTTGCGCTTGAGAAACTGGTGCCGGAGATTGTAGCTGAGCTCAGAGTATTTGAAGAAAGATACAATCAGAAGATCCCTCTGATAGCCGCAGGCGGCATTTATACCGGTCATGACATCCATGAGATACTGAAACTCGGAGCATCAGGAGTACAGATGGGTACCAGGTTTGTAGCCACTCATGAATGTGATGCCTCCGCAGCTTTTAAGCAGTCATATATCGATGCCGAAGAAAAGGATATTGAGATAATAAAGAGTCCTGTTGGTATGCCGGGCCGTGCAATCATCAGCCACTTCATTGAAAAGGTACGTGATGGCAGGAAGCAGCCTGAAAAATGTCCTTTCAAGTGCATAAGAACGTGTGATATTTCAAAGAGTCCTTATTGTATTATCGTTGCCCTTATGAACGCCTTCAAAGGCAACTTTGAAAATGGCTATGCTTTTGCCGGTGCAAATGCATTCAGAACAACGAAAATATCATCTGTTAAAGAAATATTTCAGTCATTCTTGAAGGAGTACAGGAGTTCAAAGGCATAGATGCGTTGAGTCGTTGAGTCGGCATCAGGTGATTTGTTTATGCGTTTAGTAGTTTAGTAGTTTAGTCAGTATCCGGTGATTACGGGCTTTAAACTTTCGACTTTGGACTTTCGACTTGATTATTGAGGCGTTTAGTCTGCTCTTAACCAATTTATTATGGCATCAGCCAATTCAGTTTGCACATTTGAAAAACTATGATTGGTTTCAAATGCAACGATTTTAACGTTTTCAGCTCCATTGGATTGAAGCTCCCTGAAAAGCGGAAGAACATCTCTCTCTATTCTTTTATCACTGTCGAGCCAGCCTACTAAAAAGAGTAACTTCTTTTCAGCCAGTTCTCCGGAATACCTTTTAATATTGTATTTATCTCTATTGGTCAGGAGTTCCTCAACATACTGTTTTCCTGTTGTTCCCCTTCCCACTGTGGTATCTGATAATGTCCTGTCAATCATTTGCTCAAAAGAGATCCTGGCATCCGGGTTATTATTGAGATATTCAGCAGTGAGACTTAAATCGCCTGGGGCAATTGTAATTACTTTTTTAATTGAGGAATCAAATGTTGAAGCTATCAGCGCCATACCTCCTCCATAGCTATAGCCCAGAAGAATTATGTCAGAGGTATCCGTCTCAAAAGAAGGCATCGAATACTCAGACTTAACAAAATTTATAGCAGACTGAACACTACCTAAAGCAGATACATGTGTTATGTTACCTTCGCTTTTCCATAATCCGGGATAGCTATAGGTCATTATATTGAATCCCTCCTTTGACAGCTTTTGGCCCAGATTGAAAATATCACCGTCTTGTCCGACAGAGCCATGGAGCAATATCAGGGTTGTAAAAGGGCCTTTCCCCTGCGCTTTATAAAACCAGCCATGAAGCCGATTTCCCTCATGATCAAAACTGATTTCAGTGGGATTAACTGTTGTATTTTGTCCGGAAAGTGATGAACAACCAATTATCCATGATATCAGAAATGACAGCAAATGGTATTTTCTGCATCTTAACAGCATCATCTCATGAGTTTTAAATTAAAATAGTCAGCATAGTATTCCAATATACAACTCCTTGAGTCTGTGCAAAAACAACTATTTCATTATAAAGGTACGCAAATACAGGCGATTGTGAGTTAATTCACTGACTAATATATGACTTCTACTGTATCATATACTTTTTTTATAACATCCTCGGTAATTGGTGTCTGTCCTTTAATATATCCAATGTCTGTAACTCTGAAGTATTTATAGTCTTTAAATCCGGCCTTATCCAATATTTGCTTTCCGCAATCAGTAGGGCATCCGTCCAGCATCAGAATATTCTTTTTCTTGAAACCCTCAATTGATTTTTCAATACCTGCACCAACAACTGCAAGACAATTCATTTTCCTGACTCCGTTATCTCTTAACTTC
>QKCK01000197.1 GCA_003245695.1 Bacteroidota bacterium | reverse complement strand
ATTCGCAGAGTTTTCTGATTGCTTAAGTAAAAATGACTCTTTTATTCGGTAAAAACAATATATTTATCCAATTGTTGAAATGATAAATTGTGATTATTGTGACTTCCAGGGATATCCTTATAGTAGCTGCACATGAATCTGAGGCCATTGCCATGGATGAGGCTCTTAATAAAGATGAAGACCTCTTTGAAATATTGGTTACAGGTGTAGGCGGAATGTGCATGTCATGGGAGCTGCAGAAACGACTCCTCACCGGCACTGTCCCTTCGATAATTATCAATGCCGGAATAGCAGGCACATTTAATACTGCTATTAAAACGGGAGATGTAGTTATGGCAGAATCAGACTGCTTTGCCGACTTAGGGATAGATGATAACGGAAGATTTATTCCGCTTTATCTTACAGATATCGATAAAAAAAATTCTTTTCCCTTTTCTGATGGGAGAATTGTCTGTGACAACAATTGGGCGAAAACCATCGGGTGTTATATCCCCTCAGTAAAAGCGGCAACAGTGAATATGGTGTCAGGATCGGATGAGTCAATTGCCCGGATAGTGTCAGCCTGGAACCCTGATATTGAAACAATGGAGGGAGCATGGCTGGCCTATATCTGCAGGATGTCTTCCATACCATGGCTTAATATCCGATCAGTATCCAACGTTGTAGAACCTCGTAATGTCAGTAGCTGGGATATAAAAACAGCACTTTTATCGCTCCGGAAATCAATGCCTGACATTATTAAAACAATTATAGATTTATGAAACTACGGCTTGGCTTCTCTCCATGCCCCAATGACACCTTTATTTTTGAGGCATTGGTAAATAAAAGAATAGATACGCTCGGTATTGACTATGACTTCTTTCTGGCTGATGTTGAGGAATTGAATTCTCTGGCTCTTAAAGGATCTGTTGATGTCACCAAAATGAGTTTTCATGCCTACGCCTATGCCGCCGCCCACTATCTGCTTCTGGATTCAGGGGGTGCATTAGGGCGTGGCAACGGTCCCCTTCTTGTCAGCAAAAAAAAGATATATCCTGATGAGATTGAGGCATTGCAGATAGCAATACCGGGTAAGTACACAACAGCTAATCTGCTTTTGAGTGTTGCATGGCCAGGAGCTGTGAAGAAAAAGGAATACCTGTTTTCAGATATCCCAGAGGTTATATTGTCAGGAGAGGCAGATGCCGGTCTCATAATTCATGAGACACGTTTTACATATATGACAATGGGATTGAAAAAAATTGCTGATCTGGGAGAATACTGGGAGAGCTTTTCAGGAATGCCCATTCCTCTGGGTGCAATTGTGGTAAGGCGTGATATACCCCATGATACTGCGTTAAAAGTAAATGATACTATCAGGCGAAGTATAGAATATGCCTATAAACATCCAAAAGCCTCTGTCGCTTTTATAAAGCAAAATGCTCAGGAAATAAGTGAGAATGTTATTCATGATCACATAGGACTATATGTTAATGACTTCTCGCTTTCGCTGGGGGTTGAGGGCAATATGGCAGTAAATAAACTTTTTGGTATAGCCATGGAGAGAGATGTTGTACCACCGTTACCTGATAGAATTTTTCTGATCTCCCACCTCAGTGGTGATAATCATATTTGTTAACAGGCGAAGACAACTAATCATGTCTTTATTATCTTTGAGAAAAAAAAGTCAATGATGAATCTCAAGCAGCTAATCGAAACGAACCGTACATACAGAAGGTTCGATGAGAGTTATAATATTTCCCAGGAGCAGATTACCGATCTGATAGATCTGGCAAGATTATCAGGCTCAGCAGCTAACAGGCAACCTTTGAAGTATATTGTTGTTACTTCACCTGAAGCCAGGGCTAAACTTTATCCCTGTCTGGCCTGGGCTGGCTATCTGACAACATGGGAGGGCCCTGACAAGGGAGAGAGACCAACAGGATATGTAATAATTCTTGGAGACAAGGAGATTTCTGACAAGTTTGGTGTTGACCCCGGTATTGCTGCACAAAGTATTATGCTTGGGGCAACTGAGATTGGGCTTGGTGGTTGTATCTTTGCATCGATAAAGAGAGAGAAGCTGAGAGCCGAATTCTCTATAACTGATCAGTATGATGTTCTTCTTGTGCTGGCCTTGGGTAAAACAGTTGAGGAAGTCGTTATTGAGACTATAAAAGAAAATGATGTAAAATACTGGAGAGATGAAAACTCTGTTCATCATGTTCCAAAGAGAACCCTGGAGGAGATTATTCTCAGGAAGGAATAGATTTATTGCCCTTCTGCCCTTTTTTTCTCTCTTTTCCTGTGTGCTTACAGCGCAGGACGAGGCAAATGATGGGATGCCGATACTTTTCAGGGGTGCTGTGGTTGATGCAGTTACCGAGAATCCGGTTGAAGGAGTATTGTATTATTCTGACAGGCCGTCAGTAACACATGCCGATGGGCTATTCTCCTTCTATGCTCACGTAAATGATACGGTTGTATTTGAGAAGAAGGGGTATCGGTCATTTCTGTTTCTGGTGTCAGATTCACTGAGAGCCAGAGAGTATACAGTCGGAATATTTCTTAATCCTGATACTATATACATCAGCGAGGTTGTTATAATACCGAGTTTAGGTAACCTGCGGTCGCTGGTTATGTCAGAGACACCTGTGAAAAGTGCTGAACAGATCAATGCTGCCAATAACCTGAGGTTAT
>QKCK01000016.1 GCA_003245695.1 Bacteroidota bacterium | reverse complement strand
CGCTTCGGTGATGTAAAGGATATAAATGACTTCTTCATGAAGGCACAGCTTTTGGGTTATGATCAATACAACGGCGGGCTGTAAAGCAAAAAGCCCTGTTGCTTCGCAACCGGGCTTTCCGTTGTAGCGAGAGCGAGAATTGAACTCGCGACCTCATGATTATGAATCATGCGCTCTAACCATCTGAGCTATCTCGCCAAACGCGGGTGCAAATATAAATATTTTTTTTATTTATACTCACTTTTTCTTTTCATCTATTATTACTACATTGCCATATAACTGAATTACTGTGGGAAATAAGTCGAAATACGAACTGGAATATACCTTCAATACACCGGTAAGAGTCCTCTACCAGCGCCTGAGTACGCCTGAAGGCCTCGCTGAATGGTTTGCCGACGACGTGACCATTAACGGCGAGGTGCTCACTTTCATATGGCAGGGCACAGAAGCCCGCGCCAGAATGATATCATCTAAAGAGAACAAACAGGTGCGCTTCGAATGGCTCGACTTCTCCGACGACGACGCTAACACCTTCGAATTCCTCATAACAACACACGAACTCACAGGCGACACCGCCCTCATCATCACCGACTACGCCGAAGATGAAGAGAAAGAAGATGCAATATACCTGTGGGATACACAGATAGCTCAGCTGAAAAAACTGCTCGGCCTCACCGAATGAAACTCACCTTTTGTTTTTTTGCTAAAAAGGAGTAGGTTTGTCCCACAATTACTAAGATGAAAAAGGTCGATCTTTTCATATTCAGATCTTTTATTGGCCCTATGGCAATGACATTCTTCATTGTCCTTGTCATATTTATCCTCCAGTTCCTGTGGATGTATGTCGATGACCTGGCTGGCAAAGGCCTCCCCCTGAATGTGCTTGCAGAACTACTGTTCCAGTTCTCCCTCACCTTCGTACCACTGTCACTGCCACTGGCGATACTCCTTGCCTCACTGATGACTTTCGGTAACCTGGGCGAGTATATGGAGCTTACAGCCCTGAAAGCCTCAGGGATACCCCTCCGCAGACTGATGATGCCCCTCTTCATCTTCGTGGGTATGATTTCTATCGCTTCATTCTTCTTCGCTGACTATATCCTCCCTATATCAAACCAGAAAGCAAGGACACTGCTGTGGGATATTAAACGCAAGAGACCTGAGCTGAATATTCAGGCCGGCACATTCTACAACGGCATCGACGGATTCAGCATCAAGATAACACACAAGGACCCTGTCACAAACAGACTTGACAGACTGTTTATCTACGACCACAGACCGGGCGTAGACAGTAAGAATGCCGTCATAGTAGCTGACTCAGGATATATGAAGGTGACGCCCGACGAGACAGCTATTATCCTCACCCTCTATCACGGTAACTCATACACCGACATAAACGAGAAGGGCACCCAGGCTGACAAAAAGAAATATCCCTTCCGGCGCGACAGCTTTGAAGAACAGGTACTTGTCATTGAGCTGCAGGACTTTAACCTCGAACGCTCTGGCGAGAACATGTATAAGTCTAACCAGGCGATGCAGAACTCGAAACAGCTGAGCAACTCAATAGACTCACTACAAGGCAGATACGGAAGAAGAAGTGTGAATTACTACCGCGAGTTCAGCAGGTCAAAGGTCTATGCAAACATATCGATGCAGCCCTCAAAGAGTGTCAGGCAAAAGAGAGACACTACCATAACTATACTACCACTGAACCCCCGGGAGATATATGACACCATCTCACTGATGGATAAGAGGACATCGGTAAACAAGGCTCTCTCTGTCGCCAGGGAGGCAGCCTCCACAGTAAAGGAGAAGCATGATGCCCTTATCGTTGACAAGAAGACGATAAAGAAATATGAGACTGAGTTCTACAAGAAGTTCTCACTGGCATTTGCATGTATTGTCTTTTTCCTTATCGGCGCACCTCTGGGGGCGATAATAAGGAAGGGAGGGCTTGGCACCCCGGCAGTGATATCGGTGCTTTTCTTTGTGGTCTATTATGTCATCTCCATCACCGGAGAGAAGTTTGCGCGTGAGCTGTTTGTCTCAGCCCCGCTGGGCATGTTCGCCTCTACCATTGTGCTCTTCCCTATAGGATTATTCCTTACTTACAAGGCCACCACCGACTCATCGCTGATGGATACGGAGACATATACCAAAATATTCAAGAGGCTGGTGTCACAGGTTAAGTCACGAGCCGGAAGAAAAAAGAATGAAGATACTCGTTCTGACAACTAAGTCGCCTTGGCCTCCGCGTGACGGCAGCGCCGTAGCTTCAAAGTGCATCATAGAAGGATTGGCAGAGAATGGAGCTGAGGTGGCAGTGCTGTCTATCATAACACAGAAGCACGAGGCAATAAACAGGGAGTCGCTCACTGCCAGGGTACCCGTCTCACTCTTCAAGAGGTTTTTCATTGACACCACCATAAAACCCATCAGGCTCCTCTCAAACCTATTCCTGTCTACAGTGCCGTATGATCTCGAGCGCTTTTACTCACCGCGATTCATGCACATGATAAAAACGATGCCTGATCTGAATGAGTATGACATCATCCAGTGCGAGGGGCTGGTCTTTGCCCTTTACCTGCAGGGCATCAGGGAGTCAGCCAGAGGCAGGGTGATCCTCAGGGCACATAACATCGAACACCGCATCAGGCAGATGATGGCAGTGCAGGAGCGCTTCGTGCCGGCACGATGGTATATGAAGATACTGGCGTCACGGCTCAGACATATAGAGAGAGGCTGCCGCAGTCAGTTTGATGCCATTGTCACCATCACCAATGATGACAAACAATGGTTTGACCAGCAGAAGGGTGACGCCCCTGTCGTTGTGGCACCCACAGGAGCCACGGAAATACGCCCGCAGAAAGTCGACAATGGCATGACGATGCGCGTGGGCTTTATCGGCGCCCTCGACTGGCAGCCTAACATCAGGGCTCTTCTTTGGTTTATCAGGGAAGTATGGCCTGCAGTGATATCAGAGAATCCACAGGCGCAGCTGTTCGTCGCCGGCAGGAACGCCTCAGCACGAACGATAAAAAAGATATCTGCTGCCGGCATAGTGTATGAGGGTGAGACAGATAACGCTGAGCGGTTCACCTCCTCAATGAACCTGATGATAGCACCACTGTTCGCAGGCAGCGGCATGAGAATAAAGATAATAGAGGCCATGCAATGGGGCATACCTGTTGTGGCTACCACCATAGCTGCCAGAGGCATTGAGGTAACAGACAGAGATGACATCCTCATCGCTGATGACAGCAGAAGCTTTGCCGAAGCCGTCACCTCACTCCTGAATAACAGTGAAGAGTGCAGAAGGATAAGTAATAACGCCCTGCGCCTCCTCAGAGATAAATATGACAATAAGTTGATCACCTCTGACCTCCTGGGTTTCTACAAAGTGCTCACCAATGATCGCTGAAATGCTCTTCTACGGATCCCTGGCACTCCTCCTCATCACCTTTGTGCTGTATCCGCTGCTCACAATGACAGTGGCAGCCCTAAGAAGAGATGACGCCATAACAGATAGCCCTGACCTACCTGTCGTGTCGGTGATAATGCCTATGTACAACGAGGAGAAGGTTATCAGGGCAAAGACAGAGGCGTTGCTTGCTCTTGACTATCCGTCAGACAGGCTGGAGATAATACTTGGCTCTGACTGTTCTGACGACGCCACCGATGAGATAGCTGCCCGTTTCGCTGAACACAGCAGGAACATAAAGTTCATCAGGTCTGAGAGCCGCAGGGGCAAAGCTGCCATGCTGAACATGCTCGTCAGACATGCCAGTGGCGAGCTGCTGGCGATAACTGATGCCAACGTAATGCCCACAAAGGGATGCCTCATGCAGATCGTGAGACATTTTAATGAACCAACGACAGGGCTGTGTGATGCATGGCCTGTAAATACAGGGGACAGCGACAGCGGTATCTCAAGGCAGGAGAAAGAGTACAGTAACTTTGAGATGAGACTAAAGTATGCTGAGACAAAGGCATGGCACAGTATGACTGGCCCCTATGGTGGCTTTTATGTCGTAAGGAAAGAGCTCTTTCCGGTGATACCTGAGAAGATGCTTGCCGA
This sequence comes from Bacteroidota bacterium, assembly GCA_003245695.1. GTDB lineage: Bacteria > Bacteroidota > Bacteroidia > Bacteroidales > VadinHA17 > SR-FBR-E99. Next base: position 6,131 of record QKCK01000016.1, on the reverse strand, counting down.
TGATCTTTTTGTAGGGCTCAGCATCGTTACACAAGGCTTTATGGCAGTGAATGAACCTGCCGCCAGGGTACATGAGGACATCCCTTCTGACATTAAAGGCCAGTACAGAAGAAGAGTGAGGATAGCCACAGGCGCCTTCCAGAATCTTCTGCAGTGGGGTCCTATGCCCAGGGGGCTGTCTTTTGCAGGCTCATTATGCTACTTTACTCATAAAGTGATAAGATGGTTCTCTCCTATCCTCTTTATTATCATCTTCATGACAAGCGTCATTCTTTCAGGCGAATCACTTTACTACTTTGCGGTTGTTTTCGGACAAGGATTTTTTATAATTTTGCCGACGCTGGATATTTTGCTCCTTAAAGCAGGGATCACCTTCAAGCCACTGCGATATTTCACACAGTTCCTGATGATGAATGCAGCTCTGCTTGCCGGACTGATGAAAGCGATGAAAGGAGTTAATGATGGGATATGGGAACCTACACAAAGAGTTTAAGATGATCGAAAACGAAAAGTTAAATACGATAAATGAGGCTATTGATGACATACGACAGGGTAAGATAGTCATTGTTGTCGATGATGAAGACAGGGAGAACGAAGGAGATTTTATCTGTGCCGCTGAACTTATTACACCTGAGATAGTGAATTTCATGGCCACCCACGGGCGTGGTCTCATCTGCGTGCCTCTCCCTGAGGAGAGGTGTGATGAGCTTGAGCTCGGAATGATGGTAGGTCATAACACCTCGTTGCATGAGACACCCTTCACTGTCTCGGTAGACCTTCTGGGGCCACACACCACCACAGGTATATCGGCAAAAGACCGGGCATATACCATCAAGGCGCTGGTAGATCCTTCAACAAAGCCATCTGACCTGGGACGTCCGGGCCATATCTTCCCTCTCAAGGCGCGCTCAAAGGGTGTGCTGAGAAGAGCCGGTCACACCGAGGCTGTCGTCGACCTGACACGCCTTGCCGGGCTTCGCGAAGGAGGCGTGCTGGTGGAGATAATGAACGAAGACGGAACTATGGCACGCCTGCCTGACCTGATAAAGATATCAGAGAAATCAGGTATTAAGATCATCACTATCAAAGACCTTATCAGATACCGTCTTGGTATCGAATCAATAATTGAAAGAGGAGAACAGGTCAAGCTACCTACTGACTTTGGCGACTTTGAGTTCATACCCTTCAGACAGGTGAGCAACGGTCTTGAACATGCCGCTCTCATCAAAGGCACATGGACCAAGGATGAACCGGTGCTTGTGCGTGTCCACTCATCATGCTTCACAGGCGATATCTTTGCCTCCAAGAGATGTGACTGCGGCTCGCAGCTCCATAAAGCCATGCAGATGGTTGAAGATGCAGGTAAAGGGGCCGTGATATACCTCAACCAGGAGGGAAGAGGGATAGGCCTGCTTAATAAGATAAAGACATATAAGCTGCAGGAACAGGGCCGTGATACCGTGGAGGCCAACCTCGAGCTGGGCTTCGGTGAGGATGAGAGAGACTATGGCGTTGGCGCAAGCATAATGCGCGACCTGGGACTGGGGAAGGTACGACTCATATCAAACAACCCTGTGAAACGTGCCGGTCTTGAAGGTTATGGTATATCTATTGTTGAGACAGTGCCACTGGTCATACCCCCAAACCCCTTCAACCAGTTCTATCTTGAGACCAAAGCCACAAAGATGGGACATAACCTGATATGTTATAAGAAGCCTAAAAAAGGTGAGGATGACTGACAGGCCGGTAAGGGTGGTGTTTATGGGCACTCCTGAATTCGCAGTTCAGAGCCTCGATGCCATTGTCAACGCAGGATTCGAGGTAGCCGCCGTTGTCACTGTCCCTGACAAGCCTTCCGGACGCGGGCAGAAGATGACAGCTTCACCGGTAAAAGAATATGCAATAGAACATGGTCTGTCTCTCCTTCAGCCGGTGAAACTGAGAGAGCCCTCTTTTGCTGAGACTCTGAAGGAGCTTCATGCTGACATCTTTGTCGTTGTTGCCTTCCGCATGCTCCCTGAACAGGTGTGGAACATCCCACCACTGGGCACCTTCAATGCCCATGCTTCATTACTGCCACAATACCGTGGTGCTGCTCCTATAAATCACGCCATCATCAACGGCGAGAAGATATCAGGAGTAACAACATTTTTATTAGACCAGGAGATAGACACCGGTAAGATACTCCTTGCTGAGACTACACCTGTCGATGACAATGAGACAGCGGGAGAACTGCATGACAGGCTGATGATGATAGCTGCATCTCTTGTTGTGAAGACTATCAGAGGGCTTTCTGACAACACTATCACACCAGTGCAACAGGGCGACTTCAGCAACGCTGTGACTGAGATACGTAATGCACCTAAGATATTTCCTGAAGACACCGTGACAGACTGGCATAAAGAGGCAAAAAGCGTTCATGATTTCATCCGGGGCCTCTCACCCTACCCCTGCGCAAAGACCACCATCGTCTCAGGCAACAGCACGATACGACTTAAGATACTCGGCAGCAGGCTGGCAGACCAGCAGCTCAGCACAGGCGAAATAAAGGCAACGAATGGCAGACTGTTCATAGGTTGCGGCAATGGCGCCATAGAGGTAACATCACTTCAGGCAGAAGGTCGTAAAAAGATGCCAGCACATGACTTCCTTAATGGCTTTGACATCTCACAGTGGCATATAGAGATAAAATAACAGCATTCATCTGAGACGCAGGGACTTGCCGGCAGCAGGCTCACTACCCTCATCCATAAAATTGAGTTTGTACAGCGCCTCTGTCTTGATAGCATATTTCTGCGATATCACATACATTGTCTCGCCCTCTTTCACAACATGTGTACTATATCTGACGTCAGCCTTACTGCGTTTTGGCTGCAGATAGATTATCTGCCCTGCATATAATGTCGCTCCCTCTTTCAGCTCGTTATATTTGACTATCTCCCACCTTAGAAGCTGAAACTCCTCAGCCAGTGACTCAAAGGTGTCGCCATCCCTGACGATAATATACTGCACCCTGTTATTCTCCTGTATCCTTGCTTCACCAGCTCCTATGACAACGCCGCCATTGCCAGAAGAGTATGACTGTGACGATGAACTTGTCGCAGGCCTTGATGAGCCTGCCAGCGAGGCTGAGTGACCTGACCCGTTATTGCTGGCCGACACCCTCCTCTTTACCCCCGTATCAAATGAATGCAGATCATACTTCTCTATATTATCAATCAGAAGAGTGGCGTATGACGGGTTGGTAGCATAACCACAGCGTTTGAGGCCATGAGCCCATCCCTTGTAATCGGTGCTTGAAAGTGAGAAGAGCGATTTATAACGTGAGGTATTAACAAGAAAATCGGAGTGATCACGGTATGAATCAGCAGCATTGTCATACCGTCTGAAACATTCGCTCTTTTTGTCATCGTCGTGATAGATCTTATCGCCCGTCCATCCGTTGTGGCACTTGATACCAAAATGATTATTTGCCTTTCGTGCCAGCGTGCTCCTGCCAAAGTCAGACTCGAGGATACCCTGTGCCAGGGTGATGCTGGCAGGTATGCCCGTCCGCTTCATCTCACTGACAGCCATGTTGCTGTACTTGTCAATATAAGACTTTGCCAGCTCATCCATGGCAGGTGATACATATGTTGTCTTACGACTGGTACTGCAGGAGGAGGTTATCAGGCCCAGGAAAACGATAAACAGGGGATATTTTGATATACGCATTTCAAATTGTTTCCGCAAAAATAACAATGTCAGTCAGCAATACAAAAGCGATAATCAACAAAAAAATAGTACATTTAACTCCTTTTATAAACAAACATGATACGTTCATGAAAGAGAAAGAGATAAGACTTGTTTATTCTGAATATGATAGTCCGGCTGAGATGAATGATGAAGAAAGAGGTCTCATTGAAAAGGCTATCGAAGCAGGAAGGAAGGCGTATGCGCCTTACTCCCGTTTTCAGGTAGGAGCAGCGTTATTACTTGAAGACGGCACTGTTATTACAGGAGCCAATGTTGAGAATGCAGCCTTTCCTTCAGGTTCGTGTGCTGAGAAGACAGTGCTCTCTTATGCTGTGTCAAACTATCCTGGGCTTAAACCATGTGCAATAGCTGTTGCGGCACGTACTGAAAACGGCCTCACGGGCAACCCTATCCCTCCCTGCGGCAACTGCCGGCAGATGCTGCTTGAAGAGGAATACCGGAACCATCGTAATATAAAAGTGATACTGTATGGCTCAGACAGAATAGTAGTGACACCATCAGCAGAGAAGCTGATGCCATTACAGTTTAACAAGGATAATCTCTCTAGCTGACATCTTCAATAACAAGCTGAAAGCCTGTGCCATGTATGTTTTTCAGGTTAATACCAGGGTCATCACTCAGGTATTTACGCAGTTTTGTGACATAGACATCCATACTGCGGGCAGTGAAATAGTCATCAGAACCCCATATCTTTTTCAGCGCAGCCTCCCTGTTTACCAATGAGTTTGGTGACATGGCAAGCATCTCCAGCAACTGGCCTTCCTTGGGTGACAGCTTACGCTCTGTGCTATCAATTGTAAGTGTACGCAGACGTGCATTAAAGATAAACTTTCCTATCTCATAGATGTCTTTTGAGCCATCCTGCACATCACGCCGGGCAACAATAGCCCTGATCTTACATAACAGAATATCTGTATCGAAGGGTTTGGTGATGTAATCGTCAGCCCCGAGTCCATAACCCTTCAACACATCCTCTTTCAGCTTCTTTGCTGTAAGAAATATTATGGGTATCACAGAGTTTATGCTTCTTATCTCACCGGCAATGGTGAAACCATCGACATGAGGCAACATCACATCCAGAATGCAAATGTCATATACCCCCTTTCTAAACTGATCAACAGCATACTTGCCGTCATCAACAAGGTCAACAGCATAGTCATTTATCTCAAGATACGACTTTAGTACTGACCCGAAACTCAGGTCATCCTCGACAAGAAAAATCTTTAAACTCTTTTTGCTCATTGATGTGCCTCCTTGTTAAATGGTAAGAAAACCGTGAAACGACTACCGTGTCCGGGCTCACTCTCAACAGTGATAGTACCATTGTGGGCATCCACAATAGACTTCACATAATTGAGCCCTAATCCAAAACCTTTGACATTGTGTATATTACCAGTCGTCTGACGGTAAAATCGTTCAAAGATCTTGCTCTGGACACTCTTTGTCATTCCAATGCCTTTGTCTTCTACCACAAGGAAAATGCCATAATTGTTATTTCTCGTTGAAATTTTTATCTCAGGCTCACTCTCACTGTACTTATTGGCATTATCAAGGAGGTTATGAACCAGATTACGAATATGTTCGGCATCACCTTCAATAATACTGTTTTCAGCATTAAGGTTGCATATTATCTCTCCTCCCCGCTCGTTTACCTGAATGCCTATGGTGTCTATTCCCTTCTGTATTACATCATGAATATCGGTCCGTGAAAAATTGAAATCCATCTCTCTTTTATCGAGACTCGATATCTGAAGGATATTCTCCACCTGCTGGTTCATCCGCGAATTCTCCTTCTTTATCATCCCTACAAAATGACGAACCTTATCCTCATTACCAATGATCTTAGGGTTCGAGATGGTATCGGCTGCCAGTGAGATAGTTGCAATAGGCGTCTTGAACTCATGGGTCATGTTGTTTATGAAATCAGATTTCATCTCTGACACCTTCTTCTGTGAGATTATCATATAGAGACTAAGTCCGAATGTGGATACAATTATCAGAGAGAAGAGTATCGATCCTATGAGCATCCATGTCATGGATCCCAGTACAAAGCGTGTCCGTTCAGGGAAGACCAGGGATATTATGTCACCTTTACGCAGCAGCCCTGTTGAGAAGAGGTTGGCCTGGTACTGACTCTTCAGGAACTCACGGGGTTTGACCTTTGAGATATATCCTCCGCATACTGAGTCATCTTTTATCACAGCAAACTCAAAGGGTATAAAGATACCTGCTGCTCTCAGCTGACTTCTGAGATTAAATGCCACCTCGTCAATATTAACATGAAAGTCATTCTCCCATCTGTACATCTCAGATGTGAGCTGACTTCCCAGGTTCTTCAGATCATTGGCATTCTGCTGAAGCCAGCGATGGTATTC
>QKCK01000027.1 GCA_003245695.1 Bacteroidota bacterium | reverse complement strand
AGTGTACTTCAGCGGTGCCTTTGCCACTGACAAGAAACTGGTATTCAACCTTGCCCATACCCGGTACCTGAACAAACTGTATCTCTGGTCTGTACTCTTTATATTCTATCTTATCGGAGTACTGATCAATTATTTTCCCGCCGCTGATAACCTTTATGTCTGCCCCTTTTACAGTAAGGATGTCAAGTGGATAGAGATTGTGTTTCATTGTCTGGTATGTTACTGAGGGCATTGCATTAGGGTTAACCAGGCGAACGCGTATCCTGTACAGATCCTTTCCTATCTTCTTTACTTCAAAGATATCCATGCTTACATCAGGTGTATTCTGTGCCGCAAAAATTACTGTCGAGGCGTTTCTGTGCGCCATATCCTGCAGCATGAAAGGATGGGGGAGCCTGGTGCTCATCTTGACCCAGCCGCCTATCTCAATGTCACCATAAACCGGGTGTTTGTACGGATGCCATTCCTTATACAGCTCTCCCTGGGTCAGATGATCATTGAATTGAAGTCTGCTTCTGTTTGACTCCTGTGCATTACTTATTGCAGACCTGTCACTGCGGGCAGTGAAGAATGTTCCGTCATAGGTCTCGCGCTCTGATTGATACAACTCTCCTACAAAGGAATAGGTTCCGATAAGATTGTCTGTGAAGTCTGTGAAGTCGCCTGAGGTGGGATACAGATCTCTCCAGCTAAGCAGGTACTTATACCCTGGTACAATTTTCTCCATATTTTGTCCGAGGTAGTCATATACCGATACGTCTCCCTGTGGTAGTTCTCCGGCTGACCTGGAGGCCGGACCCCTGAGGTACATGCCCCCGCTGTTGTGAAAGGCAAAAACCATTATGATATTAGGCCGGGCAAGCATCCAGCGTGCAATGGCAGCAGTGACCTTCCCGGAGAAGGGATAGCTGCCTGCTCCATTCTGTACATAGGGTGGTTCCCAGTTGATGCCCCAGTTACGGTTGCCATCAACATATCCTTCCGTGTCTTCGTTTATCTGGCCGTCACCATCATTATCCAGCCCTTCCTGCCCCAGAAGCGTCCACTCACCTTTTTCACCCGGTTTGACAGGTATCATAAGCCTCGGATCCTCAGGGTCACTCTTCATACGGCCGTTAACATCCCGTATCCTCATTGTCGTTATGCTTCCGTCACCGTCAAGGTCGTCGGCAGGATCTTCATCAAAGAGTCCGTCGCGGTCATCATCAACCTTTATGCGCAGCGATCTTGAGGAACTGGGTGTGTTGGGGTCACTGAAGAAATGTGCCCTCCCATCAACATTGACCACAGGAATAATGTAAAAGACATTTCTGTCAACAACATCGGTTATGTCTTTCAGCTTTCCATAATTGGTAAGTAACCTGTTAGCCAGGTAAAGGCATACTTCTCCGGCCTGTATCTCATTTCCATGAATATTGCCATCGACATAGAGACCGGGTTTTGACAGTGAAGATCCTGTCTTTGGGTTGTTGATGGTAAGTGCATACACAGCTCTCTCCTCTTCACTCCGGCCTACCACCTCCAGGGTAGTTAGTTCAGGGAAAGCCTTGTTAAGAGCCTGTAACGCCTCAACCACCTTCTCATAGCTGTAATAATGATCAAAGCGCAAAGGTATTTCAATTACCTGTGCCTCAATTCCCTGAGCCATGATGAGAGCAACAGCAATCATTATCAATATTGTCTTTTTCATAATCATCCTTCAGTGTTTATTACTTCTGTATCTGACCCGGCCTGTTTTGACTCCAGTTTAAAGGTTATCTTTCTTTTGCCGTCAGCATGGATAAGAAATGTATACTTCTCTGACTTAAGTGCACCCAGGGCATTGACTGTAGTCCTCTTTTTACCTGACAGTATTTCAGTATCAGGACTCTCTAAGGTTAGTATTGCCGGGGCTGGTACCTTGTTTCTCTTTCCCATAGCGGTGGGGAAAGGAAGCAGACCCTCATTCGTTACCCAGATATCGAGCTGATAGATACCAGCTCCTTTCGGCGTTACCTTCGTCTCAGTTATTTTTAATGATGGTATTTTCTTTGCCATCTCCAGTATCCATGGAAGATGAATATCAAGAAGAGAGTCGATCATATACTCAGGTGGGGTAGTGCCGGCAAAAGGCACAAAACCGCCTATCTCAACCTCTCCGAGGGTTGGATGGCTGAAGCTCTTCCAGTCAATGAAGCCTTTACCTCCCAGTATAGTATCTGAGAATGCCAGCAGAGCAACCTCTTTGAGATCAGCTTTTTGTTTTTCCGCTTCATCAGGCATCTTCGCTGCCGACTGAGGAGTGGTTGTCCGGGTATCCTTTTTCTCCTCTGCCTGTTTTGGCAGGGCCCAGAAATCCATGGTAAAGACAGGTACCCCATACTGATAGTAAGCCCAGAGCTCAAAAGAACCATCTTCTGGTGACTCAGGGTCAAACCGGGTAGCGGTAACACCTTTTTTCCTTAGATACTCCTTATATTCAGCTGATATGGAGTTGTAAAATAACATGTCATCTGGCAGAGGGTTTACAATTGCTCCTAACCCCATAAAGCTGGCGACCATGGCTTCATCAACAACCATACCCTGCGGGAGAAGAGGTTGGACGGCTTCCATTATCTCAGTCATTGAATATCTCCTCTTTGGATCGAGCCCTATCTCTTTTGCCACATCCTCCGGAACGGTTATTCTTTCCATGTCAGATTTGGCTTTTCTCCCTCCCT
>QKCK01000212.1 GCA_003245695.1 Bacteroidota bacterium | reverse complement strand
AGGCATCTCACGATTTCCTCGGTTTTTTTGGAGCTGCAGGAGCAAAAGATGAAAACTATGGCACCTCTGAAAGTTGTGAGGTAGATATCCTTTGCTCTGATGATGAGAGTCAATTGCTTGCCTCCAGGGCCGTATGCAGATTACTTATAAGCGGTCAGTACCTATGCACCGGCACACTAATAAACTGTGCCTCCTCAGAGAAAAAAGCCTACCTGCTTACTGCAAATCATTGTATAGCCAATGCCAGTGAAGCTGCAAGTACTATCTGTGTCTTTAATTATATTAGCCCATGGTGTGACGGTCCCGACCACAGGATATCACACTCCATATCAGGCTCCGCTTTAAAGGCAACAAATGATAAAATAGACTTTTCTCTGTTACAGCTTTCTTCCTTTCCACCTCTGGTCTTCGAACCATATTTCGCCGGATGGGACATAACCGGCACAACACCTTCCAATACTTTTGTGGTTCATCATCCCTCAGGTGATGTGATGAAAGTATCTGTTGACAACAATGCGCCTGTTATTTCATCATACCCTGAATCTTCTTATGGTTATATAACCTCCGGTTTCTGGCGGATACTCAGATGGGATTCAGGGACAACAGAAGGTGGTTCGTCAGGGTCTGCTCTCTTTGACCAGAATTTCAGGATAAAAGGAACACTTACCGGTGGTGAGGCTGACTGCGCCTCACCAGTGAATGACTATTTTGCCAGAATTGACAAAATGTTCTCTATTTCATCTAATGAAGCCGAGGCTCTTAAGCCATGGCTAGATCCCTACTCATCAGGAGTGACCCAGCTTAATGGCTATGACCCATATCTCACTAACTTTAAGGAGTCAGATACTCTTTATAATATTCCAGAAACTTCATCTTTGAAAAGCGAGGTGCTGTCATCTCCGGGTTATGGCTATATAACCGGGATCAATAGCGATAGTCTGATATCCTACGCAGAATATTTCGATTTTACAGGTACAGGAGAAATAGCCTCAGTTATCATCAGTATTGCTGAAGCTTCATACTTAACCAATGGTGATACTGCAAGGATTTTTATTTTCAGCTCGGGAGATACGCCTGGAAAAATACTGGCTTCAAAGAAAGTGATGCTCCCGGAAGTTAAGAATAATTATGAATTCAAGGTGGATTTTGACAGAACAGTGCCCGTCTCTGAACCTTTTTATGTGGGTTACAGGCTTTATTATAAGGGTACTATATCATCACCTCAGACACAATTTGCTCCGTTCCACTCCGAGCCATACGCCAGTAATAGTCAAAATACTGCATGGTTTAATGATGGAAGCGGATGGTATCCTTTTACTTTACACCCTTATCTTCCTGCCCCGGTTTCACTTGCTGTCAAGACTGTAATAGTGGATAACTCCATACCCGACTCAATAGATTATACCTATATCCCCGGACCCGGACTCACAGCTTGTCCTAATCCTTTCTCTGACCATGTCACCTTTCTGACAAATGACACCATTGCAGAGGCTAAACTGATCATATATGATCATTCCGGGAAAATGGTCTTTTCAAAGATGTATAATAACCCTTTCCCGGGAGGATTGAAGGTTGATCTGCCATTTCTGGCACGCGGAATATATCATTATATTTTCTGGAACGGATCAATAATCTTTTCTGGAACAATAATCAAGGCACAGTGAAATGAAGCAGCATATTCTTCTTATTATTATTTCTTTTCTTTTTGCTATTGCTTCATGCAAAAACTCTCATGTTGCTGATATTGCTGTGCCGGGAGGTGATGCCGCATCACGTTTTACAATTGAACAGGCTGATGGCTTTAAACGTATAGTGGTTCTTAATCCGTGGCAGGGAGCGTCAGACAGTAAGTTCAGCTATTATCTTTTTGATGATACAACATCTGTTCCGGATACCTTACCGTTAACAAACGTTGTCAGGGTTCCGGTAAAACGAATCGTCTGTATGTCAACAACACATCTGGCAATGGTTGAAGCTCTTAATGCCACTGATGCTGTGGTAGGGATATCAGGCAGGAATCTGGTATACAATAAAAAAATAAGAGATAAGCTGGAGAGTGGTGAAGTTCATGATGTGGGTTATGAGAGTAACCTTGATAAGGAACTTATTGTCTCACTGAAACCTGATGTTCTTATTGTGTATGGTGTGGATCCGGCATCTGCCGGTTACCTGACCAAACTAACTGAGATGGGCATTACTGTTATGTATGATGCTGACTATCTCGAGGAATCACCACTGGCAAGAGCTGAATGGATTAAGGTATTTGGAGCTCTTCTTGACAAGGAGACCCAGGCTGACAGCATTTATAGAAACCTCAGGATTAACTACAACAGGATTTGTGACTCGGTTAATACTCTGAGTGTACAAAAACCTAAAGTCATGTTTGGGGGACCATGGGAAGATGTGTGGTATGTTGCTCCGTCAAATTCATATGCTATCAAGCTGATTAGCGACGGGGGAGGAGACTATATTTTTAATGATGTAATTGCACCTTCTTCTCAACCTTATCCAGTGGAGTCAGTATACCTTAAGTCAATGAATGCTGATGTATGGCTTAATCCTGGCTCAGCAAAGAGCCTGAGTGAACTGGTAAGCACTGACTATCGTCTGAATAATCTGCCTGTCTGCGGCAATAAAGCTGTTTACAATTCAAATAAAAGAGTTACTGATGAAGGAGCAAATGATTATTGGGAGAGCGCAGTA
>QKCK01000292.1 GCA_003245695.1 Bacteroidota bacterium | reverse complement strand
GCAAAATAGGCATTGAATCGGAGATAGTCTGTTACCTCACAGGCTGAATCTATCTCAGCCTGGTAGACCGACTTCCCCTGGCCCAGCATCGTTGCAGCAACGATTGTGGCCCTGTATTTCTTTGAAATAAGTTCAGCAGCTTTAAGCATGACTGATGCTCTTTCAATCCATGATATTGCCATCCACTTATCATGTGCCCGAAGAGCTGCTTCAATTGCCATCTCTGCCTCTGCTGATGACCCGATGCTGTACTCCGCGATCAGATGCCTGTGATTATGGGGCATTGTAACTCTGCCTCTTGAGGAAGTGTGTATCTCCTTCCCGTTAATAACCAATGGGATGGTGGTTATTTCAGATGAAAGTCTTTTCAGTTCTGATTCCAGGGATTCACGTTCCGGTGACCCTTTCTTATATTCCAGTACCGGTTCATTCTGCGGTAATTCAAGAGAAAAAACTGAGTTATTCATATTGGTTCAGTCTTAAGATTGTGCGACATGCAAATAAATACATAACGGCATCACAACAAAATGATCTTTGTCAATATTGAATAATTATTCTTCTGTGAAGGAATGAATAATTATTTTGTGTTGGGTGTAATATGATGATTCAGAATCTGATAATATCGGAGGCTGATTTCAGGAATTGTTCACTTGCAATGGAGATTGCTTCAGGTTTTCCTATTATGTATGCAATATCACCGGGCTCTATTCTGAAAGAGGAATCAGGATGTTCAAAAATAATTTCACCTCTTTTGAGAGCGAGAATAGTAACGCCAAATCTTGTTCTGAGTTTTGTTTCAGACAAGCTCTTACCTACAAGTGGGGAGCCGGTTTCAACAGTGTAGGCTGTTATTTCAATATTTGGGATGTCATGAAGCATTGAGAACCTGGTGTCGTTTTTTTCGTCGCGGAAAACGCCATAGTTTCTGTCCCTTATCCTGGCTACCGTTGTATCGATGTCTATTCGCGGAATGAGGTATCGGGTAAGGATTCTCTCGAAGAAGTCAATTGCTGTTTCAAACTCTTCAGGGATTACCTGGTTAGCACCAAGTTTGTATATCTCTTCAATATCTGTAACATGTTTGGTTCTGACGAGTATAAAGACGTGTTTATTCAGCAGTCTTACCTTTTCGACGATAGCCATTGCGCCAATAAGGTCGCCTACTGAGACAATGACCATACCGGCGGTATGGACGAATGCCTTTTTCAGTGTGGGGTCATCAATAGCATCACCATAAATTGCCATATCTCCCTTGTCCTGTTGTTTTTTCGCAAGCATTGGATCAAAAATGATCGATACAAAATGCATGTTCATATGTCTGATCATTTTTGCCAGGTTGAGAGCTCTTGAGTCTTTGCCGATAATAACTATGTGATTTTCCATCAGGGGTATCTCTATTTCAGGCACCGGAGAAAGTCCATCAATAAGGAATTTGGGTATTGGAAGTGTTCCTGCCAGGGTGGCAAATGGTTTGGATGCTTTTATCATAAAGGGAGAGAGCGCCATTGATATTACTGCTACGGCGAGAAAAATCTGATAGTAGAAATCATTAAGTATGTTGTTCTGCAATCCGATACGTGCCAGGATAAAAGAGAATTCGCCGACCTGTGCCAGTGACAGCCCAATAACAACTGTTCCGGTAAATGTGTGGCCGAGTACAAAAGCTGTAAAACCTGATACAATTGTTTTTATGAGTATGACAAGGAAGACAGTGATAATTATAAGCAAAGGGTTTTCAATTACAAACTGCAGGTCGAGGAGCATGCCAATAGATACGAAGAAAAAGCTGGAAAAGACATCTTTAAATGGCATCAGATCGCTGAAAGCGTTATGGCTGTATTCCGATTCCGAGATCATCAGGCCTGCAATAAAGGCGCCAAAGGCAAGTGACATGCCTATTTCGTAAGTCAGGAGAGCAACAGAGAGGAGAATAAGGATGATACACATCATGAACAGCTCCTGGCTCCGGGTCATGGCAACAGCATGTAAAAGCTTCGGGAACAGCCACCTGTTGCCTGCATATATAAATGCAATAATAAATATTGTTTTCAATGCCAGCATCAGAAACTCCCTTGGCAGGTTGGCGGTGCCTCCTCCAAGAAGAGGTGTAAAGAGTAAAAGAGGAACAAGAATTATATCCTGAAAGATAAGTATACCAACTATTGTACGTCCGGTATATGAGGAGATCTCTGATTTTTCCTGGAGCACTTTCAAAACTACCGCAGTGCTGCTCAATGCCGTAAGGAAGCCTATAAAGAGTGAGGAGGCCCATCCCAGGGAGTAAAACCGTGCCAGGAACATTGTTATGATGGCAGTAAGCGAAAGCTGAATGAAGCCGCCAATAAAGACAGTGCGTCTTATCTTCATCAGATGGTTAAGCGAGAACTCCAGCCCTATGGTGAACATAAGCAGGATAACTCCTATCTCTGCCATCAGTTCAACATCGTGTGGGGAGTGAATCAGCTTCAGCAGATGAGGACCGGCAATGATGCCTGTAATAAGGTACCCGATAATTGCGGGAACTTTTATCTTATTGAAAATAAGGTTTACAAAGGTAGAAAGGGCAAAAATTATTACTATATCTTTCAGTGCGCCGAGCTCCATCTTCCGATTCTCAGATTAAAAGGTAGTCTTCCGGTATATCATCACGGATAATACTGTATCGCAGTTCATCAAGGATTATCCCGTTTTTTATCACAGCTTTTCTTGA
>QKCK01000256.1 GCA_003245695.1 Bacteroidota bacterium | reverse complement strand
GGATAGGAGCCAAAATCGGATTCTTTGCACTGAGAGATGGTTTCATTAATGATGCCGGATATGCGGATATAGACTGGTTCAGGATTGAGAAGCACCAGCCAGTGACAGTGACAAACCTAAGTAACATGAAAATCGATGAGTAATCATTCAAGTACCGTGAAAGGTATCTGCTTAATAGCTTTTATAGTCATCACAACAGTGTCACTAAGAGCACAGCCATCATATACCTTCACCGTAGCTCAGGATGGCAGTGGTGACTTTACAACCATACAGGCAGCTATTGACGGAAGCAAGGCATTCCCTGACGAACGTGTGACAATATTCATCAGGAACGGAACCTACTACGAGAAGGTGGCTATACCCGGGTGCAACCCACATCTTACTCTTACCGGAGAGAGTACTGAAAAAACCATAATCTCCTTTGACGATTTCTTTGACAGGATAAACCGTGGCCGTAACAGTACATTCTACACCTATACCCTGCTCATTGAGGCTGATGACATCATAATCGAGAACCTAACCATCGAAAACAGGGCCGGGAGAGTCGGACAGGCTGTTGCCCTACATATCGAAGGCGACAGGTGTGTCGTCCGCAACTGCCGCATACTTGGTAATCAGGACACACTATATGCAGCCGGTGACAGAAGCAGACAATACTTCCATAAATGCTATATTGAAGGTACTACCGACTTCATCTTTGGTGCTGCCACAGTACTCTTTGATGAGTGTATAATACACAGCAGGGGCAACTCATACATCACTGCTGCCAGCACACCAAAAGGAAAAGAGTTTGGATTTGTATTCATCGGTTGTAGTCTCACTGCTGATGATTCTGTTGACAGGGTCTTCCTGGGGAGACCATGGCGGGCATATGGAAAGACAGTGTTCATTGAATGTGATCTGGGAAAACATATCGCTCCAGAGGGATGGTCAAACTGGGATAAGACAACACATTATCTCACAGCCTTCTATGCTGAATATAATAACAGTGGCCCGGGAGCCCTAATCGCAAAGAGAGTACCCTGGAGTCACCAGCTTAAAAAGAAAGAGGCAGAAAAATACTCAATAAGAAATATCTTTGCTGCTCCACTCCCGTCAGAACCGGATGCTGAAGAGTGGACCGGGGTGAGATGAGACTTGAGACCTGAGATTTGAGACTTGAGATATGAGACTTGAGATATGAGATATGAGATATGAGGAGTTGATTTGTTGATTCGTTTAGTCGTTTAGTCGTTCAGTGGGTTTGGGTGATTACGGACTTTTGACTTTACAGATCCCGCTCCGCGCGACTTCGTCACTCAGTTCCTCTGCTTCCGACTTTCGACTTTCGACTTTCGACGTTGGACTTTGGACTTTAGACTTTAGACTTTATGAACTTTATCCGTATGATAATTGCATTTCTGTTATTCATAGCCCTTAACATATACATCTTTGTCAGGGGATGGCAGGCTATACCTGACAAGAGTATGGTACATGTAGTTTATACCGTCATTTTCCTGACTGCGTCACTGGCAATATTCATTGCAGTACTTGCAGGCAACAGACTGCCTTTATGGATGACATGCCTGCTTGATATCATTGGCGGATACTGGATGATCCTCTTTGTCTTTCTGTTTTCGGCAGTGCTGTTTGCTGACATACTTCGCCTGGCAAATTATTTCTTTGGTATTTTCCCACAATGGGTAACCGCCAATTATGCCCAGGTAAAAACCATTTATCTTGTTGCAGTACTGGCTTTGCTGGCTCTCATATCTCTAACAGGTTTTGCTGCCTTCGCCTCACCTCACATAACCAGGCTTGATATAAACACCGGCAAAATAACTCCTTCAGAGAAAGAGCTGACAATTATTGCCGCCAGTGATATACACCTTGGTAACCTTATCAGGCGTGACAGGCTTACAAAATGGGTAGAGCTGATAAATAGTCAGAAGCCTGACGTAATAGTGCTGGCAGGCGACATCTTCGATCACAGCATGAGGCCGGTGGAGTCGCAGGAGATGTACCGTGAACTGTCAAAACTAAAGGCACGCTATGGTGTCTTTGCCGTGCCAGGAAACCATGATTATTATGCAGGTATAGATAAGGCTGTTAAATATATGGAGATGTCTGGCATAACAGTTCTCCGCGACGAAGTTGTGACTATAGACTCCTCACTGACCATCATTGGCCGTGACGACATGACAAACAGAAAAAGGGTTTCGCTTGATTATCTTATTGTCAGGGCAGACAGATCTCTTCCGGTAATGGTCGTTGATCACCAGCCCGCCAGCCTGAGAGAGTCAGTCAGGGAAGAGGCTGACATACACATCTCAGGTCATACCCACAACGGTCAGATTTTCCCCTATAACAGGATAGTGTCAAAGGTATATGAGGTGGGTTATGGGTATAAGAAAGAGGGCAAAACCAATATCTATGTCACATCAGGTCTTGGCCTGTGGGGTGCTCCGTTAAGGTTCGGAACAAGATCAGAGATATTGATGATCAGGCTGATAAACAGGTAGCACACACCTGCTGTCACGATGACACACTTAATACTAGAGGGTAAGATAATTACCGCATTTCAAAGCCTTGAAACATGCATGATGGGAATACCTATCTCTTGTATTTCTCAGCCACTTTAAGAGCATTATACATATTCGCTATTCCACCGCAACGCGACAAATTACGGAGCGTTGCTTTGCCCTTATCCTTTCCCTTCAAATCCGGGATAAAGACCATCTCTTCAGGAAACTGTGCTGATGAATTCATCAGTATGGAAATAATATCCTGAGGAGAGAGATCAGGATAGTATGAGAGTAATACTGCAGCTATACCCGTTACTACAGGCGAAGCCTGACTTGTCCCGCTGCCAATGCTGTAGGTATTACAGGTATCAAGTGCTACAATATT
Organism: Bacteroidota bacterium; assembly: GCA_003245695.1. Lineage (GTDB taxonomy): Bacteria > Bacteroidota > Bacteroidia > Bacteroidales > VadinHA17 > SR-FBR-E99. The sequence continues at coordinate 7,384 of QKCK01000256.1, read as the reverse complement.
ATGGCCGGGAGCAAAAATGTCGACATGTTCCTTACCATAATTTGAAAAATAGCAGACCAGTGAATCGCCTTTCTCCATTGAGGTGGCACCTACAATTATCATATTGGTTGCATCAGTGTTGTCAAGGTATACATCTGTAGGATAATGCATTACCTCATCCACATCAGCAGCTTCGTTGCCTGAAGCATGGACTATAAGAACATTTTTTGCCTCAGCATATTTGATTGCATCATTAACAAAAACTCTCTCAGGTGATATTGCTTTACCAAAGCTCATATTAATTATATCGGCGCCGTTATCCACTGCATATCGTATAGCAAGTGCTATATCCTTATCCCGTTCGTCGCCGTTAGGCACAACACGCAACACCATTATTTTTACTGAAGAAGCTATGCCGTCAACACCAATGCCATTTCCCCTGTTGGCAGCAATAATGCCTGTCACACATGTGCCATGATCAGCCCTGGGGCCTATTACATCAGCGTTACCATAATGATTGTCGTTTATATCCTGTGGGTTATCGCCTATAAGATCACGTGGATTGAATTTTCTGTTCAGGAAGTATCTCAGAAACTCAGTGTTACGTTTCTTGTACTCTTCAAACCCTTTATCTGTAAATCCCGAGGAATATCTCTGCTTTAAAAACCCAACAGCATTTTTCACCTGATCATCATCAGATACTATGCTATCAAGGTCTGATAGACCATTAACCTCAACACCGGTGTTTTCTTTAATTATCTTCTTTGAATTTTTCAGTCGGTTATCAAATTTTACTATCTGCTCCCTCTCTTTTAGTCTCTTAGCCAGTTCTTCCTCATATAACACCTTTGCGTTTTCAAAGAGTGGGTTATCAGGTCCCTCTTTATAAAGGCGTGTATACTCATAATTCTCATAGTTAACATTTTCTCCCTTAGCGTTTCCAAGAAAATTCCATCCATGGATATCATCAATATAACCGTTGTTATCGTTATCAATACCATCACCAGCAATCTCATCTTCATTGACCCATATCTTCCCTTCCAGGTCGGTGTGGTTGATATCCACGCCACCATCAATAACAGCCACTGTCACCACCTTCTTCGGCTCCATCCCTGCAAGTATCTCTGAGTAAGCTTTATCGACGCTGGTACCGGTTACACTATCAGATACCAGATCAAGATTATACCAGTTAAGGTATTTTGCATTGAAGGCACTCACTGACATCTCCTGCGACAGCGAGACCATTGAAAAGAGAAATGACAATGAAAATAACAGAAAGGATCTTTTCATAACCATGGTTTTTCTTGTTAATAAATGTTCTGATACAGACAACTGCTGTTATATCAAATATAACAATTATAAATCCATTATCTCAAAAGGAGACGATTATAACCACAAAAGAAATGTGCTACCCTGATCAGGGGGAAAATTGGCTGGTACAGTCTTTAGTTCTCCCTCTTTGTCTCCTTAAGTATCACATCATGTGCGCCACCTTCAATAATGCTTGTTGAAGATACAAGAGTTATCTTGGCCACCTCTTTAAGCTCAGGTATTGTCAGTGCACCGCAGCTGCACATGGTTGATTTTATCTTTCCGAGTGTAATATCGAGGTTGTCTTTTAGTTTTCCGGCGTAAGGCACATAGCTGTCTACCCCCTCCTCAAACTTTAGGTTACTGCTGCCTCCCATATCATATCTCTGCCAGTTTCTGGCCCTGTTTGATCCTTCACCCCAGTACTCCTTGACATAGTTGCCGCCTACAATCAGTTTACGTGTGGGGCTCTCGTCAAAGCGGGCAAAGTAACGTCCCATCATCAGGAAGTCAGCGCCCATTGCCAGTGCAAGTACCATATGATAATCCTGTACGATCCCTCCATCAGAGCATATAGGTACATAAATACCACTCTTCTTAAAGTACTCATCACGGGCATGCGATACCTCTATCAGGGCTGTTGCCTGTCCGCGGCCTATACCCTTCTGCTCCCTGGTGATACATATCGATCCTCCACCTATGCCTACCTTTACAAAGTCAGCACCGGCTTCAGCCAGATAGAGGAATCCATCCTTATCGACTATGTTACCGGCACCTATCTTAACGCTGTCACCGTAGTTGTCGCGTACAAACTTAATAGTCTCTGCCTGCCATGCTGAGAAACCATCAGATGAATCTATACACAGGACATCAACACCTGCTTCCACCAGCTTTGGAATACGCTCCTCATAGTCGCGGGTATTAACTCCGGCCCCTACCAGAAGCCTCTTTTGTGTATCAAGCAGCTCGTTGGGATTATCCTTATGATTCTCGTAGTCTTTCCTGAAGACAAAATATCTCAGATACTGGTTCTCGTCAATAACAGGAAGGGTATTTATCTTATTCTCCCAGATGATATCATTAGCCTCATCAAGGGTTATCCCATATCTGCCGGTGACCAGTTTTGAAAAGGGAGTCATAAAATCCTTCACCTTCTTACCTGGTTCGTCCCTGCCCGGACGGTAGTCTCTGCTGGTAACCATTCCCAGAAGGCGTCCGTTGGATGTACCATCATGAGTAATCCCGATAGTAGAAAACCCTGTTCTGGCTTTCAGATCTATCACATCTCTCAGGGTATGTTCAGGAGTGAGGTTTGCATCACTGATGACAAACCCGGCTTTATACTTCTTCACCTTTCGCACCATCTCAGCCTGATCCTCAACCGACTGTGACCCGAAGATAAATGACAGCCCGCCGTTTCTTGCCAGGGCAATAGCCATATTTGAATCGGATACCGACTGCATTATTGCCGACACAAAAGGAATATTCAGCGTGATTTCCGGAAGAGATCCCTTTATAAATTTTACCAGTGGAGCCCTGAGAGTTATTCTGTCAGGAGTACACTCCTTTGCTGTCAGCCCCGGGATAAGGATATACTCATTGAATGTCCGCGAAATATCATTGATGATCTGTGCCATGAGAGAGTGATTTTACTCTGCAAATCTACGGAAAATCCGGTATCCCAGGGTTTATGTAAATAACAAATCCTTAAACTACTTCTGAGCTGCGTTCTTAATATACTCTTTTACAATACCTAAGGCACGTTCTTCGTCTGTGCCAGAAACAAACACCTTTATGGGGGCAGCTCCCCCCGGAGAGGCATACCAGGGAGTTAACGTCCCGATAACTTCATCCATAAGGAAAACCTCAATACCCTCAGCTTCAAGAAGACTCCTTACCATTGACGTCTCCCACTGTGTTCCTGCGAATACCTCAACCGGTGCTGATTCATCTCTCTTTTTCATCGTAAATGAATTATCTGACATTTATACTTTAAGATGGAACCAAAATATTTTTCAATCCCCGGAGATAGATTCCGGATTTTTAACCGGCACCACTATGCTCTCAGGCTTAATTGCTTCCTGTTTAATCATCGGTGATGATTCGCTTTTTGTTGATGCCACTATTGCTGAAGGTATAAAGATAGCTGACAGGTTTACATCGCCAAGTTTAACCTTAACTGAGGTTGAATATTTGTTTGCCCAGAGGGTGAAAGTGTGAGTCCCGGCAGTGACAGCAAAGCAACGGTGTTGTGAGAATGATGTATATTGATCACTTGAGTCAGCACAGTTGTAATCAGTAAGTATATTCAGGTAGCTGAACCATTCCGTGACTGCCGAATAATCTGAGTTTGGATCCTTATCACATAACAACCCAAGTCTTACTACATCGAAGTTTACGCTTTCCCAGTCTACATATCCGCTGGCAGTGACCATACACACACCATCGCAGGGTACTGTCAGGGAGACAGACCTTACATTATCATAATCACCCGTGGCTGTGACCTGAAAGTTCTGATTACCGCCTATATAGTTAATCAGTGGCTTACGGTTCCAGAGTGTGATATCTGATGATTGAATGCCTGCTGCAGCCGAGGCGCCGAAGACCGGGTCTGTTTCAGTATAACTGTCTAACTTGCTATTCCAGTATACCGTATCAGCACTTGTAACACCTGAGGCTACAGAAGAGGAATAGATAGGGTCTGTTTCCTGGATACCTCCTGTAATGCTTTCTGCACTTTTTGCATGCATGGCATATGGTACACTCAGTAACTGGGTAACACCCGTAATCGAATAACTGCTTCCGCCCGTAGGATCAATCTCTGTCTTGATAAAATATGGCCCTGAAGACCAGTCAATAGCGTTGAATCCCTCACCAGTCCCGATGATAATACTAACCAGACCATTGTCATTTGTGACAGGTGTCTGTACCTCTGAGTAAATCGTATTACCGTCAGCCGACCCCTGCAGGATAGATATCTGCATACCAACACGTGTTGTGGCAACCAGCCTGTTCCTGGCATCACGTACTACAGCCTGGTAACTCATCTTTTCCGGTGTCTGGGAAAAACTTAACACCGTGATACACACACAAAAAAATAAAAGGATTACTCTTTTCATCACCCTGTTTTAGTTTTTTATAATCTTAAATGTCTTTACCACAATATTGTTATGCAGTACCCTCAGAAAGTATGGCGCTGAAGCAAGATGTTTCATCGATACCTCCGCCCTGTTACCAGGTATTTGTCCGCTCCTTACCAGGTTTCCTGTAATATCATAGATCTGGTATTTTAAATCATTGCCGTCAAAGCCAACAATCTCAAGGTTAAGATTATCAGCAGCCGGATTCGGGAAGACCTCAATTGTTATGTCTCCCGTTGTCATCATATCTATCCAGCTTATTGCTGATATCTCATAAGGCTGTTGAACCCCCTCAGCAACAGAACCATCAGTATCATTATATGTCATATATACCGTCTGACCGACGGAATATGATACAATACCTCCTGATCCGGACGCTGTTCCACCTGCTGGCAGAACTGTCTCCTGAGCCAGCAATGGCACACTACCACCAACCAGTAACAAAACACTACTCAATATTAAATACCTGCTAAACACTTCAATCTGTTTTTAATCTGTTTCAAAAAAGTGACTATGAAGATTCTCATCAACCTATACAGTGCCAATATATTAAATATTATAAAGAACAGGCAGAAGACACATTTCCAGGTCCTCTTTTGCCATATTTCTCTGATAAAAATCTAATGGTCTTTAATGATCAATAAAACTAATCTGAAAAACTACCGGTTATTAAGCCACACAAAGGAAGTTTTCAACAAACCCGGGATAAATATGTTACTATTTAGAGACTACTTGCGCCCGGCAATCATCATATGAGGACTGACAGCTACAAGATTCGGATCTTTCTCTGTTAGTCTGCATAACTCAAGCAGATCCTCATACTTCGACCTGTTGGCCCTGGTGGTAAAGAAGTTACTGTCGAGCCATATTAATCCCTCAACAGCAAACATTTCCAGATTAGTGAGTCGCGTCTCAGCAAACTCTTCTTTCAGCTGCTCAGGCCGGTGATAAAAGGCTTCGGCCAGCAAGCCCGGCATACCTGAAGGCGGATTGTGGATACCCGTTGTAAGTTCGGTAAGGCACATATCGAATATCCTTTTATCGTGTATCACACCCTGTAACAGCCCTACAAAGGTTGATGCTGTATAATTAATGGCAAAGCCAAGGATAACCCCTCCGGGTTTTGTTATACGGGATGCCTCTTTTATAGCAGAAATCCTCTCTTCTCTCTCCTGCAGATGATATAACGGGCCATGCAAAATGACTAAATCGGCATAGTCATCAGGAAAATCGAGTTTCCGGGCCTCCCCCAGAATCACCTCAAAGCTTTTCTGTAAGCGGTCCGATCGCCTGTTGGCCTGGGTTATATGCTTCCTCACCGGGTCAACCATAGATACTTTATGGCCCATCTCCGCCATCCATTCAGAATACTTACCTGTGCCTCCACCAACATCTATTACAGTCGCTTTTCCCGGAGGCAGAAAACGCCCTATCAATAATTTGTTCCGCTCAAACTCAAGGGGCCCTAATCCCATTGTGAGACGATCCTCCTCCGAACTGTTGTTGTAGAAATCTTCTATTGCCTGGTTAATAAGTGGCTTCATGACCAACAGAATATATTGTAAGTAACCTGAACATCCACGCTCTTTAACAGGGTGTTGTTCAGGTTACTCAAATATAAATCAAATACGGTTATGTCGGTCCTGTCTTACAGGTAGCGATACTTCAGTATATAATCCTTTATTCTCTCAATAAAACTCTCTGAAAGCTGATATGCAACATTGGGATGTTCAGGCAATACTATCTCATAAAAGATATACTCATTTATGTAGTCATTCTCAATAGCTTTCTTAAGGGTTTTTAGTTCAGGATACTTACTTATGTTTTTCTTTGCGTTTGTCAGTGATGCCATCAGATTCACCAGGCACTCCTTATCCTCAAGTGATGAATAGACATTTTCAGCAACGCCCATTGACTGTCTGTAGCCAGGTTCATATTTCCACACGGCTTTTGCCATGGCATAGCCTATCCAGTATTCATCAAACGCAATCTTAACAGCATCATTCTCTTTTGAAATAATACACTGAGGGGTGAAGCACCAGTCGTTGCCTTTGATCTTTGCCAGTTTGAATATTTCAACCTGTGATGCTTTTATTCTTGGGTTGTTACGGTTAAGAATAGATGCAATAGTGATCTCATCCACAGCCTTGTCGATATCTCCCTTCATACGGTAAATATCGGCCAGGAACCAGTGTGCCATGTAATCAATATAGTTGTTTGCTATCGCTTTATTGTACCACTCTATCGCCTTTTCGTTATCGTTCATGGTGTCATAGACCTGTCCAAGGTATGTCATTACCTTATAATACTGCGGATCAGCTTCAAGAACCTTTTCGTAAAAATAACAGGCACTGTCCATATTATGTTTCCCAAAGTACTCCTCTGCCTTTTCAAAATAGGGTTGTGCTTCAGGCTTCAGGCTATATGCATATGTCTTCATTGAAGAGTCCGTTTTTACCCTATACACATCGTGGTAATTAAGATTATCAGATCTGTCAGGACAGGGCACCGGTGCTGACAGCATCTCTACGTTAAACATTACCGGCGATTTCTCCATTATCTTGAGTATCTCCCCGGGGCTGTGTAACGTTTGCGAAAAAAGAATTGCAGAAAACAATACAAAGAATAGTGTTGTGATAGTCTTTTTCATTGCGTTAGTTTGATTTGGTTATTACTCTGATTCTTATCTGGGTAAAAATCATGCCAATCACCTTCTGCAAAGCAGAAATAATAAAGGCATCTGCCTCTGTCACGCCTCAAAACCATGTCAACAATCTTATCCGACAGAATTGCTATATAAAACTAATCGTAAACGAAATCCGCAGCATGAACAATTTCGCTTAGTTTTCAACAATATGAATACTTTCTGATAAGAATTATGTTCCGTACATCTGTCGCCAGAGGTAAAGGTCAATATAAAGAGACCCGGCCAATAAAATGCCGGGAATAATCAG
>QKCK01000072.1 GCA_003245695.1 Bacteroidota bacterium | reverse complement strand
GTATGATAACATATTTTGCTTTATAATTCAGATCATTAGGAAAAAACAATTATATTTTACTTAAAATACATAACCCAAAAAACTAAGTAGAAATGTTACCACTAGACTGGATTGTATTAGGCCTGTTTTGCGTTGCATTAATAGGCGTTATTTTGTGGGCAATGCGCTCAAAGGATAACACTTCAGCAGACTATTTTCTTGCCGGGCGTGATGCTACATGGCTTGCCATAGGCGCCTCAATTTTTGCATCAAATATAGGATCGGAACATCTTGTTGGCCTTGCAGGTGCTGGTGCTTCTTCCGGAATGGCTATGGCTCACTGGGAGATGCATGGCTGGCTGATCCTTATGCTAGGCTGGCTGTTTGTTCCCTTATACGAAAGGGCAGGTGTATTTACAATGCCTGAGTTTCTTGAGAAAAGATATAATAAGCAATCGAGATCATTTCTTTCAGTTATCTCACTGGTTAGTTATGTTCTGACAAAGGTTGCCGTTACGGTATATGCAGGAGGGGTAGTCTTCAAAGCTGTTTTTGGAATAGATACGATATGGGGTATTGATTTCTTCTGGATAAGTGCCATAGGGCTGGTTGTTCTTACAGGTATATATACTACACTGGGTGGCATGAAGGCAATACTCTGGACTTCAGTAATACAGGCTCCGGTTTTGCTTATTGGCTCTATTGCCGTTCTGGCTGCAGGGCTGATAAAGATAGGCGGATGGGATGAAATGATGCATATTTGCCGCGCGGTACCTGTAAATGAGTTTGGTGATTCAATGACATCACTGATAAGATCTCCTCATGATCCCGAATATCCGTGGACAGGTGTTATTCTTGGATCTGCAATTATTGGTTTCTGGTACTGGTGTACTGATCAGTATATAGTTCAGCGTGTTCTCTCAGGCCGGAATCAAAAACACTCCAGGAGGGGAGCAATTTTCGGAGCATATCTGAAACTTACGCCCGTATTTATCTTCCTTATTCCGGGAATGATCGCCTTCGCACTTAATCAAAAGGGACTTTTATCACTTGAAACATCTGATGCAGCTTTTGCAACAATGGTTAAGGAGCTATTGCCGATAGGATTCAAGGGTTTGGTTGTTGGTGGCCTTCTGGCGGCGTTGATGAGTTCACTTGCCTCATTGTTTAACTCATCTGCTACGCTGTTCACTATAGATTTTTATCAGAAAATCAAACCTGATGCGCCAGAGAAAGAGCTGGTCCGTGTCGGCAGGATAGCTACAGTAGTGGTGGTGATTCTGGGTGTTCTCTGGATACCTGTGATGCGAAATCTGGGCAAGGTGCTCTATGCATATCTGCAGGATGTTCAGTCACTTCTTGCCCCTGGTATTGCTGCTGTTTTTGCTCTTGGCATACTCTCAAAGCGAACCACTTCTGCTGCAGGCCTTACAGGTCTTGTTTCAGGTTTTTTTCTTGGCATGTTACGGTTGGTTCTTAAGATCTTCTCAGGAGCTCTTGATCCGGATAGTATTATATATAAAGTCTTCGTGGCCCCAAACTGGCTCCATTATGAAATTGCACTCTTCTTCCTTGTGATATTGATAATAGTGGTTGTAAGCTTCTTTACAACGAAACCTGATCCTCTCTCCATTAAAGGACTTTATATCGGGTCGGGTACCCCTGAACAACGTGCAGTTACAAGGGCAAGCTGGAATGTCTGGGATTTAGTCCATACAGCAATAATTATCAGTGTAATTATTGCATTTTACATATATTTCTGGTAAGGAGAGGCTAAAAAAAAATTATAAAAATGAAGAATGCTGGTTTTGACCTGTGGTTTGTTACAGGCAGTCAACACTTATATGGAGAAGAGACCCTGAGGCATGTGGCAGATGATTCAGAGAAAATCGCTGCGGTACTTGACGATGATGAATCAATTATTACGCGTGTTGTTTTTAAGCCTGTTCTTACCACCTCAGAAGCAATTACATCTTTGTGCCTGGAGGCTAACAATGATAACAGGTGTGCCGGTATTATTACCTGGATGCATACTTTCTCTCCTGCCAAGATGTGGATATCAGGGCTGAGTAAGCTAAATAAGCCTTTCCTGCACTTTCATACCCAATATAATCGTGATATTCCATGGGAAACGATTGATATGGATTTTATGAACCTGAATCAATCAGCTCATGGCGACAGGGAGTTTGGGTATATATGTTCCAGGATGAGACTGTCGCGCAAGGTAGTAACAGGCCATTGGAGCGATAGTGAGGCAATAGCTTCAATTGCTGTATGGGCAAGAGCAGCTGTGGCGGCCCTTGATGCCCGCTCTTTAAGAGTAGCCCGCTTTGGTGATAATATGCGTGACGTTGCAGTGACAGAGGGGAATAAGGTCACATCTCAGATTACTCTGGCCTATGAGGTTCATGGCTTTGGCGTTGGTGATCTGGTGGCTCATGTGAATCAGATACCTGATTATGAAATATCAGGGCTGCTAAAAAAATACAGTGATGAATACCATGTTGCCTCTGACCTGCTTCAGTCGGCTTCGTTGAAGGAGGCAGCAAGGATTGAGGCAGGAATGAGAAGCTTTCTTGAGGAGGGGAACTTCAAGGCTTTTACAACCACTTTTGAGGATCTTCATGGTCTGGCACAACTGCCAGGACTGGCAGTACAGCGGCTGATGGCTGATGGTTATGGTTTTGGCGCTGAGGGGGATTGGAAGACTGCTGCCCTGGTAAGAAATATGAAAGTGATGGCCTCAGGCCTCCATGGCGGTACCTCATTTATGGAAGATTATACATATCACCTTGATCCGGCCGCAATGGCCGGTCTTGGTGCTCATATGCTTGAGGTGTGTCCTTCAATTGCATCTGAAGAACCTTCTCTTGAGATACATAAGCTTGGCATTGGAGGCAAGAACGACCCGGCCAGACTTGTCTTCCGTGCCAAAACGGGCCGCGCATTGAATGCCTCACTTGTTGATCTTGGTACCAGATTCAGGATTATCCTGAATACTGTTGAAGTGATTGAGGCTCCTTTAATGCCAAAACTGCCTGTGGCAAGCGTATTATGGCAGCCAAAACCTGATCTTAAGACAGCCGCCACTGCCTGGATATATGCCGGAGGTGCTCACCATACCTCTTTCTCCCAGTCTCTTCTTCCAGAACATATAGTCGACTTCTCAGAGATGATGGGTGTTGAATGTCTGATCATTGATGAAAAGTGTAATATTGAGGAGTTTAAAAAAGAACTGCGGTGGAACGACCTGTTCTATCATATAAATAAGGGAATATGTTAAAACTATACTCAGAGAGTCCGAAGCATTATGTAGCTGTTGACTGTATCATATTTGGATATGATATTACTGATAAGGAGCTCAAACTACTTCTTATAAAAAGGAGTTTTGACCCGGCAAAGGGTAAATGGTCACTCTCCGGTGGTTTTGTGGAGGAGAATGAGGATATTGATTCTGCAGCAACAAGAGTGCTTGGTACTCTCACAGGCCTGTCAGATCTTTTTATGGAGCAACTGGGAACTTATGGCTCTGTTGATCGTGATCCGGGAGCACGTGTTATTTCTGTGGCTTATTATTCACTAATCGGGATACATGAAATTAATACTGAGAAGCAGGAGCAGAATGGAGCTCACTGGAGATCAATCTCTGCTATTCCTGCACTCATTTTTGACCATGACAAAATGGTTAAGGCTGCACTTGCTGAATTACTGCATAAAGTCAAGACACAGCCGGTAGGGTTTGAACTGCTGCCCGAGAAATTCACTCTTGTGCAACTCCAGGAGCTTTATGAAGCAGTATATCAGAGAAAGATTGACAAGAGAAATTTCAGAAAGAAAATTCTTTCAATGAATCTACTCGAGAAACTCGATGAGAAGGAGAAACAGACCTCAAAAAAAGGTGCTTATTATTACAGATTCAACGAGGAGAAATACAAAGCCTTCAAAAGGAATGGCTTTTTCTTTAACCTTGATGTGAATTGATATATTCTATTTTTTCAACAAAAACCGGTCACCATGCTTGAGAAACTTAAGGAAGAAGTATATAGGGCGAACCTGAATCTTGTGGAGCACGGATTGGTAATTTTTACCTTCGGCAATGTAAGTGCATATGACCGGAAGTCAGGATTAATGGTTATAAAGCCCTCCGGCGTCTCATACTCTGAAATGCATCCTGAGGATATGGTTGTGACTGACCTTAACTGTAAGGTTATTGAGGGTACGTTGAGACCATCCATGGATGCACCGACTCATGCAGCTCTGTATAAGTCTTTCCCTTCTGTCGGTGGTGTTGTGCATACACATTCCTCTTTTGCCACTGCATGGGCACAGGCCGGGAAGCCTATCCCCTGTCTCGGGACAACACATGCCGACTATTTTTATGGTGAAATACCTGTCACCAGAAGACTTTCAGAATCTGAGATAGCATCAGACTATGAGTATAATACTGGTCTTGCAATTGCTGAGTGCTTTGCTGAAACAGATCCATTGAAAATCCCTGCTGTCCTTGTCTTATCACACGGACCATTTGCCTGGGGTGAGGATGCTGGCAAAGCTGTTCATAACGCAGTTTTACTGGAGGAGGTAGCCCGCATTGCCTCTATTACTATTGCGATAGCCCCTGAGAGAACAATTGAGACCACTCTGCTCGATAAACACTTTTTACGCAAACATGGCAAAGGAGCTTATTATGGCCAGAAAAAATAGAGTTATTAAACTTTGATTCAGAAGGTTTAGAATGTGATTCTTCACGTTAGCCTGGTTTATATGCCTTTTGATTGAACAAAGGTGTAACAAATGAAAACAAGCTTTAAAGCAATGAGTAAATATTCCATTGGTGTTGATTTTGGCACTCTTTCGGGCCGTACTGTTCTTGTAAATGTTGAGAATGGTGATGAGGCTGCTGTCTCTGTTTTTGAGTACCCTCATGGAGTGATGGATGACAGGCTTCCTGATGGCAGGTCACTGGGAGTGGATTGGGCCCTTCAGCATCCACTTGACTATATCGGGGTCTTCAGGGCTACAATCCCCGCTGTACTTAAAGCGGCAGGTGTGGACCCTGAAGAGATAATTGGCATTGGCATTGACTTTACAGCCTGTACCATGCTGCCGGTATATTCTGATGGCACACCACTATGTCTTGATAATAAATTCAGCAGTGACCCCAATGCGTGGGTTAAACTATGGAAACATCATGCAGCACAGAATGAGGCAAATAAATTAAATGCTGTTGCAGAAACCAGAGGTGAGAAGTTTCTCAAACGGTATGGAGGAAAAATTTCTTCCGAATGGATGATTCCAAAAATAATGCAGATAGCTGATGAGTCGCCGGATATATATAAAGCCGCTGACAGATTTGTCGAAGCAGCAGACTGGGTTATCTGGCAACTTACAGGCAGGGAGAGTCATAATAGCTGTACAGCAGGTTATAAAGCCATATGGCATAAGAAAGATGGTTTCCCATCAAATGATTTCTTCAGAGAGCTTAACCCACTTTTTTCTGACCTTCCGGGTAAGAAACTCTCTCTTGATATTTCTCCTGTAGGGGTGAATGCCGGAGGCTTATGCAAAGAAGCTGCCAAACTGACAGGTTTGAAACAGGGTACTGCAGTGGCAATTGCAAATGTCGATGCCCATGTCTCTGCTCCTGCAGTAGGTATAACATCACCTGGTAAAATGCTTATGATAATGGGAACATCAACTTGTCACATCCTCCTGGGGGAAAATGAGAAGGAGGTGCCTGGCATGTGTGGAGTAGTTGAGGATGGCGTTATTGCAGGTTATTATGGGTATGAGGCTGGTCAAAGCTGTGTGGGTGACCATTTTCAATGGTTTGTTGAGAACTGCACTCCTGATGAATATGTCAGGGAGGCAGAGTCGAGGAATATTGACATTCATGCCCTGCTAACCGAAAAGGCAGAAAAACTTAAGCCTGGAGAGAGTGGTCTTATTGCACTCGACTGGTGGAATGGAAACAGGTCTGTTCTTGTTGATGTAGACCTTACCGGTGTGATAGTAGGCCTTACACTGGCGACCCGGCCTGAAGAGATATACAGGGCTCTTGTTGAGGCTACTGCTTTTGGCACAAGGATGATAGTTGATACATTCTCTGAAAACGGAGTCCCTGTTGATGAGCTCTATGCTGCAGGGGGTATCGCTGAGAAGAATCCCTTCGTGATGCAGATATATGCTGATGTCACCGGAAGAGAAATAAAAATTTCGGGCAGCCCGCAGGCGCCAGCCCTGGGATCAGCAATGTTTGGCGCAGTGGCTGCCGGCAAGGAGGCAGGAGGCTTCGATACTATACAGGAGGCAGCAATGATAATGGCAAAAGTGAAACCATTGACTTTTAAACCCGTGACAGAAAATGTTCTTTTATATCAGAAGCTTTATTCTGAGTATAAGATACTTCATGATTATTTCGGGCGGGGTGTAAATAGTGTAATGAAAAACCTGAAGGAGATAAAAAAGGAGGCCAGATCATGATAAGAGTTATTCTGTCAGCGACGCTGGCTCTGTTTGCTGTTTTATTTTCAGCCTGTTCCTCACTAAATGGCAATGACTCTGCAAAGCGATGGCTGGAGACACCTGAACTGAATAAGGTAAGCGTGACAGATAACTTCTGGACTCCAAAGATTGAGCGAAACAGAATGGTTACTATTCCATATGCCTTTACTAAATGCGAGGAGACAGGCAGGATTGACAATTTTGCCATTGCTGGTAAGCTTAAGGAAGGGTCCTTTAAGGGTGAGAGATATAATGACTCCGACCTTTTCAAGATCATTGAAGGGGCTTGTTATTCCCTGATTGAATATCCTGATGCCATACTTGAAGCATACGTTGACAGCCTTGTTTATATTATTGCTTCATCACAGGAGGATGACGGATACCTTTATACCACACGCACAATTGACTCAGTGAATATGGCTCCGGGCGCAGGTCGTGAAAGATGGATTGACGAAAGAGTTAGCCATGAGCTGTATAATGCAGGTCATATGTACGAGGCAGCTGTGGCTCACTACCTTGCTACAGGCAGAAAAACATTCCTTGATGTGGCAGTGAAGAATGCCGATCTTGTGGAAAAAGAATTCGGATGGGGGAAAAGAGAGATTGCACCTGGTCATCAGGAGATAGAGATAGGGCTTATAAAGTTATGGAGGGTGACCGGAGAGAAGCGGTTTCTTGATCTGGCACAATTCTTCCTTGAGGTGCGCGGACGGCAGGGTGATTATGTCAGACACCCTGTGGGAACACGGTTTGAAGTTTATAATGATTCAGTTTACCTACAGATGCATCTGCCTGTGCTTGAACAAAAGAGTGCAGTGGGTCATGCCGTGAGAGGAGCATATATGTACAGTGCAATGGCTGATCTGGCTGAGGCAACCGGAGACAACAGATGGCTTGAGGCCTCTCAGACTATCTGGACTGATGTGGTCTCAAAGAAGATTTATATAACTGGCGGAATAGGCTCCAAAGAATTCGGAGAGGCATTTGGCGGTGATTATGAATTGCCAAATATGAGTGCCTATACAGAGACCTGTGCCTCTGTGGCAAATGTCTTCTGGAACTTCCGCTTATACCGTGCCACTGGTGACGGCTCCTATCTCGATGTGCTTGAGCGGACACTTTATAACGGCCTTATTTCTGGCATAGGTCAGGATGGATGTAGCTTCTTTTATCCTAACCCTCTTGAATCTGATGGCCGCTTCAGAAGGTCAGAATGGTTTGAATGCTCCTGCTGCCCTGGCAACATAGCACGTTTTATGCCTTTAATACCACAGTATATCTATGCCACTGATGATGACGCATTAAGGATAAACCTTTTTATAAGCTCTGATGCTGCCCTGAAAATATCAGGGAGGGATATTTCAATCCGACAGGAAACTAATTACCCATGGGATGGTAAGGTGACAATTCATCTCACCCCTGAAAACAAACCAGTCAGGTTCAAATTGATGATTCGTCTTCCTGGTTGGACAGGAGAGGCCCCCATAGCAGGTAATCTATATAGGTATGTTACTCCGGAAAACGGGAATGTGATTATTAAACTCAACGGAAAAGAGGTGGATTACTCTGTTATTAAAGGATTTGTTGTCATTGAAAGAACATGGTATAAGGATGATCAGATTGAATACATACTTCCACTGAAGCCGCGTTTTATTACCGCACGCAGAGAGGTGAAAGCTGACAGCAACAGGATAGCTCTTGGTTTAGGGCCACTGGTTTACTGTCTTGAGGAGGTTGATAATGGAAGAGTGAGGAATATTTTAGTTGACCAGACTGAGAGTGTTGATATGGTTTTTAATCCGGAAATTTCCGGAGGGATAAATGTGCTTTACTTCAATGCTCTGGATAATAGTAACAGGAATATATCTCTGAGGGCTGTGCCCTATTTTACATGGGCAAACAGAGGCGTTGGGGAGATGCTTGTATGGATGAAAACCAAATAAAATCTTTCAAATGAAAACTATCGGCGCACTTATTGCTTTATCGCTTGTAATTTGTCTGACCTCTTGTTCAGGCAGAGGTGATATTGCTGATAATTATCCTATCAGACCGGTGCCTTTCACCACAGTGAAAATGAATGATAATTTCTGGGGCCCGCGAATACGAAAAAACCATGAAGTAACAATACCTATTGCCTTTGGCTATTGTGAATCAACAGGAAGGATCAGGAATTTCGATATAGCGGCAGGAAAAGATACCGGCAGATTTCAGACACTTTACCCATTTGACGATTCTGATGTCTACAAAATAATTGAAGGGGCGGCATATTCATTGCAGACGTATCCCGATACAGCCCTTGAGGCATATATTGATACCCTGGTAAGAAAGATTGGTTCAGCCCAGGAAGCTGATGGTTACCTTTATACTAACAGAACCATTGCAGTACGGCGAGGTGAAAAGCCTCATGAATGGGCAGGAGATAAACGATGGGAGATGGATAACATACTCAGTCATGAATTATATAATCTGGGACATCTGTATGAGGCTGCAGTGGCTTATTATCTGGCCACAGGCAAAAGAGAGCTGCTTGATATCTCCCTGAAGTCAGCTGACCTTGTCGACAGGGATATGGGATGGGATGCATTTGTGACATACCCGGGGCACCAGGTCATTGAGATGGGTCTTGTAAAACTCTACCGGGTTACAGGTGAACAACGTTACCTGGATCTGGCAAAGTTCTTTCTTGATGCCCGTGGAACCAGAGATGA
Source organism: Bacteroidota bacterium (assembly GCA_003245695.1). GTDB lineage: Bacteria > Bacteroidota > Bacteroidia > Bacteroidales > VadinHA17 > SR-FBR-E99. The sequence continues at coordinate 25,929 of QKCK01000072.1, read as the reverse complement.
TGGAGAGGAATACTCACAGTCACATATGAGGGTTGTTGATCAGACAGAAGCGGTAGGCCATTCAGTGAGAGCTACATATATGTATTCGGCAATGGCTGATATTGCAGCAATACTGGGCGATGAGGCCTATCTGAATGCTATAACCAGAATATGGGAGGATATAGTGTATAAGAAGCTATATATTACCGGAGGTATAGGAGCCAGTCGTGGAAACGAAGGTTTCAGTGACCCATATGATCTGCCAAATATGTCAGCATATTGTGAGACCTGTGCCTCAATAGGCAATATATTCATGAACCACCGTCTTTTTTCAATGCATGGAGAAAGTAAATATTATGATGTCCTTGAACGTACTTTGTATAACGGAGCTCTTTCAGGAGTAAATCTTGAAGGTGACAGGTTTTTTTATCCCAACCCGCTTGAATCTGCCGGTCAACATGCCAGATCTCAATGGTTTGGATGTGCCTGCTGTCCATCGAATGTGGCGAGGTTCCTGCCAGCCCTGCCTGGTTACATCTATTCTGTTACTGACAATGATCTCTATGTTAATCTTTTTGCTTCAAACAGCGCCTTGATACAATTCGGTGAAAATGATGTGCAGATAAACCAGCAGACATCATATCCATGGGGTGGTAAGGTAAAAATTACACTTACACCTCTCAGGGAAAGGGCATTTAACATTCGTATAAGAATACCCGGATGGGCCAGGAATGAAGCTATACCTGGTAATCTTTATGCCTTTGGTAATGCCACAGATGAGAGTTATAGCATAAAGGTCAATGGCAAAGAAACAATATGCAAAATTGTAAATGGCTATGCATTGATAAAGAGAAAATGGAAGGATGGAGACACTATTGAGCTATATCTTCCTATGCCTGTCAGGACTGTCGTGGCGGATGCCAGGGTCAGGGCTGATGATGGTAAGTATGCAGTGGAGCGCGGCCCACTGATGTTCTGTGCTGAGTGGCCGGATAATGATGAGGGTAACACTCTTAGTATTGTGGTTGATGAGAACCCCACATTTGAGACAAGTTTTGATCAGGATCTCCTGAATGGCACTGAGGTAATAAGGACAAAAGGGAGAGAGGCGAGGATGAATACTGATGGGTCAGTCATCCTTGGCGATTATCATGATCTGATTCTTATTCCTTATCATTTATGGAATAACAGGGGGGCAGGTGAAATGAAAGTGTGGCTGCCATATAAGGAGAGTGCTGCAAAGGCAGTTCCGGCCCCAACAATAGCCTTCCTTAGTCATGTTACTTCAAGCAGGGAGACGAATGCACTCACATCAGTCAAGGATCAGTACGAGCCTCAGAAAGGTTGCTGGGAATAGGCTCAGGGTTAAGCTACAGGAAGGCTTCTCGGCCTGAATTCATGATGGGTTGTTGAATGAGGAGAGTCTTAATAAAGGGGAGAGGCTGTTATTTAATGATCTCCATTTGCTTCCTTTTCATTTTAAAATATCTTACTTTAGCATAAATGACAATAAAGTGTATAATATGAATAATAAATTATTAACGCTGGCAATTATTCTGTCAATCTTTTCAGTTATGGTTGCCTGCAACAGCTCAAAGAAACAAGTGATGGTAAAAAGTGAAAAGTTCGGATCTTTCAGTGGGAAAGATGTTTATTTATATACTCTTACAAATAAGAAGGGCGATGTTATCAAGCTTACCAATTATGGAGCATCTGTTGTAGAGATAGACGTTCCGGACAGGAATGGAAAAAGGGAAAATGTGACCTTTGGGTATGACAGCATGGAGGACTACCTAAAGGGAGATCTCTATTTCGGGAAAGTGGTGGGCAGGTATGCAAACCGCATTGCAAAAGGGAAATTCACACTTGATGGGCAGGAGTATTCTCTCTCCCTGAATGACGGGGTGAATACATTGCATGGTGGCAATACCGGATGGCACAGCAGGGTATGGAATGCCCAGATTCTGGAGAACACTGACTTCCCGGCAATAAGATTCAGTTACAGCAGCCCGGATATGGAAGAGGGTTATCCCGGGAATGTTGAGGTTGAAGTGGTTTATACCTGGACTGATGATGACGAGATAGTGATGGATTATAAGGTAACCACCGATAAAAACACTGTCATTAATGTCACCAATCATGCATATTTTAATCTTCATGGAGTTGGTAATGGAGACATACTTGATCATGAAGTTATTATTAAGGCTTCTGCATTTACCCCTGTTGATTCGACTCTTATTCCAACGGGTGAGGTACGCAAAGTTGAGGGGACACCATTTGACTTCAGGACCCCGCATACAATAGGAGAGCGGATTGAACAACCTGATGAACAGCTTATTCTTGGGAGAGGATATGATCACAATTTTGTTCTTGATGAGGCAGAGGAGGTTGATGCCATGGCCTACGATCCATCAACAGGAAGGGTTCTTGAGGTTATAACAGATCAGCCGGGTATTCAGCTTTACACTGGTAACTTTCTTGACGGCACTCAGAAAGGTCGAGGAGGTAAAGTCTATAACTATCGTTCAGGCCTCTGTTTTGAGACACAACATTTCCCTGATACACCAAATCATGCTGATTTTCCTGCGGTGTTGCTGACTCCTGATGAACCATTTGTTTCAAGCACCACATACCGCTTTTCAGTAAGAAAGTGAAACTTAATATTTAAGCCGGGCAAGTCAGAATGATAGGCCCGGTTTTTTTATACTCTTAAATTTGATTGTATGAGACGTTTTGGCTTACTGTTAATGTTTCTGGGCTCAACTCTTTGTTTCTCTCAGACAGAGCCGTATAAGGATTACACCCTCTCTACTGAGGTACGTGTAGATGATCTTCTCTCAAGGATGACACTGGATGAGAAAATGGCACAGCTTCTCTACACTGCACCGGCTATTGAACGATTGGGGATAAAAGAATATAACTGGTGGAATGAAGCTCTTCACGGAGTAGCCAGGTCAGGTTATGCCACGGTGTTTCCGCAATCGATAACTATTGCAAATTCATGGGACGAAGACCTTATTCTGAATGTTGCCAATGCCATCTCCGATGAAGGCAGGGCAAAGTATCATGAAGCTTTACGCCGTAATGAACATGGCATATACCAGGGTATTACCTTCTGGTCTCCCAATATAAATATCTTCAGAGACCCACGTTGGGGCAGAGGTCATGAGACATATGGCGAAGATCCTTATCTGACTGGAAGACTTGGGACATGTTTTGTTCATGGCTTGCAGGGTGACGATGATCATTACCTGAAGACAGTGGCCACAGCAAAGCATTTTGCTGTTCATTCCGGTCCTGAACCTCTGAGACATAAATTTAACGCGGAGGTAAGTGATATTGACCTGTATGAAACCTATCTGCCCGCATTCAGATCTCTGGTAAGGGATGGAGGGGTCTATTCAGTTATGGGAGCTTATAATCTGTTCAAAGGGGTGCCTTGCTGCGCCAATACTGAATTATATGGTATACTACGTGATAAATGGGATTTTAAGGGTTATATAGTATCAGATTGTTGGGCAATATCTGACTTCTACAGGTATCAGAACAGTGCAGAAGGACCAGCTGAGGCCGCAGCAATGGCTATTAAGGCAGGGACAGATCTGGAATGTGGAGTAGACTACAAACACCTGAGAGAGGCATATGACAGGGGGCTGATCACCGTGTCAGATGTTGACAGGGCCTTAAGGAGAGTCATGACAGCCCGTTTCAGACTGGGTATGTTTGATCCCGATTCCATTGTACCCTACTCACAGATACCTTTCTCTGCAAATTGTTCTGACTATAACCGTTCTCTCGCAAGAAAGGCAGCCTGTGAATCAATTGTCCTTCTCAAAAACAGTCAGGATGTACTGCCTCTCACAAGAAAAATACGTACACTGGCAGTTGTGGGGCCTAATGCAGATAACTGGGAAGCCCTGATAGGCAATTATAACGGTATCCCCAGGAACCCTGTTACTCTTCTTCAGGGTATAAGAAAGAAAGTGTCGCCTGATGTCAATGTTATTTATGCAGAAGGCTCTGATCTTGCTCCGGGTATACATAACCTTACTGTCATACCAGCTTGCTACCTGGTTACCGGAGATGGAAGAAACGGAGCTAAAGGAGATTATTATAAAAGCAAGGAGATGAATGGGGAGCCTCTTTTCTCCCGTGTTGATGATAATATTGACTTCTACTGGGAGAATGATTCTCCATCACCCGAAATGCCGGTAAATGACTTTGGGATACACTGGGAAACATACATAGTCCCTCCTCAGTCAGGAAAGTATTATTTAGGAGTCTGGGGCTCATCGGATTATAAAATGTTCTTTGAAGGAGAACAGGTTCTGAGTTTTCATGGCGAACATCATGCGCTTGATCAGGAGTTTGAGGCCGATCTGGAACAGGGGAGGATGTACAAGGTAGAAATACTATACCGAAACTGGATTGGTGATGCAGATATAAAACTGGTGTGGGCCAGACCAAGAGAAACAATTCTTGATGAAGCAATAAGGGCTGCAACTGCTTCTGATGTTGTAATCGTGGCACTAGGTCTTTCTTCACGGCTCGAAGGTGAAGAGATGAAGATTATGACTGATGGATTTAAAGGAGGGGATCGCACAAGTCTGAATCTCCCTGCAACCCAGGAGGCCCTTCTGCATGCAATGATAGAATCCGGCAAGCCTGTTATCGTGGTATTGATGAATGGCGGCCCGGTGGCATCAGCTGAGGCTCAGGAAAAAGCTGCAGCAGTTCTGCTTGCCGGATATCCGGGAGTTGAAGGTGGATCAGCCATTGCAGATGTTTTGTTTGGAGATTATAATCCTGCTGGCCGGTTGCCAGTGACATACTATTCATCTGTGGATCAGTTGCCGGAATTTGATGATTATAGCATGTCGGGCAGGACTTACAGGTACTTTAAAGGTAAACCATTATACCCATTCGGATATGGATTAAGCTATACCTCCTTCAGATATTCAGGTTTAAAAACTGATAAATATGCAATTGCCGGTGATTCAGTGTCGGTGAGCGTAGTCGTGACCAATGCTGGGTTACGCGATGGAGAGGAAGTAGTACAGTTGTATCTCACTGACGAAAACGCATCTACACCAAGACCTGTAAGGCAGCTGGAGGGTTTTAAACGCATATTTCTAAAAGCTGGCGAATCCAAAACTGTTGAATTTCTGCTAACTCCATACCAGTTCTCTATGATAAACCAGGAGGGTATAAGAGTGATTGAGCCAGGGTGGTTTACCATATCTGTTGGTGGAAAACAACCCGGATTCACTGACTATCATGATGCACCTTCAACCGATGCTTTGCTTATACGCTTAAAGCTTAAAGGAAAGGTTACTTCGGTTGATTAGTATGTAAATCGGTTTTCAGTCAGTTATATTTAGCTTTTATCAGAGAAGAACTCTATTCTAAAGTATGTAATAGATACTATCACATCAGCAAGAGCCTTGTTTTGAATAGGTAGTGTAATAGTGGTAAGACAGATTATGATAGACCAGCCAATGAATGATAGTCAGTTATGTGCTGGCATGACTAAAGTATAGATGAAGCTTTAATTATTAAGGCTCTCTTTTTATCTTTACTGTTAAAAGAGCACAATGTTTCCAGCGGAATTTATTGAAAGAATACGGACACAGTCAGCTATTGATGCGGACCAGCTTGTTACAGCACTGGCAGCTCATGCCCCGGCTTCAATAAGGGTAAACAGAGGCAAATGGAAAAACAAGCTGACTTTGACAGATAATGTCCACTGGGAAAAGGATGGATTCTATCTTGACCAAAGACCGGTATATACTCTTGATCCATTGTTTCATGCCGGGGTGTATTATCCGCAGGAATCATCGAGTATGTTTGCAGGTGAGGCCTTCAGGCAAATTGCATCGGGAATGAGTCAGGTGAAGGTTCTGGACTTATGTGCAGCCCCCGGAGGAAAAAGTACTCACCTGGCGTCACTCTTAAAAGAAAATGATTTTCTTGTTGCGAACGAGGTAATAAAGGCAAGGGCTGCAGTACTTGCAGAGAATGTCACAAAATGGGGCACCGGTAATGTCATGGTAACCCAGGGTGATCCTTCGTCTTTCTCGTCCCTGCCGGGCTTTTTTGACATCATTTTGGTTGATGCTCCCTGCTCAGGAGAGGGTATGTTTCGCGATAGTGTTGCCATCAATGAGTGGTCTCCGTCAAATGCCAGACTGTGCAGCGACAGGCAGCGGAGGATAGTAATGGATGTATGGCCTTCTCTTAAGGAAGGTGGCTGTTTGATATACAGCACCTGTACCTTTAATCCGGCCGAAAATGAAGAAAACGTAAAATGGTTTTGTGAAAACACAGATGCGTCTTCAGTGGCTCTTAACGTTAAAAGTTACCCTGAGATAGCAGTGATTGACTATAAGGATACCACCTCGTATGCGTTTTATCCGGGCAGAGTAAGAGGTGACGGCTTCTTCCTTTCAGTGCTGCGAAAGAGGGATAATTCAGATCAGAGAAAGATAAAAATCAGAAAGGGAAATAAAGCAGGGTGGGTTGCTGCTCCTAAACAGATAGAGGAGATTATCTCAACAGGCTGCACTAATGTATGGCTTAATGCCAACAGAGCGCTGGCTCTTGCATGTGAACTGTCAGAACATGAAATAATATCATCAGCTGTCAATGTGATAAAATCAGGTACACTGCTGGGAGAAATCATCCGGGGCAAACTTATCCCCTCTCATGACCTTGCAATGTCTGCAGCCATGAACATGAATTATTGGGGTGTCTATGATGCCAGTTATGATGAAGCATTTGCATATCTCAGGATGGATGATGTATTGCCTGTCGGTATTGACCCGGGACGACTACTAATGTGTTACAGAGGAGTACCACTTGGGTTTATTAACCATCTTGGAAAAAGAGCAAATAATGGTTATCCTGCCGCATGGAGGGTCAGAATGGAAAAAAGAGGTATCTTTGAAGATATACTCTAATAAATAATCTGAATTATATGCTTTTATTAGGTCTTGATATAGGAAGTTCTTTTGTCAAGGTTTCAATACTTGACGGGAGCAGTGGCAAAGTTATTGCGACAGCGACAACACCCGGTAAAGAGATGCCGATAAACTCACCTCGTGCGGGCTGGGCAGAACAGGACCCGGAGATGTGGTGGCGAAACACTGCTGATGCCATCAAAATGGCACTTTCAGTTGAAGGTGTTGACCCCTCGGCTGTTGGAGCTATAGGAATCGCATATCAGATGCACGGTCTTGTTATTGTAGACAAAGATCTGAAGGTTATAAGACCGTCAATCATCTGGTGTGATAGTCGAGCTGTAGCTCTGGGGCAAAAGGCTTTTGAAAACATTGGCACAGACTATTGTATGCGACATCTGTTAAACTCGCCTGGTAACTTTACTGCAGCGAAACTGGCATGGATAAAAGAGAATGAACCTGAGAACTATTCAAAGATATATAAGTTCCTTCTTCCTGGCGATTACATCGCGATGCGATTAACAGGCGAGACAAATACAACAGTAAGTGGTATGTCAGAAGGTGTCTTCTGGGATTTTTCCAAAGGAACACTCTCGGAAAGATTACTTAATTACTTTGATTTCAGTACAGATATTTTCCCTTCTATAGTTCCAACATTTGCCAATCAGGGAGCTCTTCTTCAAAGCGTTGCCGCTGATCTGGGTCTTAAGCCTGGCATCCCCGTCTCTTACAGGGCCGGAGATCAGCCAAATAATGCTTATTCACTCAATGTCATGAAACCGGGGGAGGTGGCGGCAACAGCCGGAACCTCAGGTGTAATATATGCTCTGTCAGGCACTCCTGTTTCAGAGCCGCGTTCAAGAATCAATGCTTTTGCTCATGTAAATCATACTCTGTCTAATTCCAGGGTAGGTCTGCTTTTATGTATCAATGGTGTAGGTATTGCAAACGCTTGGGTGAAGAATCTGGCAGGAGGTGATATGAGTTATAAAGATATCGATGCATTAACCGCTGATGTCCCTGTGGGTAGTGATGGACTCTCTTTCTATCCATTTGGTAATGGTGCAGAAAGAATACTGGGTAACCGTTTTACCGGAGCGTACCTCTCTGAAATAGACTTCAACAGACACACTCGTGGCCATGTATTTCGTTCTGTTTTTGAGGGGATAGTCTATTCATTCATGTATGGACTTGAGATTATGGAGCAGACAGGGATCGAATATGGAACAATAAGGGCTGGATTGTCAAATATGTTTTGCAGTCCTGTTTTCAGATCTATTTTTGCCTCAGTAACATCTGAGCGTCTTCTGATACAGAATGCAGATGGAGCCCTTGGCGCAGCAAGGGGTGCAGGAACGGGTTGCAGATTGTATACATCATCTGCTGAGGCCTTTTCCGGGCTGGAAATAACAGAAATAGTTGATCCTGAGAAAGAGGATATTGAGATGTATGAGGAGTTATATGGAATGTGGAAAGAGAGACTTCATCAGCACTTAAAACAGACCAGTTAATGAAAAGCGACATTGAGATTGCTCAGGCTGCTACAATTCAGCCTATTACTGAAATAGCCGTGAAAATGGGAATCAGCCATGATGATCTTGAACTCTATGGAAAGTATAAGGCAAAACTGCCGCTAAAACTTATCGATGCTGAAAAGACTAAGAGCTCAAAGCTGATCCTTGTTACAGCAATAACACCTACTCCGGCCGGAGAGGGCAAAACCACTACCTCTATCGGTCTGGCCCAGGCTATGAATATCCTGGGAGCTAAAACCACTGTAGTATTGAGAGAACCATCACTTGGGCCTGTATTCGGTGTCAAAGGTGGTGCTGCCGGTGGTGGTTTTTCACAGGTTATACCAATGGAGGATATTAACCTGCACTTTACAGGCGATCTGGCAGCTGTTGAGAAGGCTCATAACCTGCTGGCTGCAATGATAGATAATAATATACAGCTTGCTGATGGAGGCCTTGGATTAGATCCGCGTACTATTGCCTGGAAGAGGGTAATGGACATGAACGACAGGTCGTTGCGTGACATTGTCATAGGTTTGGGTGGTACAACCCAGGGCGTACCCAGGGAGACAGGCTTTGATATTGCTGCAGCCTCTGAAGTAATGGCTATCCTGTGCCTTTCAGAAAGCATAAATGATCTGAAAGAGCGATTGGGTAATATCTTTATTGGTTATACACATTCCGGCAAGCCTGTCTTTGCCCGTGATCTGAAAGCACACGGCGCGATGGCTGCCCTGCTGAAGGATGCTATAAAACCAAATCTGGTGCAGACACTTGAGGGTACTCCTGCGATTATTCATGGTGGCCCCTTTGCAAATATTGCGCAGGGGACGAACTCAATAATTGCTACAAAAATGGGGCTCTCACTGAGCGATTATGTGGTGACAGAAGCGGGTTTCGCAAGTGAACTGGGAGCAGAAAAGTTCTTTGATATCAAGTCCAGGGTTGGAAATCTTCAGGCTAATGCTGTTGTAATTGTCGCAACTATCAGAGCATTGAAATATCATGGCGGAATGAAGCTTGCAGAGCTCTCTGGCAGCAATAATGATGCTCTTGCTCTTGGATTTGAAAACCTTGATAAACATATTGAAAACATGCAACATTATGGCTTCAGACCTATTGTTGCAATAAACCGTTTTTCAACAGACAGCGATGAGGAGATAGAAATGGTGCGAAGACACTGCAAAACAAATAACGTAAATGTTGCTGTCAATGATGCATGGGCCGAAGGCGGTAAAGGGGCCCTTGACCTGGCTGAGGCAGTGATAGAATCGATTGAGACATGTCTGGATTGTTTCAGGCCTCTTTATCCATTGGAGTGGAGCCTGGAGAAGAAAATAGAGACAATAGCCAGATTAATGTATGGCGCAAAAAACGTTGAGTATACCCTGGAAGCCCGGGAACAGCTGCGGAAAATTACTGAGCTCGGGTTTGAAAACCTTACTGTATGTATTGCAAAGACACAGAAGTCTCTCTCAGATGATCAGTCACAGCGTAACCGGCCCCGCGATTTCACAATCAGAATACGTAAAGTCGAACTCTCTTCCGGAGCTGGTTTTGTGGTGCCCATTGCAGGCACGATGATGCGTATGCCCGGACTGCCGGCATTACCTTCGGCGGAACGTATTGACATCGATAATGATGGAAAAATAAGTGGCCTCTTTTAATTAAATACTATCCTCATTCTGTAATGAGTAGCTTTGAAAGTTTTTCTGCAGTAATACTTAACGGCGGTGAGGGAAGCCGGATGGGTGGAGCCAATAAGGCGATGATAAAACTAGCTGATCAGACAATTATTTCTCACACCCTGGCTGTCCTGAGACCATTGTTCAATAAAATATTCCTTGCTGGTGCCGATGTGTCAGCAGAATATATGAAATACCTTGTGAAGGTAAATGACAGATTTCATGATAAAGGACCTCTTGCAGGTATAGATGCCGCTCTTAATGCCACAACAACGGAGTTCCTCTTTGTCTTTGCCGGTGACATGCCCGACCTATCAGCTGACCTTATCAAAAGAGAGGTGGAGTATATGATAAACAATACCTGCAATATCCTTGTGCCAAGGAGCGGGAAAGGAATAGAACCACTCCATTCAATTATTGGAATAAAGGTCGCAGAGGATCTTGAAAAGTATCTTTCTTCTGGTAATACACCTTCAGTAAGGGATTTCTACAAAACACAGGAGACTCATTTTTTTGATCTCTATGAGGAGGAGGCTGACAGGCATCCATTTAGAAATATCAACTCTCCTTCTGATATTGATTCCTGAGACTCTTCGATCTGTAGCATTCCCGGTTCATGATTCCGGTAAAAAAAAGAATATAACCAGTAAATCCTCTATAAAAAGCATTGCAATGAAAAGGATGATGATTTTGATCTGTTTTCTTGGGGCTATAACCTCATGTACCAATTACACCGATTATAGTAAAACTGAGTGGCAGGAAAAGGTTAATCCGGAATGGGAAGACCCATCTGTAAATACTATTAACACTGAAGATCCTCATGCTTCAATTGTGAGTTATCCTGACTCTGTCACTGCCCTGAAAGATGAATGGCGGTCTACTCCAAACATTCTCTCTCTTGACGGCACCTGGAAATTCATGCTGGTAAAGAGACCCTCTGACCGCCCTTACTGGTTTTTCAAAGATGACTTTGATACCAGAAAATGGGATGAGATAGAGGTGCCTTCTACCTGGGAGACAAAAGGGTATGATACTGCATATTATGTCAATGCAGGTTATCCATTCAAGGTTAACCCTCCATTCATTGACCATTCATATAACCCTGTAGGTTCCTACAAGCGTACCTTTGATCTGCCATCAGGCTGGGAGGGAAAAGAGATATTTCTCACTTTCGATGGCGTCAGTTCAGCATTTTATGTGTGGATTAATGGATTATTTGTCGGATATAGCGAGGATTCAAAAACAACGGCAGAGTTTAATATTACACCATTTCTTAAAAAAGGAAATAATACTGTCGCCGTACAGGTATTTCGTTGGTGTGACGGTAGTTATCTCGAAGATCAGGATTTCTGGCGTTTAAGTGGAATTCAGCGATCTGTATGGCTTCAGGCACGGCCAAAAGCATTTGTAAGAGACTATTTTGTCAGGAGCACTCTGATAAATGATTATTCATCCGGATTACTTGATCTTACGGTGAATATATCAAACAAGAGCACTTCTCCGGTGAGCCTCTCACTTCTGGCAGAGTTGTATGATGATTCAATACGGATGATGTCACAAAGAATTGACTGTGGTTTGGTTACAGATTCAAAAATTGCTGTTTTAACCGGGGATGTTGGGAAAGTGAGTCCATGGTCTGCAGAGAAGCCTGATCTTTATACTCTTATATTAACACTCTGTGACAGCTCCGGGAAGGTTTTGGAGTGTGTTTCAACAAAGACCGGATTCAGAACTACAGAGGTAAAAGGATCACAGTTTCTTGTTAACGGGAAACCGGTCTACCTTAAAGGCGTCAATATTCATGAGCATAATGCTGTGACTGGTCATACGATAACAGAAGCACAGATTATACAGGATCTTACACTCATGAAAAAGAATAACATAAATGCTATCAGGACCTCACATTATCCCGAGCCTGAAATGTTCTATCATTTGTGTGACAGATATGGTTTCTATATTGTTGATGAAGCCGATATTGAATCGCATGGTATGGGTTACGATAAGGATCGTACACTGGCAGATAAGGAAGAGTGGAGGAGTCAGCATCTGCTTCGGACAATGAGGCTTGTAGAACGAGACAAGAACCACCCCTGTGTGGTAATCTGGTCTCTGGGGAATGAGGCTGGTGATGGATCCAACTTTGTTTATACCTATAACTGGATCAAGTCGAGAGATACCAGCCGGCCCGTGCAGTATGAGAGGGCTGAGAAACAAACTAATTCAACTCAGCGGCATACAGATATATGGTGCCCTATGTATGCCTCAATAGATTATCTTGAAAACTATGCAAGACACCGAGAGAACAAGGATTTTGACAGGCCCCTGATAATGTGTGAATATGCCCATTCGATGGGCAATAGCACCGGGAATCTTCAGGATTACTGGGATGTGATTGAGAAATATCCGGCATTACAGGGCGGTTTTATCTGGGATTGGGTTGATCAGGGATTACTAAAGAAATCGGATGATGGTGAAGAGTTCTGGGCCTATGGAGGCGACTTTGGGAGTCCGGGTGGTCCAAGTGATGGAATATTCTGTTGTAACGGTCTGGTTTCACCTGACCGTACTCCCCACCCTGCCCTGGATGAGGTAAAAAAGGTATACCAGAATGTTCTGTTTCAGCCGCGCGACCTTAACAGAGGCATGGTGACACTGAAGAATAAGTTTTTCTTTACAAACCTATCTGAGTTTGTAGTCAGGTGGGAGGTAAAGGGCAACGGGCAGACTTTAAAATCCGGGGAATTGAGTCAGTTCTCTCTGGACCCGGGATCATCAGCTGATATAAATATCCCTTTTACTGATATTTCAGCTGAGCCGGGTATGGAGTATTTTCTTAACCTCTATCTTGTCAGGCCAAAAGCATACGGTCTGACACCGGAAAACTTCATCTATGCATCAGAACAGATGAAACTGCCATTGGGATCAGCCAAAAAGCCTGATATTAATTCAGAATCATTCCCCCTGGCATCTGCCGTTAATGGTGATACTCTTATTGTCTCAGGAGAGAATTTCAGTATTTCACTGGATATGAAGAGCGGAATAATGAAATCATTCATATTCAGAGGCAGGGAATTACTTCTTAAGGGTCTGAAGCCTGATTTCTGGAGGTCTCCTGTTGATAATGATTATGGTAATGGTATGGATAAAAGACTGGGTGACTGGAAATATGCGGGTGCTAATGCAAAACTGATACATTCTGAAATAAAAAGGATGAGCAGTGATAAGATAGATGTAAGCTTCTCATATGATATCCCCGGGAGTGATGGCAGAAGGATTGCAACTTTTAATTCTGACTATGTCATAAATGGTTCAGCTGTTGTTACAGTAACAAACTCATTCACACGCACTGATAATACTTTGGCTGAGGTTCCGAGGGTTGGCATGCAGATGCTTTTACCATCTGAGTTCGGCAATATAATGTGGTATGGTCGTGGACCTCAGGAAAACTATTCGGACAGAAAGAGCGCCTCTTTTGTTGGTTTATATGAAAGCACTGTCAATGATCAGTATTTTCCATATGTACGTCCACAGGAGAACGGATACCGGAGTGATGTAAGATGGCTTATGATAACAGATACTGAAGGAGTGGGTATACGCATTGATGGCGAACCTCTCTTCTGCTTTGCAGCACTTAATTTCGTTCATGATGATTTTGAATCACCGGGTTCGCTGGCAGGGTACAGGTCAGATGCCAAAACAGTAAACCGCCACATAAATGATGTGAAACCTCATGACTTCGTCTGCCTTAATATTGACTACGGACAGATGGGTGTTGGTGGAGATAACTCCTGGGGTGCACAGGTGCACCCGGAGTATCGTCTTATGAAAGAGAAATATAAGTACTCATTCAGGATTATTCCTTTGGCACCCTGATCTCTGCTTTTAGTATCTTGCCGTTGCCGGTAATGATGTTTTTAACCTCATAACCAAGAGGTTCATCGGCATACCTTTTCTGTGCCTTAACCACCACTGAAGCGGCGGCAGGTATTGTTAACTGTTTCGGAGCACCGTCAGGCCCGTTAATGAGCTGGAATGGAATATCAGATTTGTTGGTTATCTCAAACCAGATATTTTTTTCATCGCTCTTAAAGGGTTTCCCTGTTTCGATGGAGTTATAAAACAGCGGAGCCGTATATTCGCTGAAACCTGCTATCTGATCTTCATACCAAACGGCTGTTCTTCCTGCGAAGAGAGCCTCGCGTATTGATTCAATACTCCTTTCCTTTGCAAAAACCAGTGTCACAGGTCTGCTTTTTATTATTGCCATCCCATTATATGTGTCTGATATTGCATCATGGGCATCACAGTTTCCCATCACAGCAAGATTATATTCCATACACATGTCCAATACCTCGGGATAGTATTCAAAGTGGTTGAAGTATTCAATTCCATGCAACCATCCCTTTGCAATAAGCTCCTTATGCAAGGGATAAAGCTTTGGAATGCCATCAGGTTCCTGGCTCTTCCACCCGGGATGATTATACTGAATAAATGCACCCTGTTTAACGGCAGCTTCAATATCCTTCATGAAATCAGGATCCTTAAGTTCCTCGGCATCCTGTATGAATAAAGCGTTTATGTGTCCGGGAGGCATTTTTCGGGTTATCTCAGCTCCGTGAATCAATAATATGTTCATATCTGAGGCAGCCTTTTTCGCTATCTCCCATGAGGTATTAAGGTCTCCCTGCAGATAATCCTTATGAGGCTGGTATTCTATATGGTCTGTTATGGCAATTGCATCCAACCCATCCCGGTATGCTTCATAGACTCTTATCGTTGGCCAGACTCTGCCGTCTGAAAAAACAGTGTGAATATGAAAATCACATTTCAGTGTAATGTATCCCGGGATGTCAGGGATGTTAAGGGTCTTCTTCTGACCTGCCAGCGGAAGGGAAAGAAAAGAGACAGCAAGTAGTAATAAATAAGTGATCTTTAGTTTCATTGCTCTGTCCATTTATGTTATTTGATAATAGTCTCAGGATTAAATGTTTTTGCCACCTCCGTTTATCTCTCTGCCATTCAGTACAAATCTGTTATACAGGTAGAGAAGGATAGATGCACTTAACGCCATTCCGGCAAAGAGAATCCATACTTTTGAAGGATGGAACTCTGACCACAGATATTCATTGAGCTGACCTGAATCCATTCCGAACAGTTGTTGTGCCTGACTGTAATAATCACTTTGTGTGAAGGTATCAGAAACAGGTTGTATGGTAAAGCCTCTCTGTGCAACAGCCTTTTCAAGCAGATGTTGCTTATCTGCCAGTATTTCATAGGGTTTTCCGGATATTATTCCTGCAATAAAATGGCCAAAAGCAATAGGTAGGAATGATGTTCCCATATAAAGTGCTTTTCTGTCAGGGGGTGCAATTCTGCCAATATATTCCTGGGTTTTTGGTGAAGAAGCCATCTCTCCGATAGCAAAAATCAGGATTCCTAAAACAGGGATCCAGGGGTTGGTGCTGATAAACATCATAGCCAATCCGATTGCCAGAACAGAGATGCCTGCCATGATTGAGTTCAGCGGTTTTAGTTTCGCAGTATATGAAGATATAATTAACTGAAAGAGTATTATGTAGAAAGATGCCAGGCTTGTAATAGTGACAGTGGTGACCTTGTCAGGCGGAAGATTCAATGTGGCTGCAATTCTGCCTACATCAACCCATTGATCAAGAAAGACAGGGAAGGAGTAATAAAATTGATTGTAGGCAGACCAGAATATGCCAATTATAAGTAGAAATAAAAGATATCTCCAGTCAATAAGTGTAATACCTATGTTTTTAAATGCTATTCCAATATTCTGAATGAATGTTTTCGAAGTCTTTTCTACTGAAGGCTCCCTGTAAATGAATAGTACAAGGAGGTAGTTTATTGCCATCGTTGCAATAGAGATGTAAAAAACATTATCCCAGCTGTGTTTGTATACCAGGCTTGATATAAACGGACCGATGAATCCACCGATATTTACAATCATATAGAAGATGCCAAACCCTAATGATGATGTTTCATCTGTTGTGACTCTGGCAACAGTTCCTGAAATGATAGGTTTGAATAGTGCTCCGGCAACAGCAAGGCATATAAATGCAGTAAAAATCAGGCTGAATGATTCAAACTGACTGAGCATGAAGAATGAAATGATATATGCTGTGAATGAGAGGATGAGAACTTTTTTATAGCCCACCCTGTCTGCAATAGCACCTGTTATTACAGGCAGGAAGTACAGAATCATAGATCCTGTGCCCATAATAGCACCCTTTTCAAAATTGGAGAAACCCAGGGCTCCATCTTCTTTTGCTGATGTAAGATAAAGGGCAAAGAAGCCGTTATAAAAACCATACCATCCCCATCTTTCAAAAAGTTCAAGTATGTTTGATATCCAGAATACTCTGGGGAATTTTTTCACTACTTTAATAAAGCTGCTCATATTCGTAACAAATTGCCTGGCAATGTAATGAAATCTTTGAAAAAAGTGGGGCTTTTATTCGGTCAGGGCGTAGAAATATGATTCTTTTGATTCAACATCATCCCATGTAAAAGAGTCTTTATGCGAGATATCAAACATATACCCGGTGAGCACAATATCACCGATACACATTGTTGTATGGACAAAAAGGACTGATGATACAAGCCATCTCATCCAGGCAGATGGGGAAAGGCATATTAGTATTACACAAATGGTGGTGATAATAATAAAAGGAGAAGCAGCTACCAGAGAGAATGGTTTGCGCGCCATAACATGATAGTGTGGCGAGATATAGATTATCCCCTGGCTGAGATTCATGCCAATACGTATGTCTTTCGCACCGGTCATCTTCAGAGCCACCCAGTGTATTAATTCATGGAGTGGGGCCAGAGTTATTGGTATGAGAATATAACCTGCGATAAAGCCAACCATAGTGGATGGATGAGACCCAAGAGCTCTCATCCTGATCCAGAGTAACACGTTGACAATGATTGTGACAAAAACTAAAGCCCAGAATGAGATAACCGTATAGTTCCTGGAGAAAAACCTGCTGACAATAAAAGGAGCTATGTCGTCATATCTTAGTGTCATCACCTTCCTGTATTCAGGTGAATTATCCAATTCAGAGATTGTCGGAGTTTTCATCTTGCACTTCAAAAATAGCAGAAAATGAGATGCAAACATTGTTATTACCAATTTTTTACAGTCATGGCACACTTTTAGTTGCAATCTGATTAATTTAGCCGCCAGAAATGAAGGGTTTTCTTTTAATATGGTTGTTATTCATGTCGTCATTGTCCCTGTGGGCACAGAGTGATTTGACCATTCCTGATACACTTCCCAGGCGTGCCATTGTCTTGAAGACTGCAACCTATGACGGGCAGACTTACCCCCAGGTAGAGATGAGGGAGATAAAGGTATATGCCAGGGGCAAACACCGGAACAGTTTCGATTACAGGAAATACCGAAGGTTAGTTTACAATGTGAAAAGGGTATATCCCTATGCTATTATTGTAAGGAAGGAGATGATAAGAGTAGATGGCCTTCTGGCATCAATGCGTACAGATAAAGAGCGCAGGGAGTTCCTGCGGACCTATGAAAAGGATCTCTTTAAGCAGTATGAAGATGATCTGAGCAAACTCTCCATTACGCAGGCTAAAATACTTATTAAGTTAATTGACAGGGAGACACAGGATACATCATATGATCTGATTACTGAGTACAGAGGCAAATTCTCTGCTTCATTCTGGCAGGGGATAGCTAGAATCTTCGGAACTAACCTCAAGAGCCGGTATGATCCTTTAGGTGATGATTATCTGATTGAACAGATAATTATGGAAATAGAGGCAGGTAGATTATAAAAATTCTTTTAGCTGATTCACCGCTCGCCTGTCCATTTAGGCTCCTCTTAAACAGAAGAATAAGGTTTTACGTGTGGTTGTATTTATATGTTTTTTAACAATTTTTATAAAAAACATGGTCTAAAAAGTATCTCAGATTTTTTTTTAATTATTTTTGTATAGCAAGGTATGTGAGAAAAGTGTGACCCAACGCACTTTTTCAGGCATGTTTTGCTTTTGTGTAACTCTAACCTTTTTAAATGTTAAACTAAAACTCTGATCTATGAACAGACTAAAACTGTTTTTGGCGCTGTTTGTGTTTACGAGCTTCTCAGCTTTGATGGCACAGACGGTGACAATTAAGGGTACTGTTACTTCAGCCGATGATGGGCTTCCCATCCCGAGTGTTGCAGTAACAGTTAAAGGTACTACATTAGGTACCCTTACCGATGCTGATGGCAAGTACTCTATCAACGTACCTGCCGGTGCAACTTCACTTAACTTCAATTTTGTTGGTATGAAGGCTATCGAGGAAGTTATCGGTGGCAGGACAACTATCGATGTTGTAATGCAATCTGATATGCTTGGTCTCGAAGAAGTTGTTGTGACAGCATTAGGTATCTCACGCGAAAAGAAAGCACTTGGATACTCAGTCCAGGATGTTACCGGGGACGAAATAGCCAGGGCAAAAGAGACTAACATCATCAACTCACTTCAGGGTCGTGTCTCCGGAGCTCAGATCACAGCAACATCTGGTGCTGTTGGTGCATCTTCACGTATTGTAATCCGCGGTATCTCATCTCTTAGTGGTAATAACCAGCCACTTTTTGTGATTGATGGTATTCCAATTGACAACTCTAACTTCGGTAGTACTGGTACTGATGGTATAAACAAAGGTAGTGGTGCTGCTGATATAAACTCTGATGATATTGAGACTCTTACCATTCTTAAAGGAGCAAATGCTTCCGCTCTTTATGGTTCAAGAGCTTCTGCCGGTGTGATTGTTATTACCACCAAAAAAGGCAAGAAAGGTGAAAAACTCTCTGTAAACATCAGTAACACAACCACGTTTGAATCGCCGTTACGTCTCCCTGATTTCCAGAATGATTATGGACAGGGTAACGGAGGAGCCTTCTCTTATGTTGACGGTAAGGGAGGTGGTATCAATGACGGTGTTGATGAGAGCTGGGGTCCACAGCTAGACATAGGTCTGATGATCCCGCAGTTCTTCTCAGCTGATGAGAGCGGCGTGGCTCAGCCGGCACCATGGGTGTCACATCCTGATAATATTAAAGACTTCTTTGAATTAGGTCATACTGTTTCAACAAACGTATCTCTCACCGGCGGTAGTGAAAAATCAAGCTTCAGGCTCTCCTTCACCAACTTGCAGCAGAAAGGTATGGTTCCAAACACTGACTTCGGAAAGAAGACTCTTTCGTTCAGCGCATCATCAAACCCGACTGACAAGCTTACATTTACAGCATCAGGTAGCTATATCAATGCAAAGAGTGACAACCAGCCTGGTTATGGCTATGCAGCAAACAACGTTATGCAGCAGTTCCTCTGGACAGGCCGTCAGGTTGACTATAAACTCCTGAAAGCCAGACAGTATAATGATGATGGTTCAATATACAACTGGAACCATAACTATCACAACAACCCATACATGACCCTTTATGAAAACCTTAGTACACTCGACCGTGACAGGTTTATTGGTAATGCAATGGTTAAATATCAGTTCCTTCCATGGTTAAGCGCTTATGTGAGAACTGGTGGTGATATCTATTCAAACTTCGCTTCTGAAAGAAAGTTTGTTGGCGACATGGACTTCCCTAACGGTAACTATTATGAAGACGTCAGGCTCTTCAGAGAGATAAACACTGACTTCCTCATTGCAGCCGAGAAGACCTTTGGAGCTGATTTCAATGCCTCATTGAATGTAGGGGGAAACAGAATGGACAGATGGACACAGAGAAATACCGGTGAGGCTCCTGAACTCGCAATTCCTGGTATCTACAACCTGGCTAACTCATCAGTTACACCTGTTGTTTCAAACTATCATTCAACAAAGAGAATCAACTCACTCTATGCTTTCGGTCAGTTAGGTTATAAAAATGCAATATTCCTTGATTACTCAGTACGTGCTGACTGGTCAAGCACACTCCCAATAGACAACTGCCGTTATATCTATCCTGCTATATCATTAAGTGCCGTATTAACAGACCTCTTCCATATTAACTCAGACATACTCTCGTTTGCAAAGGTACGTGGTAGCTGGGCACAGGTAGGGGGCGACACAGATCCTTACAACCTCCTTCCAACAGTATCATTCGGTGACGGGTGGAATGCAAGTACAAAGCTCCTTAACCTCTTTGTTCCGAATGAACTGCCTAATGCTGCACTGAGACCACAGAAGAATACCTCTATTGAGGTCGGTGCTGATATGCGTTTCTTTATGGACAGGGTTGGACTTGATGTTACTTACTATAACCAGAAGTCAATTGACCAGATTGTTTCTATTGCAGTGTCAGCTGCATCAGGTTACCTGAATAAGATGGTTAACGCAGGTAGGATTGACAACAAAGGTGTTGAGATTTTACTCTCAGTGATACCTGTTAAGATGAAAGACTTCGAGTGGAAAATGACTTTCAACTTCTCAAAGAACGAGAATAAGGTTATTGAGCTGGCCGAAGGTATTGAACAATATCTCCTCGGTTCATACTGGAGCCTCCAGAACCTGGCTGTTCCAAATCAGTCTTATGGTGTTCTCTATGGCTATGACTTTGAGAGAGACGATGACGGGAATGTCATTTTCTATGACGGTGTTCCTGCTCAGGGTGACCTCAAAGTGCTGGGTAATGTAACTCCTGACTGGATCGGCGGTATGCTGAATGAATTCAG
Organism: Bacteroidota bacterium; assembly: GCA_003245695.1. Taxonomy (GTDB): domain Bacteria; phylum Bacteroidota; class Bacteroidia; order Bacteroidales; family VadinHA17; genus SR-FBR-E99. The sequence continues at coordinate 5,088 of QKCK01000072.1, read as the reverse complement.
TTGGAAAGGTCTTAATGCAAGCTTCCTTATTGATATGAAGAAAGGCGGCGATCTTTATTCAATGACTACAACCTGGGGACGTTATGCTGGTGCTCTTGAAGAGACACTCATCGGACGTGAAGGTGGTATCGTTGGCGAAGGTGTTATGCCTGACGGTGAAGGAGGTTATGTAACAAACACTGTTGTTGCTGACTGTGAAGCTTTCAATAAGGCTGCTTATGTAAGTGATATAGCATACTCAAGTATATTTGATGCTTCATTTATTAAACTACGTGAAGTAAAAATAGGATACACATTCAAGAAGTTTGGAAACCTTCCTTTAAAAGAGTTCAATATCTCGGCTGTAGGACGTAACCTTGCTATCCTGAGTACTAATGTACCTCACATTGACCCTGAAACTGCTTTCAGCAGTGGTAACGTTCAAGGTTTGGAATTTGGCCAGCTGCCATCAGCAAGGAGCATTGGATTCAGCATAAGCTGCAAATTCTAATTAACCTTTAAAACTTAGAGAAATGAAAAGAAAATCTATAATTTACTTTGCAGCTCTGATAACGATCTTTACTTTCGGTATATCAAGCTGTACCAAGGATTTTGAGGAAATAAACACAAATCCTAACAGTCCTGGCATTGCAGAAGCATCACCAAGTATGCTCCTCACAAATGCAATAGAATCTATGACCGACCGTGTTCATGAGATTTTCTTCGGACACGAAATGGGATCATGCTGGGTTCAGCACATGGCTAAGGTTCAGTATACTGATGAAGATAAGTACGTTCCTCGTATCAGTGTTATTAACAATACATGGAATAGTTTCTATGCTGCTTCAGGATACGATGTTCAGAGTATCTACAACATAGCTGTAGCAACAAATAATGAAGCTTACCAGGCTGTTGCCCTGATCCTCAAAAGCTACATTACATCTGTTATAACTGATGAGTTCGGCGATTGTCCTTATTCAGAAGCATGGCAGGGTAGTGCTGCAACTCCTATACTTTCACCTGTATATGATACTCAGGAGTCAATCTATGCTGCTCTCATTGCAAATCTGACTACTGCCAATGAGATTCTTGCCACCACAACATCATCTATTGAAGGAGACATCCTTTATGGCAATGATCTGGAACTGTGGCAGAAATTTGCAAACTCATTGAAGCTACGTCTTCTGATGCGCAGATCAGACCGTGTTGATCCTACTTCAGAGATGACAACCATGTTTGGTGATCCTGACACATATCCTGTCTTTGAATCAAACAGTGATAATGCTGCTCTGCAGTATCTCGGATCAGCTCCTAATAACAATCCTATCAATGAGAACAGAAAGACCAGAGATGACCATAGGGTTAGTAAGACTATAGTCGATTACCTCTATGCTGAAGCTCCAAGTCCAGACTACAGAGTCGTAGTATATGCAAATCTTGCAACTGGTGTTGGTGACTGGGTAGGACTTCCTAACGGAATGCTTACCGCTGATGCTGCTGCATATAACGGTAACGGTCTGGCAAATACCTCAAAGATTGGTGATTATTTCTCAAAAGCAACAGCTCCTGGCATGCTTATGAGTTACTCTGAGCTTCTCTTTATCAAGGCTGAAGCTGCAAAACGTGGCTTTATCGCAGGTGGTGATGTCACTGCAGAAGAGGCATATCATGCCGCTATACGTGCTTCATGGGATCAGTATAATGCTGATGGCAGTTTCGCTGAGTCTCTTGAAGTATGGAGAAGTACCTTTGAAAGCCCGACTTGGAACAATGGACCTGTTGCTGATATCTATGAATATGCATGGCAGGACTTTGTCGATTGGGGTGGAACCTACGATTATTATCCTGACAGAGCCCTTGAATCCATTGCTACACAGAAATGGGTTGCAATGTTTGACCAGGGTGCACAGGCTGCTTTCGAATGGAGACGTACCGGTTATCCCGAACTTACTCCTGCTATCGCCGGACAGAATGGCGGTAAGATACCTGTAAGAGCATATTATCCTTCAGATGAAGCAGGTAGGAATCCAACGAACCTTGCGGCTGCTATTACCCGTCAGGGCGCTGATGATCTCAATACCAGAGTATGGTGGGATACACAGGATAATTTTTAATGAATAAATGAAATGATATGAAAAAAATAATATTTGCTACCTTAAGCCTCGTCCTTTCGGTGTTCGCATTTACAGCATGCGATAATACCTATGACGACCTTATGACTGCCAATGTAAAGACAGGAGGCATACTCGTTCCTACCGATGTGATACCTTACAAACTGGGAGGAACAGAGAGCTTCGATGTTACTTTAGATATTCCTAAAGGCCCTGGTATTGAGTCAGTTGAAATCTACAGGACCTACACTGACAAAACAGTTAAGGTTCTTGACCAGACAATAAATATTGCTTCAGCTAATGCTGATGGCGAATTGTCAAAGACAGTTACCTATACTTATGAAGATTTGATAGTGGGTCTTGACATGCCTGCTGATGAAGCTGAACTTAATATCGGTGATGCATGGACTCTGAGCTATGTTTCAGTAATGGAAGATGGCAGAAAGGTTGATGTTTCATCAAAAACATTGGTTTCGGTTGCTAACTTCTTTGCAGGTAAGTATTCAAAGGATATGAAATACTTCCATCCGACTGCCGGAGGTTCTTATCCTGACGATCCTTACAGTGCATATGTTGAGGATGTAAACCTTGTCGCTATCAGCGCATATGTTTGCTCTGACTGGTTCGGTACCTGGGAGAATACCCATGTATATATCCAGATCCTTCCTGACAATTCAGTTACTCTTACATTTGAAGATCGTGATGACGTTGGAACAGGCGATCCAAACGATGCTACAAAGGTTTGCTCATATGATCCAGCCACTGGAGTAATAAAACTTTATTACTTCTATCCTGGTTCTGGTGGTAACAGAATTTTCTGGGTTGTTTATACTCCTAAATAAAAACCTGGTGAAATATTTAATAAGGCTGCCCTCGTGGCAGCCTTATTCTATTTAATAAAAAAATTTTAGCCATGAAGAAATCAAATCGCTCAATATTATTATCACTGATTCTGAGTTTTACACTCTCAGGAGTTGCTTTATCACAGATCCCTGTTGCCGCTTCAGAAATAATACTTGATAAGCTGAGACTGAACAGAATTGTTTCCGGACCTGATGCAATTCAGTATTCCAGCATTATCGGTGACCCTTTTATGTTTGCAGATTTTCATGAGGGTAAATTTGTGCTGACTGATGGAGGATCATACGACCTTATGTTACGTTATGACATATATGCTGACGAGATACATGTAAAGAAAAACGACCAGGTGTATGGATTATCTCATCCGGAGAAAATGGCATACGTTTTAATTGATACGACAAAATTTGTCTACAGTAAGATCCGTAAAAATGTCGATACGATAAACGATGAATACTATTTCGTTGTTGCCACTGAGGGTAAATGCTCGCTCCTTATAAAGAAAAATATCCGTGTTCAGGATCCCGAGGCGCCCAAACCATATCAGGATGCAAAACCGGCTAAATTCATTCCTCTGCCAGATACCTACTATGTTAAACTTGGTGACGAGGTTGCTATTCCTGTAAAAAGCAAGAAGGATCTTTTAGAAGTATTGTCTGATAGAGAGAGTCAGATAAACGAATTTATTTCCAGAAATAAGATCAAAACTAAGGATATAAAGGATCTTAAAAAAGTGGTTGACTATTATAACAGCCTTTAATATCTTATAAACCTTTACCTTTTACTATTGTCCCCAGGGTGTAGAAGAGTATCTTAACGTCGAGGTAGACTGAGATATTCTCAAGATATGCAAGGTCATACTCCAGCCGACGGAGCATCTGATCAATGTCATTGGCATATCCTAGTTTTACCTGTCCCCAGCAGGTGATGCCAGGTTTTATCGTCAATACACGGTTGTAGTATGGCGCCTTCTGTGTGATAAGGTTTATAAAATGCCTTCGTTCCGGTCTAGGGCCTACAAGTGACATATCACCCTTGAGTACATTAAGGAAATTGGGTATCTCATCGAGTCGGTGTTTACGCATAAACTTGCCAATACGTGTCACACGTTTATCCCCTTCCCTGGCAAGAAGAGGAGTGCCATTCTCTGCACCAACTGCCATAGATCTGAATTTGTATATCATAAAGGGCTTTCCATGTTTTCCGATTCTCTCCTGCTTGAAAAAAACAGGTCCGCGATCTTCAGCTTTGATGAAAAGGGCCAACAGCATCATAACCGGTGATAGTATAACAAGTGCAAAAAAGGAACAGGCATAGTCAGAGACCTCTTTAATAGAATATTGCCAGTAGGGCATGATACGCCTTGAAACCCTGATCAGGGGAGTGGCATATATAGATGCTGTCTCAATATGTCCGGAGAGGATATCGTACATTGAAGGTGCAGCTTTAATAATGATATTACGGTGACATAGCCTGTTGACTACATCGTTGAGTATTTCGTATTCAATGTCTTCAAGTGCTATTATTACCTCCTCTACTTTATTCGTGGCTACTATCTCTTCAAGGTTTTCAAGTGATCCGAGGTATGGCAGTAATTTGCTTATTTCCTCATTCTCCTTCCCTGTGACATTAATATATCCGGTAAGAATATTCCCTGCTGACTTTTTTTCAGACCTGATGCTCCTGCTTATTTCCACAGCCTTGCCATTACTCCCGATAATAATAGTATTGAATCCTATTATTCCTTTGTGAATTCTGTTTGTCACCCATGAAGTTATGATAAACCTTGGGATCCATGTAAGGCAGAATTCAAGTCCCATCAGTACCATGAACAGGATATAATATGATGAGTAGTCTTTTATTACATCATTTAACAGGAGTGAAAAGAAAAGAATTACGTTGCCTGTGATGGTAATTAAAAGTGATTTGCCGAACTCATGAAGGCGGGAGCGGCGAAGTGAATCAGTATAGAAGCCTGTCATGCCAAAAAGAATAATCCAGAACGCCGGAATAAGGATAATCCCGTAATAGAATTTATTCCCTAACTCAATATGAAATGAATCACCATAGATGTTGTATTCAATAAATACTTTACGGAACAGATAGAATGCACCCCAGGCAATTGAGGAGCCAACGAAAT